>CAZFIA010000040.1:0-3942 GCA_964519335.1 uncultured Pseudomonadales bacterium
CGCGAGCCGCTGGCGTTGGCCGCCCGATAGGGTTACGCCGCGTTCCCCTACCTTCTGATCGTAGCCGTTGGGAAAGCCAAGGATGGACTCGTGAATGGCAGCATCCCGGCATGCCTGGTAAACGTCTTCGAGCGGTGCATCGGGTCGACCGAGTGACACGTTGCTGCCAACAGTACGCGAATACAAAAACGGATCTTGAAACACCACACCCACTTGCGCGCGTAGCCAGTGCCGATCGAGGTTGCGAAGCTCGTGGCCGTCGAGGGTTACAGAACCCGACTGGTAGTCGTAGAGCCGCAACAGCACTCTTATCAGGCTGGTTTTTCCGCAGCCCGGTGGACCTACCACCGCCAGAGTTTCGCCGGCGGCAATCTCAAGGTTTAGATCGGAAAGGACTGGGGTGTGCTTGGCGTAGCTAAAGTTCAAGCCTTTTAGACTGAGTACGCCAGTAGCGCGGCCACTAGAGGGTATCTCGCCTGGCGCCTCTGCAGGTTCAGACAGAATGTGATTTACCCGACCAAGGGCAATAACCGCCTTGCCGGTGTCTGCGAGTACTCGGCCGAGATGTCGAATGGGCCATATCACCATGCCCACGTAAGTCATGAAGGCGAACAGGGCGCCGACGGTGAGCGTGCCTTGCATCATGAAGGTCGCACCCACCAGTAGCACCAGGCCGAGCTGACCCATTGCGAAAAAGTCGGTAACACCCCAGTAGTAGCTTTGCAGCACCATCAAGCGTTGCGAACGGTCGCGAAACTCTGCGTTTCGCTCGGCAAACTTTTGGGTTTCGAATTCCTGCCGTGCAAAGGCGCGGACGACACGAATGCCCGTGAGGTTTTCCTGCAGGGTGGCGGTTAGGCGACCTTCGGCCACATCAGCGTCTTCGAATAGGGCTTTGACGCGGTCGAAAAACACGTAAGCGCCCACCGCCAATATGGGCATGATCACAATTGACAACCAGGCCAGGCGTTGGTCCATCCAGAACAGAAACGGCAGCACGGTGATTAACAGCACGACGGCCCGGCCGATTTCTACAACGTGCACGGCCAGAAACACCCTGATGGTTTCGACATCAGAGCTGCAGCGTTGTACCAGATCACCCGTATCTGAGGTGTCGTAGAACTTGGCTTGCACCTGATGCAGTCGGCGATAGAGTTCACCGCGCAAGGCCTGAGTAATAGCCTCTGAGGCAACGGCTGCCCAGCGGCCGCGCAGATACAAAAAGCCACCGGCGATGGCTGTAACCAGAAGCGTGAGTGCGGCACTCGCCCACAAATAGCCCGCTATGTCGGGGTCGCCTGCCGGTGCACCCTCTGCTGAACTCTCTGCTAAAAAGAACTCAGCCAGCCACGGCATGCCCGCTGCAAGGTTTGAATCGGCAACCACGTCGATCGCAAACTTGCCGATGAGTGGCGCGCCAAACAAAAACAGCCCCAAACAGGCCATCGCGACTATTGCACCGCCGTAGCGTAGGCGTTGACCGTGGGTAACCTGCCAAAGGGTGGTCGACTTGTTTTCTGAAATCATCTCTCAATGCTCGAACGTAAACCTAAGGGTTCCTGTGCCTGCGCTGGGGTGAGATGAGGTAGTTTTTGTAGGGAGCACAAAACAACATCAGTCACCGCGCGCCTTCGTTGTCTAGCGAAGCTAGCGCCCCACCGGATTGTGGGGCGACGAAGACAGGAGCGAAGTTCCTGATCTGCTGTTAGTGTGGGGTTTAGCCCCGTATTGTTTGGTTTGGAGCCTGAGTTTTCCTCAGCAGGCTCCCAGCAGTCAGCAACCGTCTCGACGTGCGCCGTACACTTGTCGGGCCTCACACGGAGACGCGTAGCGAGTGGAGCGCGGGGTATTTTTCGGTGTTGCACCGGTAAAATGCCTTTTATTACTCATAGCCGACTCCTTGTGATTCGCTGTGCTTGATTGCTGTACTGGTTTTTTCCAGTGGATTGCTCATACAGTTAGCTGATTTTTCAACCAGATCGCTGAGGATCGGGATACTACACAGATTTGAATGAAGCACCAATAATTTCTTTGCATTATTTTCCGTGCCGGCCACTAACCGGGTCGTTGCTGTGACTGCGCGACAACAGTTTATCGAGCTGGTTAACGCTACTGATGTGTCGCTCGCGCGGCTGGCATTGCTTGCTGTCCAGATTCTGAAAGGGGATAACGCGGCAACGCAAAGCGCAACCAAAGTCGCACTTGAGCAGCTCGACTCGCTGGTTGTTGATGCGCGTGGGGCGGGTTGCGAAGAGAGTCTTGAGCGCCTCGTCGCCTATCTTGGATCTGACCGCGGTTACGCTGGCAATACCGAGGATTATTACTCTGCGGACAATAGTGACTTGTCGTTAGTACTAGAGCGAAAACGGGGCATTCCCATTACGCTTGCCATCATTTATATCGAGATTGGTTGGGCGCTGGGGTTTGATCTGCGCGGCATTGGCTTTCCTGGACACTTCCTGGTTGGGCACTTTCTGCCGGCGCCGGATGCGCCCGATGCGCCCGAAGCAAAAGGAACCAGTGGTGGGGTAGTGGGAGTAGAAGCTGGCCTGGTTGACCCCTTTACCGGGAAGCTCACCGATCGAACGAGCTGCCTTGAGAACCTGGCACGCGTTTCTTCTGACAGCGGGGTAAGCCGCAAAGACTGGCCGCAAGCGCAGGTTGATGCCTGGTTTCTGCCTTCAACCTCGCTGCAAATCGCCCTGCGGTTGCTTGAGAACCTGAAACAGATCTATGTGCAGACGGGTGCGCACGGGGATGCACTTGCCGCTCTCGATCTGCAATTACTGGTTGCGCCGGAGAGCTTTGAGTTGTTGCAGCAGCAAAAGGCGTTGAGCGCGCAGATTTTTGGCCGGAAAGATACACCGCCCGTGCACTAGGTGAGTGTTGGCCGCGTTACCTACTCAGCGTTCTCCACACAGCAGTCACTCACTAAACAAATTGTGCCCACTCTGAGAAAGGGCCGCGATCGCTCACTAAGGTATTTACCCTGGCATCGGGATTGGCATACCCCACCGCCATGCCGCAAAACAATATTTGCTCTTCTGGTGCACCGACAAACGAAGTGACTGCCTGAGGGCGAGTCGCCCAGGCTTCTTGAGCGCAGGTGGCAAGGCCGTACTCGGTAGCCAATAACATGAAGGTCTGCAAGAACATGCCCAGGTCAGACCACTGTGGTGGCCCCATGTTGCGATCGACGTAGCAAAAAAAACCGGCCGGGGCGTCAAAAAACGCAAAGTTGCGCGCCAGATGGGCAAATCGTGCGGGCTTATCTTCCCGTGGAATGCCGAGCAGGGCATACATGTCTTCACCCACCTTAAACCGATGGCTGCGATAGGGCTCAGCAAGATTGGGTGGATAGACGTCATAGGCGGGTTTTTCGCGCTCGGTTTGAGCGGCCAGATGGGTCTGCAGCTCTGCCGTGCGTTCGCCGTTAACGATGTAAATCCGCCAGGGTTGCAGGTTGCCGCCGGACGGTGCGCGAGCCGCCTTTTCGAGCAGGTCTTTAAGCTCAGCGTCGCTTACCGGAGTGTCTAGAAAATTGCGTATAGATTTACGCTGGGTCACGGCGTCGGAAACATTCATCGTCTGGTGCTCTCTTTTCGGGTTTGGTGGTGTTTGGTGATGTTTGGTGGGGTGATGCAGTCGCGGTAGACGTTAATTCTCGCACTAAAGGGAGGGACGCTGCACGGAATGAGACCTGTGACGCAAGCCCGGGTAGTGGCTCCGGTAAAATTGGCATTTTTAGACTGTCCCTAAACTTACGCTGCGAATGGATTAGTGAGCGAACTTCAACCCGATCTGCCAGGTGCCTCGCGCGCCCAGGCCCCCAAATTATCAACCGCCCCGCGGCATACCCCTTCAGACGTTGTGGCCGAGCTTGTGGCTGCGCGCTGTGCTGATCCCTGCGCCTGGTTAGGCATGCACGCGCTGGAAAGCGCC
>CAZFIA010000040.1:4042-26727 GCA_964519335.1 uncultured Pseudomonadales bacterium
GGGCAGACGCGCTGGAAAGCGCTGAGCCTGCTGTAGTTGTGCGCGTGTTGTTACCTCAGGCCGTCAAGGTTGAGGTTATCGCCGTCGATGCACAGGGTGCGAGCACTCCCGTTCGATTGTTAGCCGTACTGACCTGTATTCACAGCGACGGTTTGTTTGAAGGGGTGATCAACGGATTCTCGGAACGTTTTAATTATCGGTTGCGAGTTACCGATGCCAAAGGGTCTGTGCAGGTTCAGGAAGATACCTATGCGTTCGGTTCCTGGCTCGAGGCGACCGATCGCGATTACGGGCAAGATCTTGAACGTTTTGCCGCCGGTCAGCATGACAAGGCGCAGGATTTTCTCGGCGCGCATGCAACCTCAGTAAATGGGGTTAGAGGCGTGCGCTTCAGCGTCTGGGCACCCAATGCACAGCGCGTATCCATTGTTGCAGATTTCAACAGTTGGGATGCTCGACGTCACGTCATGCGAGTTCATCCGCAGTACGGCGTTTGGGAGCTCTTTGTTCCTGGAGTCGCTTCAGGTGTTCGCTATAAGTTCGATCTTTTGGTGCCAGCAGAAGGCGGCGATTATTGCGTGCAAAAGGCAGACCCTTTTGCACGAGCTACCGAACTTCCGCCGGCGACTGCCTCTGCAGTGAATCAAGATCTGAAGCTGATTCGTGGTGGCGAGCCCTGGCAGCAATTGCGTGAAGCACACAATGCTCAGAATGCGCCCATCAGTATCTATGAAGTGCATCTTGGGTCGTGGCGACGTGCAGAGAACAATCGCTATCTATCCTGGGATGAGTTGGCAGATATGCTGATTCCCTATGCGGTAGATTTGAACTTTACGCACTTACAGCTGCTGCCGATTGCCGAATTCCCGTTTGCTGGGTCTTGGGGCTATCAGCCAGTTAGCCTGTTTGCACCCACGCAGCGTTTTGGTGATAGCGACGGCTTTCGGCGTTTTGTAGAGCGCGCGCATCGCAATGGTCTGGGCGTATTGCTCGACTGGGTACCCGCTCACTTTCCAGCAGATGCCCATGGGCTTGCCAGTTTTGATGGCACCCACCTTTATGAGCACGACGCGCCAGAACGGCGTGAGCACCCAGATTGGGGCACATTGATATACAACTACGGCCGCAACGAAGTTCGAAGCTTTTTACTTAGTTCGGCGCAACACTGGCTCGACTACTACCAGCTCGACGGACTGCGGGTAGATGCTGTTGCTTCCATGCTGTACCTCGACTACAGCCGCAAGGAAGGTCAGTGGCAACCCAACGCATTTGGTGGGCGCGAAAACCTCGAAGCCGTTGACTTTATTCGTGAGCTGAATCGCCAGGCGCATTTGAATCGACCTGGAACGATGATGGTTGCCGAGGAATCGACGTCCTGGGATGGCGTGACACGTAGCGTCGAGCACGGTGGTCTGGGTTTTGGGTTCAAGTGGAACATGGGTTGGATGAACGACACGCTTGCCTATATGCGAGAAGACCCGGTGCATCGAGCTCACCACCATGATGCCCTTACTTTTTCAATGGTTTATGCGTTTTCCGAGCACTTTGTGCTACCGCTGAGTCACGACGAAGTTGTGCACGGCAAGGGTTCCTTGTTGGAGCGTATGCCTGGTGATCGCTGGCAGAAGTTTGCGAATCTTAGGGCCTGCTACGGCTATATGTGGACACACCCTGGCAAAAAACTCCTGTTTATGGGCGGTGAGTTTGCTCAGGAGCAAGAGTGGAATCATGATCAGAGCCTGGACTGGCACTTGCAGGCTGGCCACGAGCATCGCGGAATTACGCGTCTCGTTAGCGATTTGAATCAGCTCTATCGCTCTACACCCGCGTTGTACGAAGGTGATACAAATTCGGAATTGTTTGAATGGCTGGAAGTTGCGAACTACCAGGATTCAGTAATAGCGTTTGCCCGGCGGAGCGCATCGGGTCAAATCGCAGTAGCACTATGCAACTTTACCCCGGTGGTGCGAGAGCACTATCGCCTCGGCGTACCCGCAGCGGGTGATTACACCGAACGCCTCAATACCGACGCGCAGATTTACGGTGGCTCTAATGTCGGCAACGGTGGCGGTGTTTCCACTCAGGACATTCCGGTTAACGGATTCGAAAACTCAATCGAACTTACTCTGCCGCCTCTTGGTGTGCTCGTTCTTGTGCTGGATCCTAAGTGAGCTATTCATCTAGCCAACAGAGTGCTTCTATCACTCTTGAGGGACGCTTGGCCGCAGGTGATCCCTCAAGGTTGGGCGCGCGCTACGATGGCGAAGGCGTTTTCTTCTCGGTTTTCAGTGAACACGCCGAGATGCTCGAATTGTGTTTGTTTGATGAATCCAATCATGAAACCCAGCGATTGCGGTTTTCTGACTGTGATTCTGGCGTTTGGCACGGCTACTTGCCGGGGCTTGCACCGGGTGCCCGCTACGGCTTTCGGGCGCACGGAGCCTTCGAGCCCGAAAACGGTCACTATTTCAATCCGCAGCGACTGCTGCTTGATCCTTACGCGCGCCTAATTACCAATGGTTATCGAGTAAGCCCTGCTAACTCTGTGTGTCGATTTGAGCATGTAGAGGGTGAGGCACCCAGGCCTGTGAAAGCGTTCTCTTTTGCGGAGGACAATGCAGATTTTGTACCCCGAAGCGTTGTGCTTGCCGATTCAGAGGCGCTGTCATCCGCAGGCTCTGTGTTCCCAACTCCTTCGAGGCGGGTGATTTATGAAGCACACCTTGCAGGACTTACCGCGCTCAATGCCGCTGTACCTTATGAATTGCGCGGTAAATTTGCAGGCGCAGGTTCTGCTCAGATAATCCAACACTTACGCGCGTTGGGTGTGACCTCGTTACAGTTACTTCCTGTTCAAGCGTTTGTCGATGAACCTCACCTTGCGAGCGTTGGCCTCAATAATTACTGGGGTTACAACACGCTGAGCTTTTTTGCGCCGCATCTAGCCTATGCTCAGGTGGCCGGTGCAGCCCATCAAGAGATGAAGAATCTCGTGCGCGCTCTGCACGATGCCAATATAGAGGTGCTGCTGGATGTTGTTTACAACCATACGGCAGAAGGTGGGCCAGACGGTCCATCACTTAGCTTCCGAGGGCTAGATAACACCGCTTACTACAAGCTCGAAGCTGACTCTAAATATGCGTATATAAATGATACAGGCTGCGGCAACACACTAAACACCAACAACCTGGTTGTGCAGAACCTGGTGCGCGATAGCCTTCGCCATTGGGCGAGTGAGTATGGGGTTGACGGATTTCGGTTTGACCTTGCCGTTAGCCTTGGGCGTGAACTCGAGGGCTTTAGCGCGCAACACGCGTTATTTGAGGCGCTGCGCACCGACATTGTGTTGTCTGAGAAACTGCTCATTGCAGAGCCCTGGGACATTGGCCCCGGGGGCTACCAGTTGGGTGGTTTTGGAAAATCCTGGCTCGAATGGAATGACAAATTTCGCGATGCCGCCCGAAGTTATTGGCGCGGTGATGTAGGCGCCCAGGCTGAGTTGGGCAAACGCCTGCACGGCTCGAGCGATCTGTTTGAAGCTAGCGGCCGAACACCAAGTGCCAGCGTAAATTTCATTACGGCGCACGATGGATTCACGCTTGCTGATTTGGTGGCTTATCACCACAAGCACAATGAAGCGAATCTCGAAGATAATCGGGACGGGCATAGCCACAACCTTAGCGACAATCTGGGTTGCGAGGGCCCGACTTCCGACCCGGCTATTTGTGAAGCGCGGGAGCGAAGGGCACGAGCCTTGTTGGCCACTATGGTTCTTTCTCAGGGCACGCCGATGCTGCTTGCCGGAGATGAGCTGAAAAATTCTCAAGGCGGCAACAACAACGCCTACTGTCAAAACAATGCAACGGGTTGGGTGCAGTGGGACGCTGCCTCGTCCGCGTACGTCAATCTAGTTTCAAGGCTCATCGATCTGCGAACGACGCTGGATATATACCGAGAGTCGCAACACGTGCATGGCACCTGGGATGACCAGGGTGGGCTGTCTGATGACCGCGCCGTAAGCTGGCGCAGCTTCGATGGTGTTCAGATGGAAGAACAGCAGTGGCATGTGTATACAAAAAACGATGCAACCATCGATAGCGCCGCTCCGTTTGCGCTGTTGTGGGCTACGCAGAGCGAACTTGTATTGCTTGCACTAAATCCTTTGTCAGCTGAAGAGCAATTAACGCTGCCTTCTGGTTTGGCGTGGCGGCCGGTACTCGATACCTCGCACGTTAGCGGGCAGCCTGGCCAGCTTATTAGTAACTCGAATGACGGAATATCCACATCTATTCCTGCTCAATCTCTTTGTGTCTTTTTAGCCTCGAATACTCGCGGCACTTCTACGGAATCTTCTGCATGAACTCTCCTGTACACCCCCCTTCTTCGTCGTCAATGGACGGACAGCGTCTGCAGCAGCAGATAGAACGTCATCTTGAGACATCGCTTGGGCGTGCACCTTTCGAACGTAGCGATTGGTATGTATATCTCGCTGCGGCCATGACGGTTCGAGATCATGTTGCGGACGACTGGCGATCAACTCGTCAGCGACGTAGGGCGGATGATTCGCGACAAGTTTTCTATATATCAATGGAATTTCTTTTGGGCCGGGCGCTTACCAACGCGCTTAAAAACCTCGATCTTGATGAGGCTACAGAGACGGCGCTTGAAGACTTTGGTGCAACGCTTGAAGAGCTGCACACTCAGGAGGCAGACGCAGGCCTGGGCAACGGCGGGCTGGGTCGGCTAGCCGCGTGTTTTCTCGATAGCTGCGCCTCCCTCGATTTGCCGGTCACCGGATATGGCCTGCGCTATGAATACGGCATGTTTCACCAGACTATAGAAGATGGTTTTCAGGTCGAGCGCCCGGATCATTGGTTGCTGCGTGGCTATCCCTGGGAGTTTCCGCGGCCCGAAATGCGTCGACGCGTGAAGTTTTACGGTAAAACCCAGAGCTATGAAGACGACAATGGCGTAACGCGCTATCGCTGGGTAGATACCCAGGACGTAATTGCCCTGCCTTACGATCTGCCTATTCCGGGCTATCAGAATGGTGTGGTAAACACGCTGAGACTGTGGAAATCAGAAGCCACCGATCGATTCGATCTAGGTGAGTTTAACGAGGGTAGCTATGCTGAATCGGTGGCGCAGAAGAACGCCGCTGAAAACATCACCATGGTGCTGTACCCCAACGACACCAGCGAAAACGGTAAGGCGTTGCGGTTGCAGCAGCAGTACTTTTTGGCGTCGGCCAGTTTACAGGATGTGCTGCGAGACTGGGTCGAGCGCAATAAATCTGATGAGAACCAGGATTCGGCGGAGTTGTTTGCCGGTTTTGCTGACGCACACTGCTTTCAGTTAAACGACACGCACCCGGCGATCAGCGTAGCTGAGCTAATGCGGTTGCTGCTCGATGAGCATCACCTCTCCTGGGATCAGGCCTGGGATATCACAACTAACTGCTTTGCCTACACCAACCACACCCTGTTGCCTGAGGCGCTGGAGACATGGTCGGTAGGGCTGTTTCGGCACATGTTGCCCAGGTTGCTCGACATAATATTTGAGATCAACGGACGGTTTTTGTCGGAGTTGTCTACGCGCTTCCCGGGTAACCAGGAGATACAGCAGCGCCTGTCTATTGTCACCGATGGCGAGCACGGTGAGATTCGCATGGCGCACCTGGCCGTTGTGGGTAGCTTCTCGGTGAACGGCGTTGCCGCATTGCACAGTGCGCTACTAAGTTCGGGGCTGTTCAAAGAGTTTTATGAGCTGTGGCCCAATCGTTTCAACAACAAGACCAATGGCGTTACCCCCCGACGCTGGCTTGCACATTGCAACCCGAAAGCATCGAAGCTGATTACCGATGCCATCGGCGAAGGCTGGGTACGAGACTTCTCGAGAATAGAACAGTTACGTCCGTTCGCCGAAGACTCTGAGTTTCGCGCTCGCTGGCAGTCGGTAAAGCAGGCCAACAAAACGCAGCTCCAAGACTTTGTGCTGGAGCGTGCCGGCGTCGAATTTTCAGATAACGCGTTGGTGGATGTGCAGGTAAAGCGTATTCACGAATATAAGCGCCAGCTCTTGAATGTGCTGCACGTCGTACACCTCTACCGGCAGATACATGAGCACGGCTGCACTAACGATTTTCAACGATTTGTTTTGATTGGGGGCAAGGCAGCGCCTGGTTATGCCACCGCCAAGCTTATCGTCAAGCTGATCAACAACGTGGCTCAACGTATAAACGAAGATCCCAAGGTGGCGCCCTGGCTTAAGCTCGCGTTTTTACCTAACTACTCAGTAACAGCAATGGAGAAGATATGTCCAGCTGCTGATCTTTCTGAGCAGATATCTACCGCCGGCAAAGAGGCCTCTGGCACCGGCAACATGAAGCTCATGATGAACGGAGCGCTCACTATTGGAACCGCAGACGGTGCAAACATCGAAATTTTGGAACGCGTTGGCGAAGACAATTTCTTCTTGTTTGGTTTGAGTGCCGATGAGGTATCAGGCCTTGCGGGTAACTATGATCCAGCCTCGATCATCGCAGAGGATGCCGACCTTGCGGCCACACTGGATCTAATTGAAGGCGGCCATTTCTCGCTCTTTGAACCTGGTTTGTTTAACCCGCTGGTTGCAGCAGTCAGAAATCCTGATGATCCGTGGCGAACCGCTGCAGATTTCCGCGCCTACGTTGATGCGCAGCAGCGTGTGGCAGAAGCCTACGAACAGAAAAGCCATTGGGCAAAAATGAGTGTGCTTAACACCGCGGGCTCAGGAGATTTTTCCTCTGACCGAACTATCGCTGAATACGAGCGCGATATCTGGAAGACCAAACGTTGAAACGTGAAAGCGGCGTTTTGCTGCACCTAACGAGCTTACCGGATGGAGAGGGCATCGGAGACCTTGGTCCCGCCGCGTTTGCTTTTGTTGACTGGCTGGTAGAAGCCGGTCAACGCTGGTGGCAAGTGCTGCCCTGTGGCGAAGTGGGCTACGGCGCATCGCCCTATCAGTCGCGGTCGGCCTATGCCGGCAATTCTATGCTGATTAGCCTTCAGGGCCTGGTTGATCTTGAGCTGTTAGATGAAGACCAGCTTGAACCTCCTTGGGTGAACACGGATGCGGTGGACTTTTCTGCTGTTGCTGCCTTTAAAGAAGAAATATTGGAACAGGTGAGCCAGGACTTTGATCGACTCGCCAGTGCGCAGCTACAGGATGAGTACCAGGCATTTCTGGATAGCGAGGACCAACACTGGCTGCACGACTACGCCCGTTTTGTTGTGCTCAAGAATCGCTTTGCGGACAAAGCCTGGAACGATTGGCCAGAAGAATTTTCTCGCCGTGACGGGTCTGCGCTTTATACCTTTGATGTGCAAGAAGCGGCCGCGCTAGAAACTGTAAAGGTGACCCAATTTTTATTTGCCATTCAATGGCGGGCGCTTCGTACCTATGCGAACAAAGCGGAAATTCAATTGCTTGGTGATTGCCCCATCTATGTCGCCGCTGACAGCGCAGACGTTTGGAGCTACCCGGACCTCTTTGATTTGCAAGAGGACGGTTCGCCGCGAGTTGTGGCCGGCGTACCGCCTGACTATTTCAGCGCTACCGGGCAACTTTGGGGAAACCCGCTCTATCTGTGGGAGCGAGCGGAAGCCGACGGGTATGCCTGGTGGCGTGCTCGGGTAAAACACTTCTCGCAGCAGTTTGACCTTACCCGCATAGATCACTTTCGCGGTCTCGATGAGTATTGGGAAGTGCCTGCCGATGCGCCGGACGCGAGTTCTGGTTGCTGGCAGCCAGGCCCTGGCGCCAAATTTCTTGAACACCTGCGAAATGACTACCCGGTACTTCCTTTGGTTGCCGAAGATCTAGGTGATCTGACACCGGATGTACACCTGCTGCGTGAGCAATTTGAGCTGCCCGGCATGCGCGTATTGCAGTTTGGCTACGATGGAGGGGAAGACAACCCTCACGCACCCGAAAGAATCACCCCGGATGTTATTTGCTATGCGGGCACCCACGACAACAACACCACGTTGGGTTGGCTCAGCGAGTTAACGCCTGAGCAGCTCGAGCCTTTGCGGGTGCGATATCAACAACAGGGATTGGCCGAGCTTGTTAACGCCATACTCGACGAGGCGCTCGAAAGCCCCGCGCAGCTCGCCGTGTTAACCATGCAAGATTTGCTTGGTTTGCCCGCGAGTGCTCGCTTTAACACACCTGGAACAGTGGGTAACAACTGGCATTGGCGGTTGCGGTCAGAACAGCTTACGGCTGAGCTCGCTGCATCACTTGCTGACCGTAGCCAACGTGCCGGTCGGCAGCCGGTATCCGCACCAGACTTGAACGCACAGACTTTGTAACTTTTAGAAAAAATGGAATTTTCAGCTTGAACGCTAATTTAAAGAGTGAACTCTTAACCGCCGACATGGAGTCGGCTGACAGTGGCCGATTTGTCTCGCGCCTGACCCGTAACTCCATGGCGCTTATACTTGCCGGAGGTCGCGGTAGTCGATTGCACGAACTAACCAGCTGGAGAGCCAAGCCGGCTCTCTACTTCGCTGGTAAGTTTCGGGTAGTCGACTTTACTCTGTCTAATTGCGCCAATTCGGGTATTCGACGCGTGGGCGTTATCACGCAATACAAGTCGCATTCGCTCTTGCGGCACTTGATAAGTGGCTGGACTCACTACCGAAGAGAAACTGATGAGTACGTAGAAGTACTGCCGGCGTCGCAGCGCTATTCAGACGACTGGTACAAAGGTACTGCAGACGCTGTTTTTCAGAACCTCGACATTATTAAGTCGGCGGCGCCAAAGCACGTGGTAATTCTTGCTGGCGATCATGTCTATAAGATGGATTATGGAACCATGATTGCCGCGCACGCTCGCAGCAATGCAGATATGACCGTTGGCTGTGTGCCTATCCCCTGTGAAGAAGCGGCCGGTCAGTTGGGTGTTATGCAGGTAGACGAAGACAACCGGGTGCTGTCGTTTCAAGAAAAGCCAGAAGAGCCCGCCTCGATTCCTGGTCAGCCGGGTGTCTGTCTCGGTTCTATGGGCATCTACGTGTTCAACACCGAATTCTTGTTTGAGCAGCTCATTAAAGACGCAGAGAACCCGGATTCTACCCACGACTTTGGATTCGACCTTATCCCGGGCATTGTTGATAAACACCGCATGTTTGCTTACTCGTTTACCGACGGCGATACCGGAGTCCAGGCGTATTGGCGCGACGTGGGAACCATAGATGGCTACTGGCAGGCGAATATGGAACTGGTAGAGCCAGATCCAGAACTCAATATTTACGATAAGGACTGGCCAATTCGCACCGCACAAAGCCAGTTACCGCCGGCCAAGTTTGTATTTGATGAGGACGAGCGACGTGGCTATGCCGTCGACTCTCTGGTTTCTGGTGGGTGCATCATTTCTGGCGCAAGCGTAAGGAAATCGCTGATGTACTCTTCCGTTAGAGTGCATTCATTTACCGACATGGAGGGTGCCGTTGTGTTGCCCGAGTGTGAGATAGGCCGTCATTGCACCTTAAGAAATTGCGTAATAGACCGTGGCGTTAAGTTGCCCGAAGGCACCGAGGTGGGTGTTGACCATGAGGCAGACCGGGCTCGTGGCTTTAGGGTATCTCCGGGTGGTGTTGTGCTAGTAACGCCAGACATGCTTGGTCAACCTGCACACGCGTTGCGCTGATATGACTTCTATATTGATGTTGGCCGCCGAACACGGTGGTCTGGTTGGCGGTAAAGTTGGCGGAATTGGCGATGTCATACAGCAGTTGCCTCCTGCGCTGGTGGCTGCGGGTGCGACGGTTGATGTGCTTCTACCGTCTTATGGCGTTTATCATCTGAACGAGGGGGCTAAGCGAGTTGTTAGCACGCGCGTCGCCTTTGCGGGATCGATTCAGCTGGTCACGCTTTATCGATTGCCCGCGCAAGACGGCGCCGGTTGTTGGGTGATTCATCACCCGGTGTTTTCGGCGCCTGCGGGTCAGATCTACCATCATGATGCAGCGGATCAGCCGTTTGCGACAGATGCCAATATCTATGCGTTGTTTTGCGCAACAGCCGCGCAGCTACTCGCTGACGGTAAGTGGCTCTCCCCTGAGGTTGTGCACATGCACGACTGGCACGCGGGTACCTTTGCGGTGCTTGCACGTAACCATAAAAAGTTAGCCGGGCTTAAGCTGGTTTACACGATTCACAATCTTGCGCTGCAGGGCACGCGACCGCTCAAAGGTCATCCTTCCTCGCTCGCTAGCTGGTTCCCGGATCTTGAGCTAACGGGCGAGTATCTGCAGGACCCTAATTATTCAGACTGTTACAACCCAACCCGAGCTGCTTTGAGCCTGGTTGACAAGATTCACGTGGTGTCTCCGAGCTATGCGCGCGAAGTACTTGAATCCAACGATCTGGAGCTCGGATTGCATGGCGGTGAAGGATTGGAGTTTGTTCTGCAGCCCCGCGCCGAAGAAGGTGATTTGGTCGGCTTGTTGAATGGCTGCGCCTATCCCGATGAATTGATGCTAAGCGAGCCTGCTTTTGCCGACACAGAGTCTTTTGCTCAGGAACGCACAGCGTTAACTCGAATTATGCAGCGCACGCTCGCGGGCTGGATTGGTCAGCACGATGCGCTGCGTTCCAGTGATTTTCTCGCGCGCGAAGCACTGTCTTCTTTGGGTCAATCGTTTGCAAGCCGCTATCTGCTCACAAGCGTTGGACGCATTACTGATCAAAAAGTAGGTCTCTTGTTGCACAAGCGTGAAGGCAGTAACGACACGTTGCTTGATAAGCTGCTTACAACGATTTCAGATCAGGGGTGTTTTGTAATGCTTGGCGCGGGAGATGAAAGCCTGGAAAGACAATTGGTAGAGCATGCGGCGAGACACCAGAATTTTGTTTTTCTTCGAGGCTATTCTGATGTGCTGGCTGATGCCCTCTATCGTGCCGGCGATTTGTTTGTTATGCCGAGTTTGTTTGAACCTTGCGGCATCTCTCAACTACTTGCTATGCGGTGTGGCCAGCCTTGCCTGGTACACGCAACCGGTGGACTTAAAGATACTGTGGAAGACGATGTAGACGGGTTTTGCTTTGAAGGTGCTGACCTGGATGAGAAGGCGGTTAGTTGCGAAGAGGCCCTGACTCGTGCTCTGGAGCTCCGTTCTAACCCGAGGAGCTATCGAGAGATGCGCACTCAGGCAAGAGCAAAGCGCGTGTCCTGGTTAAAGACCGCCAAGCAGTACATTCAAGAGCTATACACGGCGGCGCCGTCGCGCAGGTCGGCTACCTGGCGGTTAGCGAGTCGTGCAAGTAGGTGATGGTGCGCGAATCGTTTTCGGTTTGCATCATGAGTAGCTCTGCAGCGTCACTGTAGTACAGCATGAAGCTGGCAGATGGCGTAGCCACCGATACCGCCTGTACGTTGCCGCTGTGCCCACGAATTTTCTTTCGCTTGCCAATTGTGGGCAGTGGCATTGCACCAAGGTCAGTCCAGGTGGCGGGTTCTTGCTTGCCATTCTGGGCGTTGGTTAGAACGGCGCGCTGTAAGCGCTCTTTGTCCCAGTACGTATAGGTTCCCGCGCAATCGCCATCAGGCAGTACTAGTTCTATTGCCTCTTGCTTGCCGTTGGTGGTTGTCTCCGAGTCGAGTGCAGCAAGGCAATCACCGGCCCAGGTCTCTATCGCTTTGTGCTGGTAGCTGAACACCGTCGCGAACAATATCTTTACCTTGAAGTTTGCTTCGCTCGTGACTATTAGCTTGTTGCTGGCGGGTTCAGGTGATTGGAACCTATAAACATGTGTACCCATCGCTCGCTCATCTAGCCAAACGTTGAAGGTTAGCGGTGCTGGTGTCGCGTTAGCGCTGGCGTTTGGGGTTGCCGAGAACAATGCGGCGAATAGACAAAAGGCCGCAAAAACAGGCCGCATCTCCCGTCGGCATGAAGAGCCCCCTGACAGTAGGCCTGAACACTGGTTTGACACCTGATTCACAAATTCCTCGCATACTAAGTTGTGCGTGGGTAGTTTAGTTGGCGCTGCTCTCTAAAGACACTGATTAGCCATTTGATCAGGTAGTATTCCTCCGCCAAGTCCAATTCCAGAGTTCGAACGGCAGCGTGAAGCTAAAAATACTCAATGCGGTTTTGTTCCAGTTAACCTGGTTTGGTTGTGTGCTGGGTGGTGCGCGGGGCGAGTGGTTGTGGGGTGCGCTGGGTGTGGCAGCTCTGGTGCTGTATAGCCGCTGGCAGAACACGCTGGGTCGGGATCTACGCTTCGTGATGGTGCTGGTTGCGGTTGGTTTCGTTCTCGATAGTCTCTGGGCGACATCCGGTGTACTGGATTTTGGCTCTGAGGCTCATCCGTTTAGGTTAGCGGGGTTCGAGCTGAGTATCGCGCCGGTCTGGATTCTTTTGCTGTGGTCGGGCGTGGGTCTAACGCTTATGCACAGTCTGGGTGTTTTTGTTCCGCGACCCTGGTTGGGTGCGATTATGGCGGGAGGTGCCTCTGTGCCCAGCTACCTCGCTGGCGAACGCCTGGGAGGCGTGATCATTCCTGAACCCTATGCGCTTGGGATTATTGTCTGCGTATGGGCGACGCTGTTTTTCTTAATGTTCGGGTGGGCGCGAACTTTGCTGCCTAAGGAGGCCAGTGGGCCCACGGAAAGTGTCCCGACGCTTGCTGGGCGAGATCAGGCGTGAAACGGGACGGCCTGAGCGCCCGGCTTGGCCGTATCTTTGCGCTGCAACTTCTCGTCATTGGTTTGGCGACACTCATTGGAATCTATCTCACCCAACTTATTGTTGAGGATTTACTCACGCGACAAGCGCTTAATCGCGAAGCCGAGCATTACTGGTCGCTCTATGCAGAAGACCCGTCGCAGCCATTGCCTAACACGGCAAACATGACTGGTTATCTGGCAAACATAGGGTCGGAATCGGCTCTCTCAGAGGTAGGACTTGCTCCGCCGCCTCAAATAGCCGAACTACCCGTAGGCTATGGGTCTGCCACACTTGGCGAGCAACGCGTGTTGGTGCACGTGTCGGAAGAAAACGGTAAGCGACTGTATCTCGCCTTCCCGGGTAATCAGGTATCAGTGCTGGCCTTCTATTTTGGCATTCTGCCGCTGTCTATCGTATTGCTCATGATGTACCTGCTGCTGTTCTTTGCGTACCGGTGGTCGCAGCGCGCCTTGTCGCCGATCGTTGCGTTGGCCCAACGGCTTGAGAACGTTAACTTTCAGCGCGGCGGCCGCATTGATCTGGATCTGGATTCGCTGGGCGAACCCCAGGACGACGAAGTTGCGGCGATGATCGAAGCGGTTGAACACTTTACCGACCGTCTTGATAGAGCGATCGACCGCGAGCGCGTTTTTACCAGAGATGCAGGCCACGAACTGCGCACGCCGGTTGCTGTGTTTAAGGGATCGCTCGATTTACTTGAACAGCACGACGATCGACCCGACTTTGAACAGGCCGCGCTTAAGCGCATGCGTCGCACCGTGGTTGACATGGAATCGCTGCTCGAAACTCTCTTGTTGTTAGCTCGCGAAGAAGAAATAGTGCCACCAACGAAGCCGACGCTGGTTAATGCGGTAGCTAAAAATCAGTTGGACCTGTTGGCTGGGTTTATCGAAGAATCGGGGAACAAGGTTGAATTGATTGAGCACGCTCAGTTGCGTGTGTTGGCTACTGAGAAGATCATCGACATTGCGCTAGGGAATTTGCTGCGCAACGCGTTGAGTTACACGCGAGATGGCCAGGTTACGATAACGGTAGACGTTGATATGGTGCGAATCAAAGATTCGGGCATTGGTATGACCGAAGAAGAGCTAGTTAGCGCTTTCGAGCCGTTCTATCGAGCAGAATCGAGTCGTGGAGCAACGCGAGGCCACGGGTTGGGTTTGTCTATTGTTCGGCGTTTGGCCGATCAGTTTGACTGGCAGATAAGTGCGGTGAGTAAACCTGCCGAAGGGACATCTGTAACTATTCGCTTTCCAGACAGCTAAGGCAAACAAGCAAAAGAATGCTGTTTTACTTGTCACTCTTGTTTTCGGCTTCGGAACGAATGCGATAGCCGCGCCCGGCAAGCGTCTCGATCATGGGCAACTTGTAGGGTCTGTCGACAGACTGACGCAGGTTGTACAGATGGCTGCGCAAGGCATCACTATCTGGCGGATCATCGCCCCACAGCGCCTGCTCTAGCTGGAGCCGCGACACCACCTTGGGGAATTCGCGCATTAAGGTGCGCAATATTTCGAAGCCCGTGCGCGACACGGCGAGCTTGTCTCCCTCGCGATGAACCTCGAGGGTGTCCAGATCCAGGCTGAGATCGCCAATCTCGTAGCGCGTTGACAGGCCTTTACCCCTGCGCACTATGGCCTCAATTCGAGCAACTAGCTCGGGAAGATCGAAGGGCTTGAGTAGGTAGTCATCCGCACCGCTATCGAAGCCCTTTAGCTTGTCTTCCAGCTGATCTCTTGCAGTGAGCATGATGATAGGGGTAGTGAGCTTGGCTTCATTGCGCAAGCGTCGGCATACCTCAATACCATCTACGCCAGGTAGCTGAACGTCCAGAACTATAGCGTCGTAGATTTCAGTGACGGCCAGATGCAATGCGATTAGTCCATCGGCTGCGTAATCGACAGTGCTGCCGCTAGATTCCAGAAAAGCCCCTACAGTTTCGGCGAGTTCGCGATGGTCTTCTACAAGCAAGATTTTATAGCTGGCCATCGTCGCGGCGGATTCCTCTCAAGCCCTACTACCCAAAACCGATTTTCGTGCGCTGAAGGTGCGACTGTGAACGTGAAGGCGGCGTGAATGTAAACGGAAATAGTTTGAAGTGTTTGGCAACTGTCGGCGGGAAGACTAGAACGCTTTGCCGATGGCGAGCCCCACCACAGTCGAGTTTTTTTCTGATCGGTCAAAATGAAATTGTGGCGATATGGTGAACCCGGATGGCAGTTCTAGCTCGTAGAGCAGGCCGAGGCGACCTGCAAAGAAGGTAGTGCCGCCAACGCGCTCAAAGCCGGGCCCAACTTGCAGGGCCAGTCCCTTCCAAAGGTGTATGTCTGCCACCGCCAATACCGTTGTTGCGTCGACGCTGCCCTTCGCTCTCTCAACCACCACGCCCAGTCCAAGCAGCTGATTCAGCCGGTACTCGTAGTCGAGCCCCAGAGTAAAACCGGTTTCGTTTTCGCCATTGACTCGGGTGTTGGCGAAAAGCACCGAGAGGTGGTGTGGGGCGGATTTGAAATGTGGCGTTTGGTGTTCTTGGGCCTGGTGTTCTGCAGCACCCTGTTCGGCGTGTGCGGTTGCAGAGATGCATAACAGACCGAGCAGGCTAATGGAGCCTAAGAGCCAGGCACCGGCTTGTTGGATCAGGTTGTTGATGTGCTTTGTTTTGATGATTGGATTCTAAAAGTAGTAGTGCGGAGCGACGCGACGGGCATATTAAACCAATCAGCCCGATGACTCCTATCGAAACCCGCCGACTCTTATTGAAGAGAGATGGGCCAATCTTAGGACCTGCCAGGCTTCTGGTGCTGCGGGTGGACCAGGGTAGCGCCTGCTGCGCTGTTCAATACCAAACCCTTGTGGGACAATTATTTGCTTCGCTAGGTGCGCGATCAACCTCGATCTAGACCGGTTCTAACCTCTGGAGGCCCACATGAAACGTTTAAGTCTATTTTGCCTGTTGGCGGTGCTACTGCAGTCAGGGTGCGCGTCCTCGCCAGGCTATATTGTTCACACCAATGACGCCTCAGAGCTTGAGAGCACCGCGCGTGCTTCCTTGCAAACGCTTGTAGACGGCAACGATGGGGCCCGGCAGTTGGCTGAAGAAGCTGCCGGGATAATGGTTTTTCCGCGCATTCTCAAGGCGGGCCTCACTTTTGGTGGCCAGTTTGGTGAAGGCGTGCTGCTTGAGAAGGATCAGGTAGCAGGCTACTTCAACAGCGTTTCCGCCTCTTTTGGACTGCAAGCGGGGGTTCAGAGCTTCGGCTACGCGCTGATCATTACCAACGATGAGGCGCTTGAGAAAGTAAAGCATGCCCGGGGTTGGGAGCTGGGTATTGGTCCCAGCCTGGTGATCGCCGATCGCGGAATCGGCAAAAGCCTAACCACCACCACTGTACGTTCTGATATCTATGCCTTTGTCTTTGATCAGAAAGGACTGATGGCGGGTAGCGGTTTGCAAGGTACTAAAGTCTCGCCGATCGTTCGTAACTAAAGAGAATAAGATGACCGTTAACGGTACTCAGGCCGCAGAGAAATCTGCTGGCCGGGTTGTTGTTATTGGTGGCGGGTTTGCCGGAGCTTTTGCTGCTCGAGCGCTACAGCGCAAGTTACCCAGTACTTATACGGTAGAGCTCGTTAGCGAGCGAAATTACTTTGTGTTTCAACCGCTATTGCCTGAGGTTGTAGGCGGTACCATTAACGCGGTTGATGCAGTGACGCCCCTTAGATCTATGCTGTCAGGCGTAAAGGTGCGCATGGGCACCGTCCGCGACATCGATTTTACGGCCAAAGAGATCACTATTGTTCAGGGCAGCAAACGCGTTCCTCAGAAGCGTTCGTATGCAGCGCTAGTGCTAGCGCCTGGTCAGGCAACCAAAACTGACCTGTTCCCAGGGCTTGCAGAACACAGCTACAGCGTTCGATCGCTTACCGATGCGCGCGATTTACGCAACCATGTGCTGCATTGTCTTGAACACGCAGACATTACCAACAACGCCGAGCTTAAGAAGCGGCTGCTAACCTTTGTGGTTGCCGGCGGCGGTTTTTCTGGTGTTGAAATTGTTGGCGAGCTGCAAGAGATGGTAACTCGCACCTGTAAGCAATACCCCAACATTGAGCTCGAAGACGTTCAGTTTCAGATTTTGCAGCGCAGCGACCGGCTGCTACCCGAGCTTGGCCCCACTCTGGGGGTTCATGCAGCAGAGCGACTGTCGAAGCGGGGCGTTTCTGTGCGTCTTGGTGAAAGTCTGGTGCGCGCCACGGCCACTGATGTGTATACCAAGAGCGGTGAGCGAATAGGCACGCACACGCTGGTGATCACCATAGGCAGTCAGCCGTGCCAGTTGTTTGAGCAGCTTGAGCTGCCTCTTTCGCGCGGCCGTTTGGAGGTGTCTGGCACCATGGAGGTTCCAAACCTTGATGCGGTGTGGGCATTGGGTGATGCCGCCGCCGTGCCCCTGCCCGGGGAGGGAGGCATAGCACCCACCACCGCCCAGTTTGCGGTTCAGGAGGCCGAAAAGCTCGCTGACAATGTGGCCGCTTATCTGGCCGGGCAAGAGCAGACGGTGTTTGATTATGAGCCGCGCGGCAGCCTTGCCTCTATTGGTCATTACGACGCGGTAGCAGAAATCTATGGCCGCCCCATCTCTGGGCTACTCGCCTGGTTGCTCTGGCGCGGGGTGTATCTGGGCATGGTGCCTGGCTTTGCCACCAAAGCGCGCATTGCCCTGAACTGGGCGTTTGACTACATATTGCCGCGCAGCATTGTGCAGATGGCCGTACCCCATCAGCGGGGTGTTTCCATGGTGCATTTGAGCGAGGGCGATATTCTGTTTGAGCCCGGACAGATCATTGACGGGCTGTATGCGGTGGTAGAAGGAACATTGGAATCGCGCATTCAGTACGAAGGCGACCGCGAAGATTTTGTACGCATCGTCGGGGCCGGTGAGCACTGGGGCGAAAAGAGCTTGAGCAGCGGTAGCGAGACCATCGGGCAGCTGACGGCGCTGGAAGACTGCCGTATTCTGGTGCTCCGGCGCAGCGAATTTCAGCGTCTTGACCAGTCATTGCCCTTCTTTCATGAGCACTTCGAGAGCATGCCCGGCCAGCTTTACCCACGCGAGATGCGCGGAACACCTGTCAGCAAAAATTCAGAATCGCAGGACGAAAATTCTGATCCAAGTTAAGACTGAACTACCGGACGCGGTGGTTGGTCTCAGTGCACTGAATCTGATCGACCTGAGAGAAAACTAAATGACTACTGTTTGCGAAGCATTACTAGACATACTCGCCGAGGCTGGCGTACGTGAGATTTTTGGCATTACGGGCGATGCGCTAAATTCACTTGTGGATGCCATCCGCCGCGACGATCGTTTTGAATGGGTGACCGTTAGGCATGAAGAATCTGGCGCCTTTGCCGCGGCCGCCCAGGCCAAACTCACCGGGCGACTTGCCGTGTGCGCGGGCACTGTGGGCCCGGGTGCATTGCATTTGCTGAACGGTCTTTATGACGCCAAACGCGATTACGCGCCGGTACTTGCAATTACCGGACAAGTCCCCGAATCGGAGTATGGCTCCAGTTATTTTCAAGAAGTAGATTTAGAGCGCGTGTTTGGTGACGTTGCTGATTTCAATCAAACCGTGCGCACCACTGAACAGTTTCAACGTCAGGCGCACGCGGCGGTGCAATCAGCGCTTGAACACCGTGGTGTTTCGCACCTGAGTATTCCCGTCGACATCATTGGCCAGAAGCTTCCGCGTTCCAACTTTCGCGGTGCGCTTGTCGTTGCAGAGGGTACCGAAGTGCCGGCGGCGAGCGCCGAAATAGAAAGTGCACGCGCTGCCATTGATTCGGCCAAAAAGCCACTCATCTTAATTGGTGATGGCGCGCACGGCGCGCGTGATTCGGTGATTGCGTTGGCAGAACGCATACAGGCGCCGATTGTTAACTCGTTAAAGGGTGCCGATGTTGTGCCTTACGATCACCCGTTACGAATTGGCGGCATTGGCCATCTGGGTACGCCACAAGGTTTGTCGGCACTCGACAACTGCGATCTGCTGCTCATGGCCGGCTGCGACTTTCCATATAGAACGTTTTTACCGAAAGGCATCGATATACTGCAGATTGATATATCGGCCGAGCACATCGGGCGTCGTTGCGCGGTAACACACCCGCTGGTAGGCCACGTTAAGCCAACGCTTGAGGCGCTTGCCCACTCGGTTGCCGTGGTTAAGAAGCGGTCTTTCGTCACAGATATCAACAAGCGCCGTGTCCGTTGGGATGTGCGCATGGACAAGAAGGCCGCGATTGATCGCGACGACGTTCTGCACCCACAGTCTGTCGTGCGCAGCATTACCGAGCGCGCCGACGACGATGCGGTATTTGTGATTGATGTTGGCACGGCTACCGTCTGGGCAGGACGACATATTCGGTTCCGTGGCGACCAGCGTATGTTTGGGTCGTTCAACCACGGATCACTCGGTGTGGGCTTGCCTGCAGCCATTGGCCTGAGTTTGGTTGATCGCAAGCGCCAGGTTATCGCTATTTGCGGTGACGGTGGCTTTGCCATGCTCATGCAAGATTTTGTTACCGCTGTTCGCTACGACTTGCCGATTGTGGTTGTGGTGCTTAACAACGCGCGCTTTGGTTTTGTAGAACTTGAAATGCAAGCCCACGGCTATGTGCGCACAGCAACCGGCCTCACCAATCCAGACTTTGTGGCTTTTGCCGAGGCCTGCGGCGGTGTGGGTCTCGCGCTGCACAAACCTGAAGAGCTGAACGGGGTTATCGATAAGGCGTTTGCCAGCAACAAACCGGTATTGATTGATGCGCACATTAACCCGACCGAACTCTTTGCACCCGCAAAAATAGAAGCAAGTGCTGCCTGGGGCTACGCCATGGGTAAAGCCAAAGAACTTCTAATAGCGCCAGATGAAGACATCTCCGAGGACTAACTCGATGCTGTTGTCGCTGTTCTTTACCGGCGGCGGGCGATCGTCGAGGTTAGGGTTGAGTGATGCCAGTACGCCTTAGTAAGAAGGGTAGTGTAGGCGCTTGAACCAGCATGGTGAACAGCACCACACCAAAGGCCATGCACTGAATAGTAAACCAGTAGGGCAGTTCGGTTGGTATTGATAGCGCAAGCGCTAAAGACACCGATCCGCGCAACCCGCCCCACACCAGCACGGCCTGGTAATTCATGGGAAGCGTTCGCGACTGAAACAGATTAATCAAGCTAATGCCGCCGATAGTAATGATAAGGCGCGCAACAGTAACCGCGCCGATCGCTATACATCAAGTAGCCGGCGAAGACCGCGGTGATGCCTACCCCAATTACGGCCAGGTAACTAATAACGAGGGCATCATCGATTACCGCACGCTGGGGCAGATGGATAGGGCGGTTGCTAGCGCCCTATCTCACAAGGTTGCAGAGAAGCTGTTAATTGCGGCGGATGACTCCCGGATTTAGCCGGGTTTCGCCAGAACTACAGACCCAGGCTCATCACCTTGCCAAACGCCGCCGCGAAGTCGCTATGGAACTTCTCTTTGGCATCATCCGCGGCATAGACCTCAGCGATGCCGCGCAGTATGGAGTTAGATCCAAACACCAGATCTGCGCGAGTGCCCGTCCACTGAACGGCTCCCGAGGCCCGATTAGTGCCTGCAAACTCTTCCTCTTGGTCATCGGTTGCTGCCCAACTGATGTTTGGATCGAGAATGTTGACAAAGAAATCGTTGCTGAGGGTGCCGGGTTGGCTGGTGAGCACGCCTGACTTGCCGCCGCCGCTGGCAGAAATACCCAGGCTGCGCAGCCCACCCACCAACACCGTGAGTTCAGGCGCGGTAAGGGTTAAGAGTGCGGCTTTGTCGACCAACAGAGCCTCTGTCGGGCGAGGATCAGGGCTGTTTCTGTAGTTGCGAAAACCGTCAGCGAAGGGTTCTAACACTGCAAAAGAATCGACGTCTGTTTGCTCTTGCGAGGCATCGGTGCGACCCGGCGTGAAATCTACCTTCACGCTGTTGTTTGAGGCCTTCTCTACGGCCGCCGTTCCACCCAGCACAATGAGATCTGCCAGCGACACCTGGGTGCCACTTGCGTTGAACTCTTTTTGAATGCCTTCGAGTACCTCGAGCACTGCCGCGAGGTCAGACGGATTGTTTGCCGCCCAGTCTTTTTGCGGAGCCAGGCGAATGCGTGCGCCGTTCGAGCCACCGCGCTTATCGGAACCACGATAAGTAGAGGCAGACGCCCAGGCGGTGTGCACTAGTTGAGTAAGTGGCAGGGACGAATCGAGAATCTTGGTTTTAAGCTCGCTAATTTCCGCAGCACTTATAGTTGCGCCTTCGTGTGCAGGCACTGGGTCTTGCCATAAAAACACTTCGTCAGGCACTTCTTCGCCAACGTAGCCCGTAATTGGCCCCATGTCGCGATGCGTAAGTTTGTACCACGCCCGCGCGTAGGCATCCGCAAATTCATCCGGGTTTGCATGGAAGCGCGCGGAAATTTTTGCATACTCCGGATCCATCTTCAGCGCCATATCGCCGGTGGTCATCATCAGCGGCTCGGTGCTAGAAGCATCGTGCGCGGCGGGTGGTTGGCTTGCTTTAGATGCTGCCGTTGGGGTCCATTGCTTATGGCCAGAGGCGCTGGTGGTGAGTTCCCAGTCGTAACCCAAAAGCACATCAAAGTAGCCGTTGTCCCATTGGGTGGGATTAACGGTCCAGGCGCCTTCAAAGCCGGCCGTGGTGGTGTCGGCCCCATGGCCCGTGCCGTGAGAGTTGATCCAGCCCAGACCCATGTCTTGTAAACGTGCCCCTTCGGGCTCAGGACCCACCTTGTCTTCTGGACCAGCGCCGTGGCCTTTACCAAAAGTGTGGCCACCGGCAATGAGCGCCACGGTTTCGTAGTCGTCCATGCTCATGCGCGCAAAGGTGTCGCGAATATCGAAGGCTGACTTCAGCGGATCTGGTTCGCCATTCGGGCCTTCGGGGTTAACGTAAATAAGCCCCATTTGAACCGCGCCAAGGGGTGTCGCCAGCTCGCGATCACCTGAGTAACGCTCGTCATTTAGCCATTCGGTTTCTGGACCCCAGTAAATATCTTCTTCGGGTTCGTACACATCTTCGCGACCACCGCCAAAGCCAAAGGTTTTGAAGCCCATGGATTCCATTGCAACGTTGCCCGCCAGAATCATGAGGTCGGCCCAGGACAGTTTGCGGCCATATTTTTGTTTGATGGGCCACAGCAGACGCCGCGCCTTGTCGAGGTTGCCGTTATCTGGCCAGCTGTTTAGAGGCGCAAAGCGCTGAGTGCCCGTAGATGCACCCCCTCGGCCATCGTAGGTGCGATAGGTGCCAGCGCTATGCCAGGCCATTCGGACAAAAAGGCCGCCGTAGTGGCCAAAGTCGGCCGGCCACCAGTCTTGAGAATCTGTCATTAGGTCGGTGAGGTCTTTCTTTAGACCCTTGAAATCGATGGTTTTGAACTCGGCCGCATAATCGAAGGTTTCGCCCATGGGATCAGTTTGGGGGGCGTTTTGGTTCAAGACCTTCAGGTTGAGCTGGTTTGGCCACCAGCGCTGATTGGCTGTGTTGCCGGTGTCTCCATGCATAACCGGGCATTTTGCTTGAGTGTTCATAAATGACTTCCTTGAATCTAGGGGCACTAGGGATGCTTAACTATAGGGGCGGGTGTTAGGCGTTACCAATTGATTGTTTGAATTCGATTGATAGGTTAGGTGAATGCTGGGGGGTGGATTTGGCTTGAGATTGCCAATTGGGGTGGGTGTTTATTGGATGGAAAGCGACCGCCACTCCGGGTGGGTCAAGCCCTGGGAGGCCGATTTCTATTGGGGATATAAGGCGACTGCGATGAGGAATTGGGGATTGCGACTGTCAGTCGGGGTTGGGATGTTGAGCGGTGGGGAGGTGCGGTCGGTTTTTGGAAT
>CAZFIA010000041.1:0-26570 GCA_964519335.1 uncultured Pseudomonadales bacterium
CGAAGAGATGGAAAATCATGGCGCGAACTTTCCCAAGCGCTGGGCTGAGATGCGCGAGAAAGTGCTGGCGATGAAGGAGATATGGAACAATGAGGAAGCGGAATTTCACGGCGACTTTGTCAACTTTGACAAGCTTTGGTCGTACCCCAAGCCGGTGCAGGACGGTGGGCCGCCGATCTGGATCGGCGCTAACTCCAAGTGGGTTTTTGATCGTGTTGCCGAGTACGCTGACGGATGGATGCCGATTGGCGGCATGGGCAGCGGCGCGATGGAAAAATTAACTGATGCATGTGCCAAGCGTGGGCGCGATGTGCAGGATATTACCCTTGCGTTGTTTGGTGCGCCTGACGAAGCTGAAGCTCTGAAGGGGCGCGTTGAACAGGGCTTTAACGAGCTGATATTTACCGTGCCCTCAGCCACTCGTGACAAGGTTCTGCCGCTGCTCGATAAATACGCAAAGCTAGCTCAAGACCAGCGCACCGGATGAACTGATTGAGTTCGACTGACACCGGCGCCCCGGTGCGCCCGCTGCTGCTCGATTCCGACTTCCTAACGCTGTGGGTTCTCGGTGGGTTGAACAGCACCGGTCGCTGGCTCGAGATGTTGGTGGTTGCGATCTTTGTGCTAGAGGCAACAGGCTCACCGCTGTTAGTTGCATCCATGCTCATGTTTCGCTTACTACCGATGGCTCTATTTGGGGCCTTTGGCGGAGTTATTGCGCAGCACTTCAAACGGCTGAACATTTTGCGCTGGGCGTCTACAGTGATTGTTCTGTGCGCACTGCTGCTGGCATGGCTTGCAAGTCTAGGCGTGCTTGCTGTCTGGCACGTGGCCGTTGGCGCCTTCGTATCAGGTGTGGCCTGGTCTACAGATTTTCCAGTGCGCCGAACTCTGATGGGAGACATTGCCGGCCCCGAACGCGTTGGTCGAGCGATGAGTCTTGATATTCTTGTGGGTGCAGGCACGCGTACGGTGGGCCCGTTGCTGGGAGGCTGGCTTTACGTGCAAATCGGTTTGCAAGGCGCGTTTTTGCTTGCTGCGCTTTTGTATTTTCTGGGTTGGTTGCTCGTGTTTCTGCGTAGCACTTTCATTATCAATGCGAGTCCTGATGAGGTTGTGGCCTCCGCCGAGGGAGTGGTTAGCAGTCTTAAAGAAGGGTTCAGAGCGCTGTCGCTCAGCCGAACGCTACCGGGGATTATTGCGGTTACGGTCGTGTTTAACCTTTGGGGGTTTCCGTTTGTGTCCATGGTGCCTGTGATGGGGCGCGATATTCTTGGGCTGGATGCGGCGGGAGTGGGCTGGTTGGTGAGTGCTGAAGGCGCAGGCGCACTCATAGGCGCAATTGCTCTTTCGGTGTTCGCGAAGTCGCAACACTCTCGACAACTGTATGTATTTGGGGTGCTCATCTATTGCATCTGCGCCATTGGTTTTGGCCAGTCAGACTGGCTTTGGCTATCTGCGGTGCTGTTGCTGTCTGTTGGTATCGCGAGTGCGGCCTTTGGTGCCATGCAAAGTGCACTCGTGTTAATGAATGCACCCGTAGGCAAAGAGCGAGCCATGATGGGGATCTTATCGGTCGCTATCGGTACCGCACCGCTTGGCTTCTTGCATATGGGAGTGCTGGCAGATTGGTTGGGAGTACAGACAGCCTGCACTCTTGTTGCGATCGAGGGGGTAGTCGCAATGGCGCTGGTTGTGTGGCGCTGGCCTGGCTTGCTGGCCGCTCAGGTTACTCGCTCGCAGGCGGCTCCGGCTCAATAGCAGGCGGCTCGTACACCCTCGGTTGTGGCGCGTCGCCACGATAGGGCTCAACCTCAACCAGGCAAGTGTGGGCACTGGGCCCTTGCGCGAGGCTAGAGGTCCCAATATCGCGCGTAAGTACGTTTGGGTTGCCAGCTAGTTCCAGTAGATTGCCGTCTTTGTCTTGCCAGGGGTCGAACCAGGCGCCCGTGGGTAGCTCGACTACAAGAGGGTGTAGAGCGTCTGAAAAGGCCACGCCGGCAAGGCACGCCCCGCGATCATTGAACACGCGAACCGTTGATCCTTCGGTGATACCGCGAGCCTCAGCGGTATCAGGATGAATGCGTAGCCGTTCGCGCCCGGCGACTTTCTCTTTTTGTGAGTGAGCGCTGTGATCGAACTGACTGTGCAATCGATGTTTGGGTTGGTTTGAGACCAGATGCAGTCGATTGTCTTTATCGGTGTTTTCCAGGCGTTCGAAGGGTTCGAGCCAGGTCGGGTGTGGCGGACAGTCCTTGTAGTTAAATCCGGCGATCACTTCGGATGTGATCTCAATTTTACCCGACGGTGTGCGTAGGGGGTGTGCTGCCGGATCGCGCCGAAATCCTGCGAGCCAGTCCTCGGTTGCCGGCAGATCGGGTGTCTTGTAAATCCCTTCCTGCCAGAACGCGTCATAGCTCGGCAGCTCGAAGCCCTGATCTTTGGCGCTCACCGCACTGCGTTCCCACATATTGCGCAGCCAGTCTTGGGTATTTTTACCTTCGGTAAATTCGTTGAATATGCCCATGGCGCGAGCCAAACCGGAGAATATTTCGTAGTCAGAACGCGCTTCACCTACTGGAGCTATTGCCGCGCGCATGGCGTGGGCATAAGGGTCGTGACTGGAAGCGCAGATGTCCTCGCGCTCCGCCGGGGTTGTCGCAGGAAATACAATGTCTGCCTGTCGGGCAACTGGGGTCCACCAAGGTTCGTTCACGATAATGGTGGAGGGTTTTTGCCAGGCCTTGCGCAATCGATTCAAATCCTGGTGATGATGAAACGGATTGCCGCCAGCCCAGTACACTAGATCGATGTCGGGATAGTTCGTGCGGGTGCCGTCGTAATCAACGGGCGCGCCAGGGTTCAACAACATGTCGCTGATGCGAGCGACGGGTATAGCCAGTCCGGTGGGATTGCGGCCTTTGCTGAGAGTTGCCCAGTTGAATCGTCGATCATCGCTTCCAACAAATCCCTCAGCGGCGTAACCAAAGCCGACTCCAGCACCGGGCAAACCGATTTGGCCCAGCATGGCCGCAAGGGTAACCAACATCCAGTACGGCTGTTCGCCGTGGTGGGCACGTTGCAACGCCCACGCGGCGTTAACAAAGGTGCGCTTGGCCGCCATTTTTTTTGCGAGCTCAATAATTGCGCTTTCGTCGATTCCGCAGATAGCGGCGGCCCAGTGCGGATCTTTTGGGGTGCCGTCGGTTGTACCGAGCAGGTAGGCTTCAAACTCAGCGTAACCGGCCGTGTGGCTCTGCAGGAAACTGCGATCGGCAAGCTCCTGCGTTACCAATACCCAGGCAAGACCAAGCATCAATGCGACATCGGTACCCGGTCGAGCGGCCAACCAGCTTGCGCTAACTTCGCTTGGAACATCGCTCTTGATCGGCCCAACCAGCACAAACTCAACGCCTCGGTTAGCCGCCCTGGTAAGCTCCGGACCGGTTTGATGTTTAGTAATACCGCCATAAGCCACTTGCGAATTGCGCAGTGGCATGCCACCAAAGCTGACTACCAGTTCGCAGTGCGCTGCTATGTCTTTAAGCGTGGTCTGGAGCAGCTCCATTTCGTGCCAGGGAGCGATGACGTGGGGCAAGATAACTTGCGCGGCCGCGGTGCTGTACGAGTTGCGAGCGCGCACGCAGCCGCCTAGACGATTCATAAATCTATGGAGCTGAGATTGGGCGTGATTAAAACGCCCGGCGCTCGCCCAACCGTAAGAGCCGGCAAAGATGCTGCTGTTGCCGTGTTGGTCGATCACGCGTTTCAGCTCAAGTGCTGCCAGCTCAAACGCCTCGTCCCAGGGAACTTCAACAAAGGGTTCTTCACCTCTGCGTTGTGTGTTGCGTCGATTGCCTTGTGTCGATTGTTCGAGCCAGCCCTTGCGTATCGCAGGGCGTGCTATGCGCAACGGATGTTGCACGCCGTCTACAAGAGCCGCACCCAGTGCAGAGGGGCGTGGATCGATATCTAGGGCTGCAACGTCGACAATTTTTTCGTTCTTAACGATTAAGTCGTAGACGCCCCATTGGGTAGCGGTGCGCTTAAGTGTCAAATTACTGCTCTGATTTAGTGGGCTTGGGAAGTGTTTGTGCAGAGTTGGCAGGCGCACTGGGCAAGCGCAGAGCGATGAGGCTGGCAGAGTTTGCCTGCCCCAGCGCTATCGCAATAAATTGTACGCCGTCGATAGCGTAAGTCATGGGCGTGCCCCAGGGTTCTGCTGGCAGTGTAATCTCGCTCAGCACACGGCCGGTGGTTTTGTCGATGCCGGCCAGTCGCGGTCGTTTCTCATCGGTAAACGCCATAAACAGGGCAGTTTTTGTGAGCAGGGGACCAGCACCACGCCCGCCACCCAGTGGACCGGGGTCAGCTATACCTGCTTCGATCAATTTTTGGCGCGGCCCGTTACCTAGTGGCTGCACCCAGTTCTTGTTGCCGGTGTTCATGTCGTAGGCGGTCAGCATGCTGTAGGGCGGTTTGTTGATGGGCAAACCCTCGGGTCCGCGCAGGCTGTTCATGCCGCGACTGCGGGCGTAATTAAAATTGCTTTCTTCAGCTTTGGGTTTAGTGAGCTGCACAACAATCGGTGAGTTCATTGCCGGCAAGTAGAGAACCTGAGTGTCGGGATCAACTGCCGCGCCCCACCAGTTAGCCCCTCCGGCCCACCCCGGCAGTTGTACTGTGCCCTGCAGGGACGGTGGCGTATAGAGCGGCCCCATGCGCAACGGCTCGACAATGTCGAGTGCAGCCTTTCTTAGTTTTGGCGAGAAGTTAATGAGGCTCTCTACGCTAAACCCCTGCGGTACATAGGGCTCTGGATGGGTTGGGAACGGCTGGGTTGCGCTTGCGCGTTCGCCGGGTATGTCGCTTGCGGGAACCGGCCGTTCCTCAATAGGCCATACGGGTTTGCCATTCTCGCGATCGAAAACGAAAAGAAACCCCTGCTTTGTGGGCTGGGCCACTGCCTTTATGTCTTTGCCGCCAACCCTAATATCCAGCAGATTGGGCGCTGCTGGCAGGTCATAGTCCCAGAGCCCGTGATGCACAAACTGGTAATGCCAGACGCGTTTGCCGGTGTCAGCTTCTACACACAGAAGTGTTTCGCCAAACAGGTTATCGCCCAAACGATGGCCGCCATACCAATCGTTGGTGGGCGTACCTATGGGTAGATACACATAGCCCAGGTCGAGGTCTGCACTTGCCAGCGTCCACATGTTGGTATTGCCACTGTAGGCCCAGGCTTCGTCTTCCCAGGTATCTGCGCCAAACTCCTTGGCCTGGGGAATGGTGTTAAAGCGCCAGCGTTGGGTACCGGTTTGTACGTCGAAGCCGCGAATGTGTCCGGGTGGCATTTCCTTGTGAGTAGGCCCGTCCATGATTGAGGAGCCCACAATCACAGTATCTTTCACCACCATAGGCGCTGAGATTACTGAATAAAGCGAGCGGTCTACGTTTCGACCCAACCCCTGGGTTAGATCGATTACGCCTTTGATACCAAAACTCGGATCAGGAACGCCGGTGTCCGCATCGAGTGAGAACAGCCGCCCGTCGTTGGTAGGCATCAGTATTCGACGCTTTTTATTGTTGCTCCAGTACGCGACACCGCGATGATTGAAGCCAAGGTTGGTGGGGCGACCGCGCTCCCAGGTTTTGGTATCAAACAACCAGAGTTGCTCGCCGGTAGCGCCGTTGATGGCCGCAACCTGATTGAGAGACGTACTTATGTACAACACGCCGTCGATGGCGATTGGCGTTGCTTTGAAAGACCAGGGTGTGAGCTCGGGCGATTGGGTAACCAAAGCGTTATCGGGTGATTGCCATTGCCAGGCCACCTGAAGTTGCTCGGTTGTTTCACCGGTTATTTGGCTCAAAGGAGAGTATTTGCTTGAGCGGGTATCACCGCCGTAGCTTGGCCAGTCAACGGTTGTCCCAGCAGAATGTACTGGCAGGCTGAACACCAGCAACGCCGCCAAGGCGGTTAAGCGGGTTAGTCCTGACTTTGACCTATATACACTCATGCTTTGCTCCCGGAAAAACATCAGACGTTCATCTGAACCCCAGTATACCTTCGCCTCTGTCCCGCGCTCGGCTAAACTGGGGCAATGGAAAGTAACAAGCTCAGGGACACTAAGGCGACACCCACCCAGATCAGAGCTCACTCTCGGGCCCAGTCACAGACCGACGCCCAGGCTGAGACTCAGACCCAAGGTCAGAACAGCTGGTTCGAGCAGCTTGATAAACCTCGTTGTGATGACGCGTCGCGCTGTTATCGAGTGCTTGTTGCCGATCTCGTTGGCCTTGAATTTGATGCGCAAGGTTTGCCTGATTGTTCAGAATTTGCGGCGCGTGTGAGCGCCAGGGGAGGCTCGTTTTGGTCGGCTGTTAACTCGGCTGACGAGAGCGCGTTATCGCCTCCAGAAGCTTTACTTAACTCACCGGGCATTCTCTTTGAGTACCATCCGGGACTTAAAGGTGAACGGGAATTGCTTGAGCTCACCGCGGACGGTCGCTACGACGCGATAATTGCGGCCGCGACCATAATCCCTGCTGATGCTCGGTTTTGTGAAGGTGGCGTTCGAATTGGTGCTGGCACCGCCAATATGGCGAGCGAGAGCTTCACTTCTGGTTCCGCTCCGCTCATGAACACTCCCGGGGTTAACTCGCGTGCTACAGCTCAGATGGTGTTTAAGGCGTTGTTGCGCGTACGACCCGACCTTCCTTTCGAACGCTTGCACGAGCGAGTGCTCGAAGGACGTTTTGATACCGGCGATCATCTTTCTGAGTTTCCCACCCGCAAACTGGAAGGGCAGCGTTTTGCGGTACTGGGCTATGGCAACATTGGTCGCGAGGTTGCGCTAATAGCGCGGGCCTTTGGCATGAAAGTCGCGGTGTACGCACGCTCCAATATGCAACCCTGGATAGAAGCAGAAGGCTTTGAGTATTGCTCGAGCGTTGTCGGGGCAGCAACTGGTGCTCATGTGTTGAGCCCTCATCTTGGGCTGGGGCCGTTGACGAACTTAGGATCGGAGTCCGGGTTTGCTAACGCAAGGATTGTAAACGCCACTGTTCTAAATGTTCTTGCAGAGAATGCAGTGCTGATTAATTTTGATCGTGGGGAGCTTGTAGACGTAACCGATCTATACGCCGCGCTGGATCGAAAACAGATTTCTCAGGTGGCGATCGATGCAGACATTTTCCTGTCCGATCGCGAACCTAGCGGCCCTCTGGTGCCTTACCTGGAACTACTTCGTGATCATGGGTCGCGCGTTTTGCTGTTACCGCACGCGGCGGCCGATACAGATCATCCCTCCAGAGTTGCGGGCGCGCTGCAAGCCGTTGACCAGATTATGGCGGCGATTCGCTATCGCTGTGTCGTAAATAAAGTCGGTCCGCTGCCTCAGGGCTACACCGAGCTTCGCGGCCATAGTGTCCTGGGGGTAGGGCGAGTCTCTGCTGAGGCCATTGATGCTCTAAGTAGAGATAAGGATGAAGTTACGCGGCTTCGAGAACAGCTAGCGGACGTGGATCGCTGGCTTGAAAAGTTATCGGCGGATCGCGGCAGTGCCGCAGATGATCTTGATACGCAAGGCGCAGTGCTTGCGCTCAATCGTCTTGCCAACAGAGCGCGTGAACTTGGATTAATAGGGCCAGGAACTGAGCTTTAGTGTCGCTACTCTCGCAACTTTGGTGGTCAGGTGTGCGCGCAGTGGGTGGTGAGCTGGCGGTGAGTCGGGCGCTCAAGGCGTCGTCTCTTCCGGCACCCACAGAGGTTCTTGCGATAGGCAAAGCAGCGGCATCAATGTGCGCCGGGGCGCTGAACCAATTACCAGTCGGAACGCCTGCCCTGGTGGTGACCAAACACGGTCATAGCAACGACCTGGCCAAGCAGTATCCACAGGTTGAGCTCATAGAGGCCGGCCATCCCATCCCTGATGAGCAGTCGCTGTGGGCTGGGCAACGCTTGTACGAGCGGATTCGAGACAGCGACAAGTCCGCACGGCTCCTGATGCTGATTTCCGGCGGTGCTTCGGCGCTTGCTGAACGCCTGCCTCCCGGTCAGTCGCTGGTAGATTGGCAACAAAAAACCGGGGCGCTGGTTGCCTCTGGTCGCTCTATTCAAACCATCAATGCTGAACGATCTAAACTATCGCTGATCAAATCCGGACGGTTGCTGAAAAGTTTTGCCGGTTCTCAAATTCAGGTACTCGCGATTTCTGACGTCCAGGGAGATTCGATTTCAGTGATTGGTTCAGGACTTGGCGATCCGCATTATCTAGATTGTTCAGTCACAGCTGATGTTATTGCGACTAATGCAGACGCCCGCGAGGCCATAGCAAAAGAGGCTGGCAATCAAGGTATTGAGGTTCAGGAGAATAGCGAAACGCTTTATCAGGATGTGTTTGACGCTGCCAGACAAATGGCAAGCGCGATTTATCTCGGCCCACCCGGGCTCTATGTGTGGGGCGGTGAGCCAACCATTGAACTGCCTCCCAATCCAGGGCGTGGTGGACGCAACCAAAGTCTTGCGCTCGCGCTTGCTCGCGAGTTGTCGACGCTGCCGGCCAGTGAAACTGCATCTGCCGACGCTGGAATTGATGTCGAAGTTCTTGTCGCCGGCACCGATGGCACCGACGGTCCGACCTCTGCTGCAGGAGGCTGGCTGCGCAGTGCGAGCGACTGCGATGCGCCGCGGCTCGACGAAGCGCTCAAGGCGGCTGATGCGGGTACCTACCTCGCAGCCACCGATGAGCTGTTTGTTACTGGACCTACTGATACTAATGTTATGGATTTGGCCCTGTGTCTGAAACGATGAAACTTTTTGTCTGGGCGACGGTTCTGTCGCTGCTGTTGACGGGGTGTGATCGAACATCAGGAAGAATTGCGAGCAAGGTGTTCGAGCGCGACAAGGATCAGGTCGTTCGGATTGGCTTTGGTAGCTGCGCTGACGACGAAGAACCAATGCACAAAGTTTGGGATGCGCTGCTTGCCAGTGATCCTGACGTTTTGTTGATGGTAGGCGATAACGTATATGCGGATACGGATGAGTTTAAAGCACAACCGAGTGTCGAGCTCATGCAGGGTGAATACGCAAAGCTTGCCGCAACGCCCGGTTTCGCCAAGTTACGTGCGACTCGTCCGGTGTTCGCCACCTGGGACGATCATGACTTTGGGGTGAATGACGGCGGCGCTGCGTTTGCGTTTAAAAACGAGTCAGCTCAGATCTTCGAAGATTTCTGGGACTATCCTGCTGATGATCCCGCACGCGCGCGTCCGGGAATCTACACCGAACGCAGAATCAACCGAAACGGGATAGATATTCAGGTTTTGTTACTCGACACCCGGACGTTTCGCGATCAGTTGGAAGGCGCACCGCGCAGCCTGTCTTGCCCTCTGAAAAGCTATGTTCGCAATACCAGCGGTGCTTTTCTTGGCGAGGCGCAGTGGCGCTGGCTTGCCCAGCGACTGACAGCGCCAGCAGACTTACGCCTGCTGGTATCCGGTCAACAGGTGATTGCCGACGAGCATTGTTTTGAAAAGTGGGGCAACTTCCCCCGCGAGCGACGCCGGTTGTTTCAGACCCTGCGCGAATCGGGGGCAGCCAATGTGGTGTTGATTAGCGGCGACCGCCATCTGGGTGAAATTTCGAAGCTGCCGGCGAGTGCGGAAGGCGGGGCGGGGTTTGACCTCTTTGAAGTCACCTCCAGCCCCCTCAGCGCTCGATCAGGATTCGGCTGGGGCGAAACGAATAGCTATCGAGTGAGTGAGGATAACCTCCGCGAAAGTCAGTTTGGGTTGCTCGATGTATCGCGCTCATCCGGGGCGATCAAAGTGCAGATGCAGTTGCATGACGCAGCAGGCGTAGCGCGGTTTATTCAGGTCACTGAGTTTGTGAACGATTCGACCAACGCGGGGCGAAATTGATAGCCAGCCGACGTGGCGTATTCCGCCAAATTCTGGTGTGACCTTCTCTCTGAGCAACTTGCGCGCAGACGCGATTTCGCGAAATAACTGGGTTTACTGGCAATGTAGTTTGAAAAACTTTATGTAAAACATAAGGTTATTGCCGCCTTCTGAAATTTCTTCAAGACTCTTTTTACACTGGCATGAAAATTGAAACTCTCCTGGCAACGAAGTAAAGCCTCTAAGAAACACGGCTAAGAAACACGGCTAAGAAACACAGCGCCTAACAAGGAGAATGGAAAATGGGTTCACGAATGATTGGGGAACGATCAAAAGACGGCCGCTGGTGGCTAATTGTCGGCCTGTTCACGATCTTTGTGGTCGGGTGGAGTCTGGCGTTTTCATTCAAGGTCGGAGCGGCGGGCACGAGTGCCTCCCAAGACAGCGTCCGCCAGGACCAGGCCGCCGCTCGCGCCGATCGCGTCTGGAATCTGTCTGATTTCAACCGTATAAGGATTTCCGGGAGTCCAGGGGTCACGCTGGTGCAGGGCAACATCGAACGGATATCGGCTACTGGCGACGACAAAGCGGTGGCACGGCTAGAGGTTCTGGTGAGCGGTGGCGAACTTATTGTCCGAAACAAACGGCGTACCTGGATCGGAGATTGGTTTAGCGGCTGGAACGACGACCGGGTAAACCTCGTTATTGAGTTCATAGACCTTGAGGGATTAAGACTGAGTGGCTCCGGTCGAGTACGCGCTGCATCGTTACATAGTCCTGAATTCAGTCTGAGGGTATCGGGCAGTGGCTCTACCGATATTGAGCAACTGTTGGGCGATTCTCTGAATCTGCGGATCTCTGGCTCAGGTGATATTGAACTGGCCGGCGCTATTGGACGCCAGGTAATAGGCATCTCCGGGTCGGCTGACTACGAGGCTCGAGACCTTGCAACCCAGGCAACGACTATTAGAGTCAGCGGCAGCGGGGGCGCGAATGTCGCTGCTTCGGATGTGCTCGATGCCCACATTAGTGGGAGCGGATCGGTACGCTACGCTGGTAATCCGGCAGTGAGCTCTTCGATTAGCGGATCGGGCAAAATTCGGCCCCTGTAGACCCGGAATCTCAATCGAGCTAAACAGTCGTTTGTCAAAATTGTGTATCTGACTTTTAGTGCATTGAGCTGTATTTCCTAACAAAATTAAGGAGTTGTAGGCGATTTAATGGAGAAGTTCGGAAACTCTAGTTAAGAGTGGCGCTGTTCGGTTATGCAATATCCCTGCTAAACTCAGGGTCCGCTTCAGCACGGAGTTTGGGCGGGGTTTAGTGGGTATGACATGTGAGGGAAGGCATGCTTTTTGGTTTGGGAAAAAACAAAAGCAGAACTGATAGAAACGGCGATCATGCCGGTCAAGCAGCTGCCGATGGAAACACCGCTCGCAAGCCGCGCTTGCGGAGTGTTAGTGCGCTAACTGGTGGGGTAAACAAACTCTTTCATGGCGTCGCCGTGAGACCGAGAGGCAAAGATTGCTGTAAGGCTGTTGATGCACTTGGTACCCAACGCTTTTTATCAGAAGAAGCGCCGTTACTGCCGCTCTCTGAGTGCGACAATCCGCAAGGTTGTCGCTGTGTATACGAACATTTTGATGAACGGCGTGACAACCTTCGCCGTGAAACAGATGTAGGGATGCCGGTACGGCTGCATGCCGACGAAAAGCGTGCGGGTCACGGGCGCCGCATCACCGACGGCTAGCAATCGCGATCGCAGTCAGTCACTCTTAGGCAATAGCTTTTACCTAGGAGCAGTTTAGTGTCTGGAATCTCCTCTCTTGAAGTCGCTCACCGTGACGTGGTTATAGTCGACGCCGCTCGTAGTGCGGTTGGCCGCAAAAACGGTGGCCTGGCTAGCGTTCACCCCACTGATATTTTGGGCCAGGTATTCACTGGCTTGCTCAAAAGAAACTCACTCGACTCTTCCGCAGTTGATCAGATCATCGGCGGTTGCATCAACAAGCTGGGCGCACAGGGCATGAACGTCACTCGCACCGCCTGGCTTGCGCACGGTGGCGCTGAGGCGACGCCTTGCATTACCATCGACTCCCAGTGCGGGTCATCGCAAGAGGCCGTTACTCTTGGATCGCACGCGATCCTTGCCGGTACAGCTGATGTAGTGCTCGCCTGTGGGGTTGAGAGCATGTCGAAGCTACCCATTGGTTCGGATGCCGTCGGCCTACCGAAGCATCTCGGTAAACCCGTATCGCGCAGTTATTTTGAACACCATGAGTTCACCAGCCAGTTTGAAGGCGCTGAGCGTATGTGTGAAAAGTATCAACTGACGCGCAAGGATACCGACGGGTTCGGTTTGCGCTCGCAAACACTCGCCGCTTCGGCCATCGCCGACGGCCGGTTCGATTCGCAGATACTGCCCATTGAAGTCGCGATCCTGGACGATGATGGCAAGCGTACCGGCGCGGTAAGCACGTTTGATAAAGACGAAGTTCCGCGCGAAACCAGTCTTGAAAAGCTCGCCGAACTCAAGCCCGTCGCTCGTGAAGATGGTGCGCATACAGCGGGTACCTCCTCGCAAATTGCGGATGGCGCGGCAGCCGTCCTGCTGATGTCTGCCGAAAGGGCCGCAGCACTTGGTCTGAAACCGCTCGCCAAGGTCGTGTCTACATCGCTTGTCGGTTGTGATCCGGTATTGATGCTTGAAGGCCCTATTCCTGCAACAGAGAAAGTGCTCGAAACTGCTGGGATCAAAGTAGATGACGTCGATGTTTTTGAAGTGAACGAGGCATTCGCTTCCGTTGTATTGTCCTGGGCCAAGACCGTGGGTGCTGATATGGATAAGGTGAACCCCAATGGTGGTGCGATTGCACTCGGCCATCCACTTGGAGCAACAGGTTGCTTTCTTGTGACCAAAGCGGTTCACGAACTGCAACGAACCGGTGGTGACTACGGAGTCATCAGCATGTGTTGTGGTGGCGGTCTGGGTACCGGCACTCTTATTCAGAGGGTATAGGCTATGGCGGCTGCACAAGATCGAGTATCGGCTTTTATTGAGGCAATTAACCGCATGGAAATCGATGCGGCAGTGAATATGCTGGCAACAGACGTGGTGTATCACAACATTCCGATGGAGCCGATTCATGGGCGGGAGACAGCCCGCGCGTTCCTTGGTGGCATGGAGGGCGTCACCTCCATGGAATGGGAGATATTCAATACTGCTGAGAATGGCGATACGGTATTGAACGAGCGCGAAGACCGGTTCTACGCAGGCGAGCAGAAAACGCTTTCGATACGCGTGATGGGCGTGTTTAAGGTCGTAGGCGACGAGATCGTCGAGTGGCGCGACTACTTTGATATGGCGGAGTTGCAGGGCCAACAGGCGCCTTAACTACCCGCCTTAACCACCAGGAACCCGAGGCATTAAAAACACCTCTGCGTCTGGCGGTATTGGTGTTGAGAGGCGATCACGATAAATATGGCCGTCTATCGAGACGGCGATACCTTCATCAATGTGAGTTTGCAGCTTTGGATAGCGCTCCGCGAGCTTGCGCAGAAGCTCGCGGATCGTTTCAGCCTCGATATGCATCGAGGCTTGCTCGTCAACGGCGCTTCTCACGGCGCCGGAGAACTGAACGACAGGCATTTTCTCGTGTGAGTGCGGGCGCGCTAGCCCGCCGAAACCTGCTTCTTGCCTTTAGCTTCTGCCTTTAGAGCCGCGCGAATACGCGGTGGAGACATCGGCACATGATCGAGTCTTACGCCCACTGCGTTTGACACTGCACTGCCTATTGCGGCCAGCGGTGGAACGATGGACGTTTCACCAACGCCGCGCACACCGTACGGGTGATCTGGATTTGGAATCTCCAGGATCTTGGTATCGATGAAGGGCAGGTCTGAGCACACCGGAATACGGTAGTCGAGGAACCCTGGATTCTGCAGTCGACCGTCGTCGCCGTAGATGTACTCTTCGTTGAGTGCCCAGCCAATGCCCTGGGCTGCTGCGCCCTGGAATTGTCCTTCGACGTACTGCGGGTGAATAGCCTTGCCAGCATCTTGCACAACGGTGTAGCGAATCACCCGGGTTGAACCCGTCTCGGGATCAACCTCAACGTCGCAGATGTGGCTGGCGAATGAAACGCCCGCGTTGTCTGCAACGGTTTCGTTGTGTCCAGCAATAGGTCCACCCGTGCGCGGAGATGCGGCGGCGATTTCTTTTAGCGTTAGCGGGGTCAGGTTTGAGTGCATCACACCTACCGCGTGCGCAGAGCCATCTTCCCACTTCACTTCGTCAACGGGGATCTCCCACTTTTGCGCGGCGCGTTCGCGCAATACATCGATTGCCTGTCGAGCCGCGAAAATGGTTGCCATGCCGGAAGAGAAGGTTCCACGGCTGCCTTCGGTGGTGTCGTTGTGTCCCAGTGAGTTGGTATCGCCGATGGTGCACTTCACCTGATCGTACGGAATACCCAGCTCTTCTGCGGCGATGAGCGACATTGAAGCGCGCGACCCGCCTACATCAACCGTGCCGATTGAGAGGTTAACGGTGCCGTCGGTACCTATGTTCAAGTCAGTACAGGTCTGGCCACCAAAGTTAAACCAGAAACCGCAAGCCATGCCTCGACCCTGATTGGGGCCAAGCTTGGCTTTCATATGCGGGTGATCTTTTACGGCTTCGAGTGTTGGCAGAATGCCAATCGGACCGTAGGTGGGGCCGTAGTTGGCTTTGGTGCCTTCACGGGCCGCGTTCAAGATACGGAAGTCAACCGGGTCCATGCCAATCGCGTCTGCTACCAGGTCCATGGTGCTCTCAACGCCAAAGGCTGCCATTGGTGCTGAAGGCGCTCGATAGGCGGCCACTTTGGGACGATTAACAAGAACGTCCCAGGCAACGGACTGCACGGCAGGCAGGTTGTAGCAGGCAAACGACGTCATAGCGCCGAGCATGCCCCAGATACCGGGGAAAGGTCCGCCTTGATAGCGCAGATCGGCGGATGCCGCTGTTATTCGGCCGTCCTTGGTCGCGCCGATCTTGATGTCCATCGAGGTTGATGCGGTGGGTCCTGAGGCGCGGAAAACTTCTTCGCGTGACATAACCACTTTCACCGGGCGGTTGGCCTTACGCGACAAGCCCAGAGCTACGGGCTCCATCCACACGTGAGTCTTGCCACCGAAACCGCCGCCAATTTCTGATGAGGTTACCTTCAGCTTGGCAATGTCGAGTCCGAGAAGTGTCGAGCAAACGGTACGGAAGGTGTAGTGCCCCTGAGTTGTCACCCAGAGTTCACCAGAACCATCAGGGCCGACGCTCGCCAGGCACGCATGAGGCTCAATGTAACCCTGGTGGGTTTGCTCGGTTTTGTAGGTCTTCTCTATGACGACGTCTGCCTTGGCAAAGCCGTCGTCAATGTCGCCATGACCAAACTGATTGCGTGCAGCAACGTTCGACGGTTTTTTCGGCGGAGGGTTAACTCCCTGAGTGATAACGCCGGGTTGCACGAGCGGTGCGTTCGGTTTCATCGCCTCATCAACGTCGGTAACGTGCGGCAGAATTTTGTAGTCAACCTTGATGAGTTGTAGCGCCTTGCGGGCCGTGTTCTCATCAATCGCTGCTACGGCCGCCACTGCGTGACCGTCATAGAGCGCGCGATCGCGGGCCATGCAGTTGACCAGAATATCGTAGTTGGGACCGGCGCCGCCAACAAGGTCTGGCAGATCCTTGCTGGTGAGTACGGCTTTTACGCCTTTGAGCTTTTCTGCTTTGCTGGTGTCAATGCTCTTGATTTTTGCGTGCGCGTGGGGCGAGCGCAAAATTCGGCCAACCAGCTGGCCGGGAGCGGATGCGTCTGCGCCGTAGCGCGCGCGGCCGGTTACTTTATCGACGCCATCAGGTCGCTCGGGACGAGACCCGACCACTTTGAAGTCCTGATTGGTGAAGTTGGTATTGGTGTTGTTGTTGTCACTCATAATGTTTTCCTACTTCTTGCTGGCTTTCTTTTTTGCGGCTTTACGTTTGGCGGCGGCCTTACCCTTGCGGATGTCCTTGGCGGCATCGTCAACGGCGCGAACAATCTTGTCGTAGCCCGTGCAGCGGCACAGATTGCCGGCCAGTGCGTAACGAATCTCTTCTTCGCTGGGGTTGTCATTGCGATCGAGCAGTGCTTTGGCCGCAACCAGGAAGCCGGGGGTACAAATGCCACACTGAAGGGCTGCGTGTTCGATGAACTTGCTTTGTAGGGGATGAAGGTCGGCCCCATCAGCCATTCCTTCAACAGTCTCGATCGTGCTGCCTTCAACTTCCGCCCCCAGTACGAGGCAGGAACAAACGAGGCGGTTATCAACCGTTACGCTGCATGCGCCGCAGTCGCCGGTGCCGCAGCCTTCTTTAGCACCGATGAGGCCAAGGCGGTTGCGCAACACATCAAGCAGAGGCTCATTGGGAGGGCAGACAAATTCAACGGGATCGCCGTTAACGGTAGTGGATACTGTGACACCTGACATTACTTGCCTCCTGCGCGTTCAAAAGCGATTCTTGCCGCTCGGCGTGCAAGCACGGCGGCGACTTCAGTGCGGAATTCTACGGTGCCGCGTTTGTCATCAATAGGATTGCAAGCGGCTTCACAGGCGTCGGCCAACGCTTCCAGCGCATCCTCGTCGAGTGAGGTACCGATGATTGCGTTTGCTGCGTCTTCCACAACCACCGCCGTCGGCGCGACTGCACCCAGTACAACTTTGGCGTTTTTCACTTCGTTCTTGGATCCGAGCTCGATGCAAACACCAGCGGAGCAGACCGCAATGTCCATCTCTGTTCGTGGAATGAACCGAAGGTAGGCATCACCAATTTTGGCACCGCCTTTGGGTAGTGTAATTGATTCGATAACTTCGCCTTTTTTTAGCGACGTTTTGCCTGGCCCGGTCACTACGTCTTCGACGGCGATAGTGCGGCGACCTTTGGGTCCGACGACGGCAGCCTTTGCGTTTGCTGCAATCATTGCTGGCACGCTATCGGCGGCGGGAGAGGCGTTGCATAGATTGCCAACCATCGTGCAGCGGCCTTGAACCTGATCGGAACCTATAAGTTCCGCAGCTTCTACAACGCCCGGCCAGGCTTTTTTAAGTGCTTTGTTTTCGCCGAGTACTGCGCCAGGAACTGCAGCGCCAACGGTGAAGCCATTGGCTTTTTTAACGATTTTTCCGGTCGCCGGGATGCGCTTTATGTCAACTACCAGGTCGGGCTCCAGCATGCCAGCTTTCATTCGCACCAGTAGGTCGGTGCCGCCGGCAAGGACAAAGGCCTTGCCTTTGGCCTTGGACAGAAGGCTTGCAGCCTCTTTGGTGGTAGTGGGTGCTTCGTATCTCATGAGTGGCTTGTCTCCCTCTCTTCAAGCTCGCAAATTGTGGTTTGATCGTAACCCTTAGGGGCGGGTCAGGCCAGCGCGGCTCGAACCCTCGGCAGCACATTGGCTGCGATGTATTCGATGCGCTTGTTACCGCTGTCAATCGATTCACCTGGGAACTGGGCCCAGAAGTGCACATCGACTATTTGCGGGTAATCGGTGAGCATTTTGGTGAGCTCAGTGACTGCTTGATCGGCATCCCAAAGCTCGTATAGCCCGTCGCGAATCGCACTTTCGGAATCTGGGAACAACGGGACCTCGTCTGGCGGGCCAAATGCCCCCCAGGAGACATACTCGTTTGTCTGGTAGAGCACGTGAGGCCCTACTTTTGCCGCCTCAGCCGCAGGATCTTCGGCGATTATGGCCCAATTACCCGCGCAGATACGCCCGCCGCCTGCACCTTTTCCCTGGTCACTTAACGCTTTTGCATACACATCATGGCCAATCCCGCCCGTGGACAGGAAGCCGTCGCCCAGTCGTGCGGCCCGGTTTATCGCCGGTTCCGCCATTCCACCCATATAGATGTTGGGTATGGTCTGTGCGGTGGGCGTAACTTGCAGACCGTCAACGTTATAGCGCTTACCACTGAAATGGATGGGTTCGCCCGTCCAGGCGGCGCGCATGAGCGCGACACCTTCTTCCATCAGACTGGGCCGGTTTTTCAGATTGCGGCCAAAATAGTTGAATTCAAGCTCTCGATAACCCAGGCCAACCCCAAGGTCAAAGCGGCCTTCTGTGAGTATCGCAAGCGTTGCGGCATCTTCGGCAAGCCTCAGTGGATCGGCCAGTGGCAAGAGCATCAGGTTGGTACCAATGCGCATTTTTTTTGTGCGCTCGCCAATCGCGGCCGCAATTACGAGCGGAGAGGGGGCGTAACCATCGGCGCAGAAGTGATGCTCAGTGAGCCAGACAGAGTTGAAGCCGACTTCCTCAGCCCAAACCATCTGCTCGAGACTGCCGCGGTACAGGGCTTCGAAACTTGTTGTAGATGGCGGTGGATTACGGAAGTCATACCAGAGGCCAAAATTTATCATGCGGCTCATAGTCAGGTACCTGAAACGCTAGTCAAAAAAGGAGAGAGTGCTGCGCGATAGGCTGCCGGATCTTCAATGAAAGGTGTGTGGCCGCAACCTTCCAACACTACGAGCTGACCGTTAGGACAAAGCTCCGCCGCGAATTCACCAATGGCTGGATCAACAACGCCGTCCGCACTGCCGCTGATAAACAACCCGGGAGCTTGTATTTGCTGCAAGATGTCGCGCTGGTCGCTGTGAGCTAATGCGCCTAAAGACGCATCGGCTGCCGGGCTTGCTTGCAGCGCGATGCTGTGAGCCCAGTGTTTGATGGCGTCGCTTACCGGCTTGGCAAACGCGCCTTCGCTGTACAGCGCCTGTAAAAAATTCACACGATCGGCGCGCAGTGCAGTGACCGTGCCGGCCACATCTTCTGCGGTGCCGCCGTGTGGAAATCCGTCGGCTTGAGTGTATCTGGGGGTCGCGCCGCAGGTAGAAACTATGCCGCGCAACCTGGCGGTGAGTTTAGGCGCGGCCTCAACGACCACAGCGCCACCCAGCGACCAGCCGTTTAACACGACGGCGGATAGTTTCAAGGCATCTACCAGCGTGGCGAGATCGTCAGCCAGTGCCTGGATAGAGACGTCAACAAAGTCTTTATCAGAAGCGCCGCAATTGCGCTGGTCGAAGCTCAATACGGGATAGCCCTCGTCGATTAGCCAGGCCGTAGTATCGTCCCAGGCGCGAGTGCTCATGCCCCAGCCGTGGGCCAGCACAACCGTGGGGCGCGCGGGACCGGAAGGTTCAGTTGAGATTAAGTGATGTTCGTAGTGGATGGCGCCAGAGCGGCCGGTTGCAGCGTCGTTTACAGTAAAGTTTGGCATGGGCCCCCTCAAGCCTGATCAGCAAGCTAACGTACACCGCGACCTCGCAGACTGCAATTTTTGGCACACGCACCAGAATTGCGCCAGACTGTTCACCAGCCACCCACCACTAGCGAATTAGACCACCGGAGTAGTTTATGAAATTACCTACCATAGCGGCGACGGCACAGGCGACCGTTCTAGGAATGAGTGCTTGCCTGTTGTTTGTGGGTTGTGCCGGAAACTCAGTACCTGCTGATCAATTGACCGAGTTGCAGCAGTTGTTTCCAGTTGTGGAAACGCCAGACCCGACAGAGAGCATTTTGTTTTGGAGTGATGAACAGAAGAAGCTCGGTTTTCAGAATATAAGTTTGTTATTGCCAACCCGAGAGCTACCGGCAAGTAAATCCCCCTACGCGCTGGAAGAGTCCGCTGACGAGCGGCTCGCGACACTCGAATATGAACTTGAAAATTCGAACTACAGCATTGCCAGGTTTATGAGTGAACAGCAGGTGGGTGGTCTACTCGTGTTGCAGGGCAACCGGGTGCGCTATGAAGCCTATGGTCTCGAAAACACATCCGAAAGCTTGTGGGTGTCTTTTTCTGTAGCCAAGTCAGTTACCTCCATGCTGCTGGGTGCGGCGATTCGTGATGGCTACATAAAAAGCGTCGATGAATCGATCACCAACTATTTGCCCGAGATGAAGGGCAGTGCGTTTGACCAGTCGAGCATTTCAGACGTTTTGCAGATGGCCTCTGGCGTTGGCTGGAACGAAGATTATGAAGATCCAAACTCTGATGTAAGTAGGGCTGGCGGTCTTGACGGGTTAGAACTGCAGCGCTATTTGAGTGCACTACCCAGAGCGCATGCGCCAGGTGAGGTTTTTAACTACAGCACGGGTGAAACTAATCTTGTTGGGGCGCTGGTGCGGGCCGCGATAGGCGATAGCCTTTCTAGCTATGCGACGACGAAGATTTGGCAGGGGTTTGGCATGGAATCGGACGCCAACTGGATGCTCAACACGCCGGATGGCGTTGAGCTAGGCGGCTGTTGCATCAGTGCAACCTTGCGTGACTACGGGCGCATAGGACGATTTGCGCTTGCCGAAATGCGCGGGCGTGGCGAGCGTGCAGTGCTGCCTGAAAACTGGATGGCTGATTCGATTACGCCGTCGCGGGGATCCAGTGGTTATGGCTATTTGTGGTGGCTAATGGACGACACGATGTTTGCTGCACTCGGTATTTTTGGTCAGTCGATTTTTATAGATCCGCAACGGGATCTGGTGATTGTGACGCATGGCGCCGCTCAAAAAGCGGTGTCCGATACCTTTGGTGCACATCGACTTGCATTGGTTAACGCAATCAGAGCGCTGTATTGAGCGACTACTAGGCCCGAAGCAATACGTTTTCGAGCATAGTGTCTAGCGAAGTGAGATTGAGCTTAAGAGTTTCGCAGGCCGGTTCGGGGTCGTAGTTGTCATCGTGATGCAGGATTTCCATCATGGCTGCGGTGACCGGGGGGTTCTTCGAGAGGCGTTCGAGCAGTTTTGCCATGCCGGTTGCGAATGCACCCGGAATACCTATCACGCGCGTTTGATTGCCCAATAGTGCTGCTGCTCGTTTTATAAGGTCTCGCTTGTTGATGGACGTTGGCCCTGCGAGCGTTAGGCGATTATTGAATGCGGTATCAAGATTTGAGCCATTGATAAGCGCGTTTACCACGTCTCCCGCATAGAGCGGTTGATCGCGCGCATTTACGTCAAAGACAAAATTGGTGCCGCGCCTGGCCTGTGCGTTAAGCGCTGCTGCTGCATAGTCGCCTTCACCAAGTACCATCGGCACCTGCAGTACCAGTGCAGGAATAGAACTCTCAAGCAGCATTGCCTCTGCTCGACCTTTTGACGCCAGGCAGGCGTTGGGTGCATCAGGTCTTGAACCCACGATACTTAAATAGTGTATCCGCTTGATGTCTGCGTCTACAGTGGCATTAAGCAGCGCTTGTGTGGTGTCTTCGTGAGCTTGTTTGTAACTGCTCCAGGGTGATTCCTTGAGGATGCCGGCGAGATGAATGATTTCGCTACAGTTTAATGTTGCTGCACGAATGCCGTCGACGTCGACATAGTCGAGTTCAACGATAGTCACGTTGTTGGCCGTAGTGCCGGGTAGCGAATCGATTGTGCCCCTAAGTGCGGTTGCTGCCTGTTCTGATCGGACCAGCGCCTTGACCGGGCGCTTGGTGGCGAGTTCCGGAATCAACCTTTGGCCCAGATGACCATTAGCGCCGGTGATTAGAATGCCGCTTGTTGCTGAATGTTCGGTCAAAGTACACTCCTGTTGGAATCCGGGGACAGTTTACCCATTGCCGAGAAGCACTGTGTCACTGAAAACAAAAATTGGCTGGGCTAATGCGCTAACGGCGCTGCGTCTCATATTAGTCTTCCCGTCCTGTTGGAGCATCGCCACGGGCCAGCTTGCGCTTGCGGCTGTTGTTTTTTGTATGGCCGTTGCCAGTGACGTCGCCGATGGGCGCGTTGCACGAGCGCGCGGTGAAGTCTCAAAGTTTGGCGGTCTTTTTGATCACAGCGTGGACGCATCGTTTGTTGGCCTGTCCCTGGGTGCGCTTGCAATGCCTGGTGGTCAAGGCGATTTGGCGGTTACACCTTTGTTGCCGGTTCTGGTGTTCCTGTCGTTTACCCAATATGCCCTCGATTCGAAAGTGCTGCAGGGACAGTCGCTGCGAGCCAGCGTACTCGGGCGTTACAATGGTATTGGCTACTTCGTGGTTTTGGGTACAGCAGTTATCGGCGCAGCGCTTCGGTTACCCGCGCCAATCCTCAACCCGGTAGTTATGGTTATGGCCTGGTTGCTGGTCGCCACTACGTTGGCGTCGATGCTCGATCGTCTTCTTGCGTACCGAAAAGTTCCTGATTCGCCTTAGGCAAAAACAGCACGCCCAATAGCGCATTGAATACGACAAAGAACGTGTGCATTACCAGGCTAAACGCACCCACTTCCGGGTAACTTGGGAACAACACGGTCCACAGCAGCAGGGCGCCCGCGTGAAAGGGTAGTGGCAGCGCGGCGGATAAGAAAATCACTGGCAAAAAGGCCAACATCTGGCCGAAGTTAACATCAACCTGAAAAAGTTTTAAAGCCTGGGTGTATATCACTACGGCCATAATGAGGTTAGGTGCTTTGAAGAGCAGTAGCAAAAGGTACTGAACCGGTCGTGCCCGTTTGAAAGCGCTGAAGATTTGTTTTTGGCGAAGCCCTGAGTTGGGCGCAAATTTTCCGCCGAAGTACAGTAAATGAATTGGAATGTAGGCCAGTGCCACGGCAAACACCGACGGCAATATGATGTTGAGTGGTAGCTGGGTAGAGGCTTCTTGTACAAGCTGGTTGTATAGGAGCACACCAACCGCGGAGAAAAACAGGAGCTGATAGATCTCTACCAGCGCCATAAAAATCATGCTCGACAGTGCTTCCCAGCCCGGCACGTTGTGGCGCCGCAGAAGGTAAAGCGACATCGCGCCTTTGCCCACCTGCTCGTTGACCATGGACAAAATATAGGAGCTGCCTCGAATCGGCAGTATGTCGGTGTACTTGATGCTGGGTACGTTGAACCAGCGCACCACGCGCCAGGTGGCGTGGGCGTCAACCAGAAAAAAGAATATAGAGTAGGGGATCATTAGGGCGAGCCATTGCCACCAGTGCACGCCCCTAAAAAACTCGATGAGGTATTCGAGCGGTCCCAGAGGGTTTGGCTCAGCCCTGGCGCCTGCCTGAACGATTTTGGTATACACCAGATAGAAACACCCAAGCGCTAATATCCAGGTCAACGTCTTGAATGCCCAGGATTTGGGACTGCTCTTTGACGATGGCTGGGTTGTGGATGAATCGTTCATGGATGAATCGCTCATGAATAAGGCCATCGCATTGGTTAATCAACTGATAGGTTATTGTACGCTTTTTGTGTGAAACAGGCGTGTGGGCGCGTGGAACTTACGACTTCTGACATCAGTAACAGGCTGGTATTTGGTAAACTCGGGCCATGAAAATGACAACTCGCATAATCGTTGTGGCGTCTCTGATTACGTCTCTCTCACTTGTTGCCCCTTTGGAAGCCGAAGCGCGGGATTATAAGGCCCGTAAATCTGGCGACTGGACTCGCGCTGCTAACTGGACTCCACGAGGGGTTCCCGGCAAAGGCGATCGCATTGTAAGCCTCGGACGCCACACTATGAGCATTAGTGGCGATCTGGCGCTCGGCGGCGTCGAGGACACCAATACTGATGCGGCCGCCAATACCGCCGGTGCGGTAGTGCCATCACTGCCGGCGCTAGTCATCGACGGACCGGGCCAACTGATCTTGACACCCGATGCAACTTTAACGCTGCACGGCCATCTGTTGATGAGTGGCTTAGGCGCGCGCCTGCGACTTGAAGCCGCATCAAGGCTCTTGTTTGCGCCGTCTGGCGCTGAGGCACTGCAGTTGCAGATGTTCTCAGCAAATCAGCGCATTGAGTTTGCTGGAGTATTGGGACGTCGGGCAGAGATCGCGTTGGCGGAAAGCAGCACGTCAACCCAACTAGAAAGACACTGGTTTGTGGCCTCCGAAGGCCATCGAGATTCTCTGTTAATGGGTACTTACGGGCGAATCTCCGATGCACTAGATCCTGCCAGCAATAAAGGCTGGTCAATGTATTTGGCTAACAACCGTGAGACGTCGAATCTTACCGCTCGCAATATTGAGTTTGTTAACTCAGGACAGATCGGAGTGCATGGCCTCGACGCCGGCGAATCTACAAGGGTCGATATCAACAATTGGACCTTTAAACAGTCGCACCCCAAGGCAGCCTCCGTACCCGCCCTTTGGTTCGATGGCTACGGTGATCTCACCGCAACACCTCCAGCGACTAATACCATAAAGCAAATTCGCGGGCTTATGAGTGACAAAGAAGTCTATATTCGTTTTGTTCAAGACTATGTGCTGGAAAATTGGGTGATTGGTGCCAATGGCAATTCCGGTCATGTTCGCGCGTGCAACAACGGAGGCAATGCAAAAATCCAGCGCGATCTGTTTATGGTTGTGCGTAACAGTGGTGGCGTTGGACTTGTTGCTGACACCACTGAAAACGTCTACATGTATGCCGAAGCCGACAACCCTCATGGCTTCGACACTCATTTTTTGAGAGGCGACGCAACGCTAAGAAACTTCTGGTTTGAATCTCACTTTCCCAATCAGTCTGATACCGGGGATGCGGTTCTCACCAATGGACCGCAATCCTGGGTTGCCGAGCATGGTGGTCGCCCGGTGACGCTCACGATCGAGCACTCAGGTAGCATCGGCGATACGAGTGCGCATCCAACCCATCCTGTATTTCTGACGCTCAACAATGCGGAAGGTATGCATTTTCGAGTGCGTAATAACGTGATGCGGCAGCCCGTTCGGTTTAATTCTATTGCCCTGGATGAAACGGGCGTGACGCCTGCGTACACCGGTCTTGAATTCGCTCATAACCTGATTTTTTCCACTACCCCCGTAGAAGGTTATGCACTTGGAAGTGCGTCTGCCAAAAAAGTAGTCAATCGAGATGCATTCGAGGGTATCGATAACAATCTATACTTCAATCTGAAGCCGCGTTCCGGCGGCTATCCCAGGGGGACGCACGCGCTCGCAACCTCAGCAGAGGTTGATGGTCAGTCTCGCTATTTTGACCCGAAGTTAAACGACCCCTCGCGCAATCTTGCGCAATGGGATCTGCTGTTGGGTGGACCAGGTACAGCAGAACATGCCATTGGTGAACTGCTAAAGAGCAACGATGACGAGGGGTACAATTCAGCGTATCAAGTGAGTAGCTTGATTACGTTTGTACGAGGCGGCTTTATGCCCACTCACCCTGAACTCATTGATGTCGCAGGCATGCCCTTGGTGGGTCCTGCATTGGTGCCGGTGCCCAGAGTTAGATAGGCACGCGGCCTACTTGTTTCTTGCTGACTCTCTATTGAGAGAGAGTTCGCAATGAACGTCGGATCTCATCTTCGTAGCTGCCACGTATGTCGTCATTGAAACCCGTGTGGGAGCCAAGGAGTTCGCCAGCGTCGTTCAGTAGATAAGTCGCGGGCAGTTTACCCACCCACAGGGCGCGACTTAGGTCACCACTACGATCGTGAGCGACTTCAAACTCAGCCCCTTGCTTAACCGCAAATGCCTCGCCTTCGCGGGCCGCCTCATCCTTATTCACCGCCATGATTTGCAAACCGTTTTTGGCATAGCGGCTATGCATCTCGTTAAGCCATTCGAAAGACGGGCTGTCGGTCTCTGTCGCCACTGACCAGAACACCACCATTAGGAGTTTGTCGGCATGATTTGCCACTAGATCCGTAATAGCCTTGGGAGCAGTGTCAGACGGGGCGGAGTCAGAGGCCGACACCTCGTTCGACTGAGCAGGTTGAGATTGTGCGGGCGTAGTAACGGCAACCTGGGCTGCCGGCTCAACTTCGGTTGTGGTTGCAGATGCTGTTGCTGGCTGAGCACCGAGTGCTGCGGCAGCGGTGACGGCGCCCATAACAGCAGTCTCTGCTTGTTTGTCTTTCGGGGCGACGGCTGCAGCGCTTTTGTGAACTGCTTCGGCCGGTGCTATCTCGGTCGCTGGTGATGTTGCTGGTGCGGTTTCGACTTTAGTTGCTGCGACTTCTGTTTCTACCTCTGTTTCTGTTTCTACTATTTCTGGGGCCTGAATTTCTGTATCGGCGGCTTCTGCAACTGCAGTTGTTGGTTCAGCCACTTCTGGATCTACAACTTCTATCTCTACAATTCGTGCCGTTGAAGTGTCTTTGCTTGCAAGCGCATCTCCCGTCGACACGCTCTCACTAGCAGTTTCCTTCTGGGTTGGCTCTTGTACTGGGTCTTGTACTGAGTTAGCGGAGGCAGCGCTAGCTGCGGCAGCCGCCACGGCGACCGTTGCTGCGCTTGCGGCCGCAGTGTTTTCAACAGTCGCTTCGGGGGTCGCTTCGGCGATAGCCTGTTCAACAGCAGCTTCAGGTGCCGCTTCGACAATAGCCTGTTCAACAACAGCTTCAGGAGCCGCCTCGACAACCGCCTGTTCAACAGCAGCTTCAGGAGCCGCCTCGACAACCGCCTGTTCAACAGCCGCTTCAGGAGCCGCTTCAACAACAGCTTGTTCTACAGAGGCTTCAGGAGCTGCCTCGACTACCGCCTGTTCTACAGCGATCTCATCTAGATTAGTTTCTTCGGCGGCCGCCTCAAAAACTGCTTCTGCTGTGTCGGTTTCCGTCGTGCCAGACTCTTGCGCCACTAGTTCTTCAGTATTTGTTTCTCCAGCATTCGTTTCCTCAGCAGTCGATTCGTCAGCTATTTTTTCGCCAGC
>CAZFIA010000042.1:0-4470 GCA_964519335.1 uncultured Pseudomonadales bacterium
TCCGGCTGCTGCCCAAGAGATCGATAAAGCTGTGGCCGACGACTACGAAAATAATCTCTACTGAGGCTTCTCTGCCCACTTGAGTCACTAGTTGGTTAACACCAGCTTGCCGATAATCTTGCCGTCTAGCTGATCTGCGAGCGCCTCTCGACACTCACTGAGTTTTCGTTCTACTACGTTCGCGGGCTTAAGGCGGCCCTGTGCAAACCAGTCGAGTAAGGTATCCATCAATGGCTCATTGAGTTCTGGGTTTGCGCGACTGTCGCCACCCCAATCCACGCCGACAATCGAGCAACGTTTTAGCAGAACGAGGTTGAGCGGTATTTTAGGGATGGTGCCACTTGCGAACCCAACGACTAGCAGTCGGCCTTCGGGTGCCAGAGAACGCAGGGCAAGCTCTGTGGCGGGGCCACCAACAGGGTCGTACACCATGTTAAGCCCAGATTCTTTGGTAAGTGTGGCAAGCGTTTTGCGCCAATCAGGCTGACTGTAGTCGACTACTTCGTCTGCGCCGTTGGCGCGCGCGGCCTCGCGTTTTGCGTCTGTTGCTGCTGCCGCGATGACTCTGGCACCCATCGTTTTGGCGACTGAAATTGCGGCGGAGCCTACGCCGCCGGCGGCGCCCAAAATCAGCAGAGTTTCGTCCTGTTGCAGATTGCCGCAGGTTCGCAAGCCATACAGGGCGGTCAGATAGTTGATGTACCAGCCTGCGGCCAGCGCGTCACTCATTTTAGTGGGTGTCTTGTAGCACTGGTCTGCCGGCACACAGGTGGAGTCACCCAGTGCGCCCTGGCTCGTAAGACCGAACACGCGATCGCCAACACTCAGGGTGTCTACAGCGTCGCCCACGGCAGTGACTTTGCCGCTGAATTCACTGCCCGGATAGTACGGTAGCGGCGGCTTTACCTGGTACAGGCCTTGGATCATTAAGCCATCGACAAAGCCGATACCTGCCGCCGCGATGTCTACCTGCACTTCGTTGCTTTTGGGATCAGCCAACGGCAGCTCGATTTCTACAAGGCTACTTGGCGGGCCAAACTCCCGACATACAAATTTCTGCATCGGCATTTCTCGCGGTTTTTACCCCATGGCGTGAAGATGACAAGGTGTTAGCGTATAGAGGTTGAGTCGCGACGTCACTGGTATTGTTGGTGGGGGAAGAACAAGAAAGGATGTATGTGTGAGCAAGCAAGTCATTGAGTCGATGGTGGGGACTGCGGTCGGCGTGCTGTTGGGTGCTCTGGTTGGCTGGGCGGGTAGCCAGGGTAGCGTTGTCTTTGATAATGGCTGGGCGTTGTTTGGCGTCTGCGTAGGCTTTGCTTTTGTCGTGAACTGGCTGATCTTTGTGCCGTCCTTCCTTGCCCATACCGAACATTTTTTTGACCTCACTGGCAGCCTGACCTACCTAAGCGTGGTGGCGCTGGCCCTGGTGTTTGGGCCAGGCGATGCGCGGGCCTGGCTCGTGGCGGTGATGGTCGCAATTTGGGCTGTCCGCCTTGGCAGCTTTTTGTTTGGCCGGGTGCGTGCGGCAGGTTCTGATTCCCGCTTTAACAAGATGAAGTACATGTTCAGCCAGTTCTTGATGACCTGGACGCTACAAGGTCTTTGGGTGTCGTTCACCCTTGCTGCCGGACTGATCGTCCTGACCACTAACTCGCCACAGCCACTCGATTGGGCTTGTGCTTTGGGGGTGTTGGTCTGGGGTGCTGGATTTGCAATAGAGATAGTGGCCGATCGCCAGAAGACCGCGTTCAGGGCTGACCCAGCAAACGAAGGCCAGTTTATCCGCACCGGGCTCTGGGCCTGGTCGCGCCACCCTAACTACCTGGGGGAGATTGTGTTGTGGGTGGGCGTTGCCATTATCGCGCTGCCGGTGATGCAAGGATGGCAGTTCATTGGCCTGATCTCACCGCTGTTTGTTTTTGTATTGCTTACCTATGTGAGCGGCGTGCGTTTACTCGAGAGGCAGGGCAAACGGCGATGGGGCGACGATCCTGCTTATCAGGAATATGTTGCCAACACCCCGGTATTGCTCATGTCGAAGCCCAAAGCTGCACCTTAAAAAGGGTACTAGAGCTTTGGTGGAATAAAACCGAGCGCATCCTGAGTCTTGCGCAGCGTAACTTTTGCGCGTGCGCGAGCTTTTGCAGCACCCTCCGCCAAAATGTTATCTAACAGATCACGATCTTCGCGAAGTTCTTTATAGCGCGCCTGAATCGGTTCTAAACAGTCGACAACCTGCTCTGCGACAGCGACTTTTAACGTGCCGTAACCTTGGCCTGAATATTTCTCAACCAGTGAATCAATACTCTCGCCGCTGATTGCGGAGGAAATCGACAACAAGTTCGAGACGCCTGGTTTGTCCGGGCCAAAGCGAATCTCATCTTCGCTATCAGTTACAGCGCGCTTTATCTTGCGCAGAATACGTTTCGGTTCCTCCAGTAGTCCCACGTAGTTAGTTTCCGTGGCGTCAGATTTGGACATCTTCTTGGTCGGGTCTTGCAGGCTCATCACTCGAGCACCCACCGTTGGAATGAACGGCTCGGGTATAGTGAACACGTCGCCATACAAACCATTAAATCGGCCGGCGATGTCTCGTGTTAGTTCCAGATGCTGCTTTTGATCATCGCCTACGGGAACTGCTGTAGCCTGATATAACAAAATGTCAGCGGCCATGAGTACTGGATAAGTGAACAATCCAGCGTTTATGTTTTGGCTGTGAGTTTGTGACTTGTCTTTAAACTGCGTCATGCGATTGAGTTCACCCATCTGGGTATAGCAATTCAGCAGCCAGGCAAGTTCTGAATGCTCAGGAACATGCGATTGCACGAAGATCGCGCTTTTCTTTGGATCAATGCCGCAGGCAATGTACAGGGCGATGAAGTCTAAACAGCGTTCGTTAAGTTCGGCCGGGTCCTGGCGCACGGTAATAGCGTGCAGATCTACCAGCACGTAGTAGCAATCGTAGTCGTCCTGCATCGCAACCCAGTTGCGAATGGCACCTAAATAGTTGCCAAGCGTGAGCTGGCCCGACGGCGCAATGCCGCTGAGAATAGTTGGCTGCCCGGTCATTGGGCCCTCCTGTGATCGTAGGGCCGCATTATCAGGGCTTTTGATGCGTCAGGAAAGAGAAAGCAATTGGTGAGCACTGCACCGTCTTCGTTTTGCGGTGCCTGCCTTCTTAGGGTATGCGCGGAGAAATTGTTAAATGAGGCGAATTCCCTGTTTTCTTATAAGGGCGAGATTCGCCTTGATATCTTGATCGATTAACTCGACCTTTTTTCGCAAGTCGTCAGGATCGACATACGTCATGTATTTGCGAATAGATTGCCGTTCTTTTTCAGGGAAGTCCCTCTCAAGATAGCGGAGCTCAAAATCGAAGCGATAGGGTCGAAAGCGAATACCCATTAATTCAACCAATCGGCGCAATAAGCCGTGATAGAAAAAGGCGAACGCCTCGGTGTGCTGATGGCGATCCAGAGGCTTAAGAACTTGCAAAATGTAGATTGGGAAGGCGTCCTCAAGTTCTTTGATTCTGGCTTCCAGCTTTGCCTGCCATTCGGATTTGTTCACGGGATGGGCCTTTATCAGTCCCTGGTCGTCGAAGAAGACGACTGGCGTGCCATGTCGCTCGATCATCATGCGTTCTTGGAGAATCTCTCGGAAGTTCTCAGACAAAACACCGATGTCTGCAAAAAAGTGCTTAGGCGCTCCGTCGTGAAAATAGCTGCGACGCCTTAACTCGGGACCTGCGGGCTCAATATAGCAGTGGGTAATCGGTGGCATAGCTGACTCTATCAAGCCAAATGCCTCATCCGTTTCACAGGCGCACAACGCATAAAGGTCGAGATCCGAATACTCATCGGTGGATCCAGTTGCGGCCGAACCGCCTTCCCACAACGCCAGGATTTTTGGGTTATCTCGAAGAGCTTCGATTTGCTTTTCGATATAGATCTCGCGATAGCTGCTCAAACGAAGCTCCCTGCGTTCTATTGCTTGAGGCTATTGTCGCATCTTCCTTTCTAGGCACCACACTAGGCACCACCAAGTCGCCGTCACAGGCTAGCCGACGGGTTGTTTCGGGATGAAACGTTTCAGCGGGAAGGTTTTTTGGATCTCTCTTAAAGCTCAGCGCAGCCGAGCGCTACTTCCTGCTCGGCTGCACCGATTCTGTTGCCGCGTCACAACGCCCCTTTTACTGCTATTGCTGCGGGGCACGATCCTGGCGCCAAGGTGTCTCTCTCCAAAGTCACCACCTGCAAAATCGCTCAGATCACGCGATATGTCCAATGCATATGAACGGCCGATTCCATGCCGAAAACTTATGGCGTGCTGACCGTCAGGTTCGCTGATAATTGCCTCTGGACAGGAATTTCACCAGAGCCTGGCGGAGCCTAAATGAGCGAATCCTCAATTTCGGGTAAGACAAGCAGTGGCAAGGCAAGCAGTGGCAAGGCAAGCAGTGGCAAG
>CAZFIA010000042.1:4570-26505 GCA_964519335.1 uncultured Pseudomonadales bacterium
TGGCAAGATAAGCGCGGACAAGACGTTCTCGCTGAAAGATCGGCTGTTCAATGCCACGACCGTCGGGCTGCTTGCGGCGGGTCTGAAACGAGCGGATTCCTCTTTTCGGGCAGCCGCCTTTGAAAAAGAAGTGCTTCAGCAGTTCCCGCAACTTGAGCTTAAGGCTTGCATCGAGTGCATGGCGGACGCGTTGGTGAGCTACTTGCCAAAAACCTACTCAAAGGCGACATCGGTGTTGCAGCGCGCATTGCCTGAGCCATTGGATCCAAGCCTTGGCGATGACGATTTTGGTCAGTTTATCTGGGCGGTGCCTAGCGAGTTTGCGGCACGCCAGGGCTGCACACAAAAACGCCTGAAGTTGTCGCTCGAGTTACTGCGAGAGACGACTAAACGATTTTCCGCCGAGTTTGCGATTCGTCCGTTTTTGAAAACCTATCAAAAAGAAACCTATGCCTTTCTAGAGGACTGTGCCAAAGACACCAACTATCACGTTCGACGTTTGGCCTCGGAAGGAACGCGACCTAACCTGCCCTGGGGCTTGCGCATTAATCTACCAACGGATCAAACCATCGCTATGCTCGATACGTTGCACGCCGATCCAACACGGTTCGTTACTCGCTCTGTGGCCAACAACTTAAACGATGTGTCGAAGACGGAACCTGAATTAGTGTTGTCAGCGCTAAAACGCTGGGCAAAGCTCGCGCGACAAGAACAACAGGAATTAGACTGGATGACCAGACATGCACTGCGCAGTTTGGTTAAGTCAGATCATGCAGGTGCTCTTGCCCTGCTGGGTTACCCAGCCAAACCAGCGTTTAAGTTGAGCAATGTCGACTGTGCCGATGTGGTGAAAATTGGTGACTCTCTGGATTGGAGCGCAACGCTCACCTCTGCGAAGCGTCAAAAGCTAAAAATAGTGCTGCGTGTGTACTTCCTTAAGTCAAACGGCAGTCACTCTCCGAAAGTCTTCGCGCTTAAAGATGTTTCTACCGCCAAAGGCGATTCACTCCATTTAAAAAAGCGGCTGGCGTTTAAGGCCATGACCACGAGAGCGTTATACGCTGGGGAACATCATGTCGAGCTAGTCGTTAATGGCGTAGCGCGGGGTAAAACCCGCTTTTTGCTGGAAGCCTGAGCGCCGGCTGCTTGTCCCAACCAGCGAGTCGGAGTACCTTTTAGTCGTAGATAATCTGCCTGAGGGGGAAGAAATGTCGGAATCTATCGAATACGAAGAGCTTGATTACAAGGTCGACGGACCATCTGCCGTTATTACGTTGAATCGGCCTGAAGCTCTCAACGCGCTAACCAATACCATGTTGAGCGAACTGAAACATGCGTTTGCTGCGGCAGAAGAAGATCAAAAGGTTGTAGGCATTGTGCTAACCGGTGCCGGCCGCGGATTTTGTGCCGGCATGGATATGAACAATCTGTCTGCTCAGTCAAAAGGCGACTCTTCTGGTGGCGAAAAACGTCGCGCGTTAGACGCCGATCCTGGCGACAAAACAATGGGCGACAATTTTAAAGTCGCCTTCACCTACATTATGTCTATCCGCAAACCAGTGATTGTAGGCGTTAATGGTGCTTGTGCCGGTCTTGGCATGTCTATCGCATTACTTGGTGATATGCGCTTCGGCACTGAGAACTCGCGCTTTGTTACCGCCTTTGCACAGCGCGGCTTGATTGCTGAACATGGTCAGAGCTGGGTGTTACCGCGGCTAGTTGGCAGTTCCAGGGCCTTAGATTTGCTGTGGAGTTCGCGCAAGGTGGGTGCCGACGAAGCACTGCGCATTGGGCTTATGGACCGCATTGTCGCAACGGATGATTTGGTTGCTGAGTGTCAAAGCTATATTGAAACCTTGGCTGCCAACTGTTCACCAACATCGTTGATGATGATGAAGAAGCAGATCTATCGACATATGAACGCGAACCTGCACGATGCCATGGTTGAATCCAATCAATGGATGGCCGAAAGCTTGAAGCGCGACGACTTTAAAGAAGGCGTGGAATCATTCATGGAACGCCGGGCGCCAGACTTTAAACGCATCGGGGAGTAGCACGCAGCAACCTGCCGACACATGCCGACACTTAGTGCCGGTACTTTTCGCTGTTGCGCAACATCCATGCTGGGCCGTGAACTTCATTGATCGCGGCATTCTCTCCAAACATGCTCTCTTTTTGAGCCTTGAATACACGGCGGTTGGCGCCGAGTGGTGCCAATTCTTCTGCGCGGGTCCGGGCGACATCCAGTAAATCCTCAGCGGATGCCGTTTGTTGCACAACGCCCGCTGCAAGGGCTTGTGGACCTGCCCAGCGTCTGGCCAACTGCACGGTTTCGAAGAAGACGTTCGCCGGCAACTTGTGTTTGAACAACGCAAGCTCGGGCGGCGGGATTTGCATGCCTAGCTGCATCTCGTTGGCGCACACAAAGCCTCGATCTTCCCGCATGATGCGGAGGTCGTGGCACATTGCGGTCATAAATCCGGCGCCAAACCCGTGGCCGTTGATTGCAGCTACTGTTGGCACACTCAGTGTGATGATACGGCTCATCACGGCCATGAACTCTGGGCCAAACACCTTGCGGTCGCCGCCCGGGTGATCGCCGTCTTCGCTTGAGATCCATTCCTGATCCAGGCCATTAGAGAAGAATTTGGGATCTGCGGAGGTAGTGACCAGAGCGGCCGGCCCTTCCGAGCCTTCGATCTCATCCAGTACTTCTGAGAACGCGCGTACAAAAGTCGTGTTCCAGCGGTTCTCGCCAGCGTTCATGGTTAGAGTGAATATGTTGCCGTCGCGTTGTAGATCGATCACGGTAGGTCTCTTCTTTAGTTGCTTGGGCTATATTAGCCTCCGGACAACCCGGCGCCCAGAGAAACTCATGTTTGAACTTACCCAATCTCTTATAGATGACCTTAAGCAGTTTGATACGCCGACGGTGTGCAACGCGTTAGAGATTGTCGCTCCCAAACGACGCGGTTACGGCTTTACAACCAAGCCGCTGGTATGTACGCGCCCTGAGTTGCCGCCCATGGTAGGCATCGCCCGCACCGCAACCATTCGCGCCGCCCATCCAAGCGATTTACGCGGCGAACCGGCACGGGCGCTTTCTGATGGCTACTATGCCTACATTGATGAGGGCCAGAAGCCGAGCATCGTCGTCATTCAAGACCTGGATGATGAACGCGGGTACGGCAGCTGGTGGGGAGAGGTCAACAGCAACATCCACAACGGTTTTGGTTGCCTGGGCGTAATCACTGACGGCAGCGTCCGGGATCTGCCTGACATTGCAGAAGGCTTTCAGATGATGGCAGACCGGGTGGGCCCGTCACACGCCTTTGTGCATGTGGTGGATTACTCGCGGCCGGTAACGGTTGCTGGTATGCGTGTTGCGCATGGTGATCTTATTCACTGTGATCAACATGGTGCGGTGGTTATTCCCCATGATGTCGCGGACAAGATCAAAGCGGCAGCTGAAGACATAGCTCGCCGCGAGCGGGTAATCATCAGTGCCGCACAAACGCCGGGTTTTGACATTAAGAAACTGCGCGAGGCGCAGGGCGAAGCGGCGGAGATTCACTAGTCGGTTGAACTAAACCTGGCACTGCACTATGGCGGATTTTAAACGGCCTGCGTTGATACTCTTCGGTCTGATCATTGCGATATGGATAGTGTCTATTCTGGGGTTTGTGTTTGAACCCTTAAAGCGAACCCTCGCTTTGGTTCCCAGAGAACTCGTGCACTTGCCCGGCATTATTGGTATGCCTTTTCTGCACCAGGGTTTTGGACATTTGATTGCCAACACGCTGCCGTTGGCTGCCTTTAGTGGGTTGCTTCTGATGCGCGGCGTTGACTACTTTCTGCGTGCTATTGGTTTAGTCACGCTCGGCGGTGGAGCGCTTCTGTGGTTGTTTGGGCGCACGGCTGCCCATATCGGCGCTAGCGGAATTGTCTTTGGCTTGTTTGGGCTGCTGGTTGCAAGAGCGGTGTTTGCGCGAAGCGCCGAATCGATTCTTATTGGGCTCGCCGTAATGGTGGGCTACGGCGGGCTGATCTTTGGCGTTTTCCCCACCGATAGTGCTGTGTCCTGGGATGGGCATCTCGCGGGTTTGCTAGCTGGCATTGCAACCGCGCGAATTCTTGTTGAGCCCCGTAATAACGTCACAGGCCAATGACATGATAGATTTACAGAGAAGACGGGAAAGAGAGAGTTAAAGAAATGACTGAGCAACTGGTAACTATAGATGTAAGCCCCGAGGGTATTGCCGATGTCCGGCTTAATCGACCAGAAAAATACAACGCGCTAAGCCACGAGATGTTTAACGAAGTGGTTGCGGCCGGTGAATCTCTGGCTAATCGTCACGATGTAAGAGTTGTGGTGCTTTCAGGTAATGGCCCGGGGTTTTGTGCCGGACTTGATATGGGCAACTTTGCCAAGATGAATGAGACTAAGGAGACCGACCAAACAGCCGATACGCTGGTGTCAGCCCATCAGGAAAGTGGGTTACCCGGCAATCGTGCCCAAATGCCTGGTTTGGTTTGGAAGCGCTTGCCGGTGCCGGTTATTGCGGCTATTCACGGTGTTGCTTTCGGCGGCGGCTGCCAGATTGCTCTGGGTACCGACATTCGAGTCATTGCACCCGATGCCAAAATGTCGGTTATGGAAATAAAGTGGGGTTTGATTCCCGACATGAGCCTTACCCAGACGCTGCGCGACCTGGTGCCGATGGATGTAGCGAAGGAACTTACGTTTACCGGTCGGGTACTTTCGGGTTTAGAGGCCAAAGAACTCGGGTTGGCGACCCGTGTGAGCGATAAGCCGCTTGAACTTGCGATGGAGCTTGCGAGCGAAATCGCCAACAAGTCCCCGGATGCGATCAGGGCGGGCAAAGAACTGTATGAAACAGCCTGGCACGCGGACGAACGCACGGGGCTGGAACTGGAAGAGAAACTGCAACTGTCACTGATCGGTTCGCCAAATCAAAAGGAAGCCATCATGGCTAATTTTGAAAAACGTGCTCCCGATTTTGCCAACCCAGGGTCTAAATCCAACTAAGGCTTCGCTACCTGGGGCGGCCTATAGCACGTAGCCCTCGCCGGCCGCGCGGACGGTGACTTCTGCGATCGTGACGCCCCAGGGTTGATCTATCGCGTAAATAATTTGGTCCGCGAGGTATTCGGGCTCAAGCGCCAGATACTCGATGTTATCGGCATCCGACTGCTCCGGCGGCAGGTCGCCGGCGGCGTATGCTGCCATCTGCTGCAAATACGCGGGTCCGTTTTGCCCAAGAATGCCAATCAAGGCATCAGGGTTGATCACGCTCCCGCCTAGCGCTGTGCCCGGAACACCCGTTGGCTTTACGTTTGTTACTTTTATGCGACCCTGAGATTCCACGCGCAGAGCGTCTGAAAGAAAATTCACGGCGGCTTTGCTTGCGCCATAAACAGCGGCACCTGCCACGGGGTTGTTGCTGTAGATCGATGAGAGGTTGACGATGTGGCCTTGCCCCTGGGCGATCATTTGGTCGTGGACGCTTACAATTCCATGCATCACGCCTTTTATATTGATATCAATGCAGCGGGTCCATGCGTCTATGGCACTTTGGTGATCTGCGAAAAATGCGAGTGGCATAATGCCAGCGTTGTTGACCAGAATATCGATCTGACCCCAGAGCTCTAGTGCTTTTGCGGCCATGGCCTGGGTGTCGTCTAGTGCGCGAACGTCGGTGACAATGGCTTCTGCGGTGCCACCTAGCTCGGTTATTGCAGCGACAGTTTCTTTCACTCCTGTTTCGTTAACATCAGCGCAGAGCACCCTCGCGCCCTTTGCTGCCGATTTTTCGCAGACGAGCCGACCGAAACCACTGGCTGCCCCGGTAACTATGATGACGCGATTCTGCAGGTAGGAGTTGGAATTGGTCATGGATGCTGTTCTCGTGTTAGGTGTTTAGTGTATTAAGAACTTATCACTTGATTCGTCTCGTGCCATGAGTCTCGGGGAACGAACTCGCGCGACGAGATGAGGGTTTTAACATCAGTTAAGACCCAATAAGCCGCGATTCTTCGTTGTCACATCGCGCGGACCTAAATGGCGATTATCCGAACAACAGATACATAAGTACTTACAGCCTTCTCCCCGGGAGTAAGTAGACTAGTTTTTTGCTATTTATAGAGCGCTAACGCCCGTGACAGACCAAATGATTGATTCACTGCTGGACCGATTGACTGAAGAGCAGTGTGCCGAGATGCAGGCCATCTTAGATTCCTATGGGCAGCCTTTTGAGCAGACGGTCAGCGCTATTTGCGGTGCGAGCCCGGAAGTGCTGCGGGCACTGACTGCGACCATGAATCTACCCGGACTTATGAAGGGCGAAGTGATGTCTGACGACGTGCAAGACATGCTACCCAGCGGGTTTGTAGAATTGCTCTGGCGCAGCCAACATCGAGTGGCAAAAAGCGCCTGAGGCTCAGCGCTTCAGCACATTCCAAATAATGCATAATTGCGAGCTAACCAAGTTTTGATGGCGCGCAATGACTCCTGTCTCCGAACCCCTTACTCAGCTCAGTGCCGGCATGCCGGTTATTTCTCCGACAGGGGAAGTGTTTCGGGTAGACGAGGCGCTGGCCACAAACTTTAAGGCTGGCGATACGCTTGTCGCCAACTCCCTTGCAGGTCTGCTGCACATCCCTGCCTCGGTCGTAGCTGCGGTAGATACTGCGATGGCAGACTGTTCGGAGGCGTTTGGGGCGATGAGCTCTGTGCAGGATTCGCAGATTGTCGGATTTTTCCGTACCGCCGCAGCCAACCTTAGCGACGATGAGCTGTGGGCCGAAATTGCCGAGACTAACCTCTTAGATGTTAAAAACGCTTCTGCCCGTGGCCGGTCAGTTACTCGCCTGAAAGTGTCGCAAGCTATGCGAGGGGCAATGATTGCGGGATTGAACGGATGGGCCGACTTACCCTCCAGTCGTGGGGCGGTTTTCGACACCGTGCAACACAGCGACTTTCGCGTTGAGTTGGTCGGAGCCGCGCTTGGTCCCGTTGGCTTTGTATTTGAAGGCCGACCGAATGTACTGGCGGATGCCTGTGGGGTGTTGCGTGGCGGTAACACGGTTGTTTTTCGTATTGGCAGTGACGCGCTGAATACCGCGCAAACCATAATGCGGCGAGTAATTGAGCCTGCGCTTGCTGCGCATGGATTGCCATCGGGGGCCGTTGTGCTGTTAGACAGCGCTGAACACTCGGCAGGTTGGTCATTGTTTCTAGATAATCGACTTGCGCTTGCCGTAGCTCGCGGATCTGGTTGGGCAGTAGATTTGTTAGGTTCTCTGGCACAGAGCGTGGGCACACCCGTTAGTTTGCATGGCACAGGCGGCGGTTGGCTGGTTGCCGGGCAAAGCGCCGATGCGTCTGACTTTTCGGCCGCAGTGGTTCGCTCGCTTGATCGCAAGGTGTGCAATACCTTGAACGTTTGTGTACTACCTGCCCAGCGGGCGGCTGAACTTGCCCCGGTGTTTATCGGCGCGCTTGACCAGGCGGCCCAAAATTGTGGCCACCCCTATAAGCTGCACGTAACTCCGAGCGCCGAGGCCTGTGTGCCCGCGGAACTGTTTGATACTCCGGTGGGCATCGCCCGTGCAGAGGGAATAGTCGAGGAAGCCCAGGCGTCGCGCATCGATACGGCACGCTTGGGCGACGAATGGGAATGGGAAGAATCGCCTGAAATCACACTAACGGTGTGTTCCGATACCGAGGCCGCAGTGCGAGCGTTTAACACCCACAGCCCTCGGCTGGTCGCAACTTTGATCGCATCTGATAGCGTTGAACAACAGAGTTTTTTTGAGGGCATTGATGCGCCTTTTGTTGGCGATGATCATACCCGTTGGGTTGATGGGCAGTTCGCCCTTAACAAACCAGAGCTGGGTTTGTCGAACTGGGCGCATGGCCGTCTCTTTGGACGGAGCGCGGTGCTAACGGGTGACAGCGTGTTCACCATTCGAACCCGCTACCTTAAGAACTAGGCCAAGGTCCCCCGAAAAGGGGGAGTTAGCGTATTGCGATGCCGTGCGTCATATAGGCCGCAAACTTTGGGCCGGGCAAATAGTCGCTGTCTGTCTGCGTAATATTGAAGCCGGCATCAGCGATAAGCTCATCTGCTTTACGGGTGAGATGGCAACCCCCAGCGATGCGTTTCCAAACCGGTTCTATGCGTTGTTGCCATCGATGAACTGAAGCATCAGGCGCTTTGCCGTGTTCGATGAAGTACAGCGTGCCGCCGGGCTTTACCACGCGATGCATCTCTTTGAGCGCGCCTTCCACGTTGGGTATAGAGCACAGGGTCCAGGTGCAGACCAGCGCATCAAAGGTTTTGTCTTCGGCCGGTATAGATTCACCGGACACCCCAAGCATGTTTATCGGCAGCTCAAGCTGCTGGGCGCGCTCTTTGGCGTGACCTGTTAGTTCTTCTGCTGGATCTAGCCCTGTTAACTCTACAGAGTCGGTGTCGTAAAACTCCAGATTCAGGCCGGTGCCAATACCGATTTCAAGCACCTTGCCGCGGGCCTGAGGAACGTACTGCGCGCGCAGCTTCATAAGTAACGGTTGCGAGCATCCAGCTTCGATCAGTCGTGGCAATATGTTTCTTGCGTACCAACCCATTGCTACTTCCTTCGCTCATCTGTTACAGAAGGGCCCATGTGTAGATTCTCGCGGTTTGGAAATCCAGGTTGAGTTTTGAAGTGAGTCAGCAGTTGGCTGAGCATTCTGCTGCCGGTGAGCTGGTCGAGCGTCGCGACCAGGTCGTTAAGTTTGTGATCCTGCATTCTGCAGCACTGGGTGTAACTGTTTAATGCGGCAACCAGTCCTGGCCTATTTTCATTCATAAGCCACGTATCTGCTTGAAGAAAGAACGCCGCACCTCCCCAATACATTGTTGGGTAGTTTCGTTCGGCGCGTAGTCTTCCTGCAGCGCTGGCAAAAGGAGTCGTGTGATGTGAATAGCGGCGAGCTGCTCTGTCGACGTTCTTCTTGTAGCGCCTGCGCATGTCATTGGTATTCAAAACGCCCATCTGGTGCATTACCTGGTATTGCATGTAGCTTGCAAACCCTTCTGCGAACCAGGAGTTGCTTCGCCCGACGTAAGGCAGCACCAGATGGCTAAGCTCGTGTGGTGCTGTCCAGTCGGCGCGGAACTCTTCGAGTGAAAAACGCGGGTCAATATGGAAGTGTACGCCCTGAATGCGTGAGCGTTCGGTGTTCGCCCAGGGCACGGGCTCACCTGCCCGGGTTCTGTGAATATAGAGCTGCGTGGTGAAGGGTAGCTTGCCCACAAGCTGCTCAAGGGCGTCGTGGGTCTCAGTTAGCCAGAGTTTCACTTTGGTCTTTTCGCTTTGCGAGAAGCGATCTTCCCAATGGAACGCGAACGCCTGATGTTGTTTTACAGATGCGGCGCTCGCTGAGGCGCAGATAGTAACTATGAGAAAGCTGAGAAGTAGGCGCATGGTCTGATTGTATCAGCCGGGGTCCCGCATGGGCTGATAGCGCTGTGTTTTGTCCGGTGAGGTAGAATCTTCGCAGAAAAACAGGGGGAACTAATGACTACAACTGACTTCGCAACGGCTGTTGCCGATCCGACCACATTGGGTATGTGTCCGACGCGCCTTGCGCGCGTCACGAGCTGGCTAAATCAACAGGTTGATGATGGCCGCCTTGCGGGAGCAGGTGCGTTGATAGGGCGGCGCGGCGAAGTGGGCTATTTTGAAACGGTTGGTCACGCAGACAGAGAAAGCCAGACGCCCTTCTCGCGCAATACATTAGTGCGCATTTTTTCGATGACCAAGCCTGTGACAACGGTCGCGGCCATGATGCTCTATGAGCAGGGTGCCTTTCAGCTGGATGATCCGATTGCAAAGTACATCCCGGCGTTTTCAGATGCACGGGTTTGGACTGGTGGTGATGCTGACGTTAGCAGCACAGTTCCGATCGATACTCCGATAACGGTGCGACATCTAATGACTCACACGTCCGGACTTACTTACGGTTTTATGCACACCAACGTTGTTGATGCGGCGTACCGGGACAACGGTATAGAGTTTCCCGGTGCGGGCGGCGAGCTTGCTCAGTGGATAGAACGGCTCGCAGAACTGCCATTGATCTGCCAGCCGGGAAGCCAGTGGAATTACAGCGTGGCATCGGACGTGCTGGGTCGTTTGGTTGAAGTGTGGTCAAGCATGAGCCTTGCCGACTATTTCCAACAGGCAATCTTTGCACCGCTTGAGATGCAGGAAACAGGGTTCCACGTTGCGCCTGATAATCATCAGCGGTTCGCAAGCCTTTATGGCCCCGAGCGCGGTGGCGGCATGAGCAACGTTGCCGCAACCAGTACAAGCGATTTGGCCGCTGACCGAGGTGGGTTGAAGTTGCTCGAGAGCAGTGCCGATAGCCGCTATCTAAATCCTGCAACTCTTTATTCTGGTGGCGGAGGGTTGGTTGGCAGCATGAGCGACTACGCCCGATTTTCACAAATGCTTTTAAACGACGGTGAACTCAACGGCGCCCGATTGCTGAGTCCCACCACGGTTCGATTCATGCGGCGCAATCAGCTGCCAGATAACCGAGACATGGCGGCGATGGGACAACCGGTTTGGAGTGAAACAAGTTACGATGGTATTGGCTTTGGGCTGGGCTGGGCAGTAGTGCTGGATCCGGTAAAGGCGCATTTGGTGACTTCTGTGGGTGAACACCATTGGGGTGGAGCGGCCAGCACCTTTTTCTGGCTCGATCCGCAGGAAGATCTTTACGTTATATTCTTTACTCAGCTGATGCCCTCCTCAACCTATCCGATCAGAAGAGAACTGCGGGCGCGGGTGTACCAGGCGCTGATTGACTAGCGGCTCATCCGATAATCCTATGTAGGAGAAACAAACTTGAACTTGAAGCCTAATTATTCGAGCCGCAGATATCTTGTTCTTCTGCTGGCTTTTTGCGGCAACTTTTTTCTGAGTTCCATAGCGCTTGCGGAGACAGCCAGCTGCACGTCTCCGGATGACGCAGAGCGACGAATCTACTGGGGCGATCTGCACACCCATACCGCCCTCTCGATGGACGCTTACGTTCTAAACACGACACAAACGCCTGAAGATGCATATCTGTTTGCCAAGGGTGGCCCGTCAACGCTACACGATGGCACTGAGCATCGGCTCATGCGGCCACTGGATTTCGCGGCGGTAACCGACCACGCCGAGTACTTTGGGCTGACTCAGGTCTGCATCGATGAGCCGCAGCGACCTTATTGTCAACGTCTAGCTGAAGCCGCAGCAGAGAATTCCACCCGCGGCTTTTTCGAAATGTTCATACCTTTACTGTTGCGGGGTGACCGTAATTGTCTCGTTGATGACGATGCTTGTGTTGTTGTGGAGAAGAGCCTTTGGCGGCGAATTATTGAAGCCGCAAATGCTGCGAATGATCCCTGCACGTTCACGGCGTTCGTTGCAAACGAGTGGACGGCGTCACCCGATAATCTGCATTGGCACCGCAATCTAATTTATGCAAATGATCAGGTTCCCGAGCGTGCGCTGAATGCGTTGGATCAGCCTACTCAAGAAAAACTATGGCAAGGCCTGGATGCTCAATGTCGTGAGAGCGATGGCTGTGAAGTTTTGGCGATTCCGCACAATTCAAATATTGGCCTGGGCGGTGCTTTTCAAACGCAGGGCCACACGGCAGAAACACACGCGCTGCGTGGGCGGTTCGAAAAACTGGTTGAGATACATCAACACAAAGGGTCCAGTGAATGTTATGCGGGGTCGAACTTGTCAGATGAGGCCTGCGATTTTGAGTTTGCGATGCCTATTCCACTGCGCAACGCGCTTGCTCAGGAGCCTCGCGAGCTAACAGAGGATGAGCACCAACAGATTTCGAGCGGCTACGTGCGCAACGCTCTTGCAAAGGGTCTGACCCTGCGCGACGCAAGTGGCGTAAATCCCTTTCGATATGGCTTTGTAGGCGCTACTGACTCGCATTCGGGTCGGCCGGGTGATGTTGAGGAAGATAACTGGGGGGGTGCGCTGGGTCAGTGGGACTTGACGCCAGAGGGCAGGCGCCGGTTTCTAACCTATAACCCTGGAGGCATAACAGGCATTTGGGCGGAGCAAAATACCAGAGAAAGCCTGTTCGCAGCGCTCAAGCGTCGGGAGGTGTTTGCAACCTCTGGCCCGCGTATTTCATTACAGTTTGAACAGAGCTTTGCGCCCAACAAGCGTTGCGAATTGCCGGGTAGAGGGGCGGTCCGCATGGGTGGTTCTATCGCTTCTGCACCGTCCACAAAGAAATCCCGGCGTATGCCAACGTTTAGCGTGCGGGCGCTAAAAGATAAAGCGGCCCTCCAGCGCGTAGACATCATCAAACTGGCACTGGTTGATGGAGAGATAAAGCAAACGGTGCGCAGCTTTGGCGGCGACAAAGCGGGACAAGCCGACTGGTGTATCGCCTGGCAAGATACATCCTATCGCGCAGCACAACCGGCGCTTTGGTACGCGCGCGTGCTAGAAACTGAGACGGTGCGTTGGGACGGCGAGATGAAGCTGCGAGAGCGTGCCTGGTCTTCACCCATTTGGTCGTATCCTTAAAGTGCGGTCCTCTTGAGTTCTACGGCATGAAGGCCTGGCTGCCGCTTAAAGGCGTCAGGGTGTTGAGTTTTGAATTGGCTTTCGCCTTGCCTGCCGGTACCAAAGCACTATATGACCTCGGCGCAGAGGTGGTGCGGGTAACACCCCCGGCCCGAGAGGTAGAGCCTTACATCGGCATTCTCGATGGGGTCTTTCAAGGCAAGTCTTGTCTTTCCATTGATTTGACCAAAGAACAGGGTCGCTCTGTTGCGCAGGCGCTTGCCAAAAAAGCGGATATTGTCTGCAGTAATTTTCGTCCACATGTGTTGCACAAGTACGGGCTGGGTGCGCAGACCTTGCGCGAACAGCATCCGCGGCTAATCACTCTGCAGCTCTCCGGCTACGGTACGCCCGGCCCCTATTCTGACTATCCGGCCTTTGGTCCTTCGACGGAGGCGGCGGGTGGATTGAATCGTTTGCTTGCGGGGCCAGACGAAATTCCAATTCGTATCGGTTCGGCGGTGTTCTCTGATCAGCTAGCGGGACGTTATGCCGCCCTTGCGATTGTGGCCGCGCTCGCGCGGCGTCGGCAAACAGGTAAAGGCCAGAGCATTGACCTTTCTATGACCGCCGGGATCACCCATATGTTGGGTCAGCCCGTCACGGAGGCGTTGCGAACCGGCCAAATGTCGAAGGTTCCAGCGAACCGCGATCGGCGCTTTGTTCCTCAAGGGGTGTATCGAGCCGCGACCCCGGATGCCAAAAGCGGCTTGAATAACGACGAATGGGTGGCCATCTCTGTTGAGACCGACAAGCAGTGGCGCGCGCTTTACGACCTGCTCGCCGATGCGAAGATCAATTTGGCGCAAATAGACCGAGACTGGGATATTGATGCTCGATGGCAGCACCACGATCAGATTGATGCGCTGTTGAACGAGCTAGGTCAGCAAGAGGGAAAGGACAATTTGGCTGAACGGTTACAGTCCGTCGGCGTGCCAGCGGCGCCGGTGAGAACCACAGCAGACCAGGCCCTCGATTCTAATGTTCGTGCGCGACAGATGTTGCAGATGGTTAAGCATAGGACACCGCTATTGGGGTATGTCGCTCACCCGCATCCTGTATTGCCCTGGCGCATTTCCGGTCGAACGCGGCGCCGACTCACACCCAATCATCACCCGGGAGAAGACAACGCTCGCGTACTTAAAGATTGGCTGCAGATGAACGCGGCTGGCATCAAGCGGCTGTATCAAGCAGGCGTGTTGCATGAGCAAGCCGAACAGGAACTAAAACCGCGCAGGCGTAGACCTAACTACGATCCAGAGCACGCGCAAAAGCTGGGCTTGATTGAATCGGGGTCAACGCCTTGAGAGTGCTGGAGATCTCGAAATCAGCGGCTGCCGGTTATGCGGGTTGTTTGCTTGCTGAGCTGGGGCACCAAAGCGAGGGTCATAGTCAAAGCGACGTTCATAACCAAGGCGGCATTCTGGTTGAGCGGATAGCAGTAGCAGGAGACTCGGAGTCGATGGGTGGTGGGTTATTCCTGCATCATCGAAAAATTGTTCGGTCTTTAACGGCGCCCAAATCGGCAACGGCCGCTGCCACAGCCATTGAAGACTTCGACGTGATTGTCGAAGACGTGGGTCCAAAAGGACTTAGATCCTTAGGCTGGTCCTATCGATCGTTGCGGCTGCTGCATCCCAAACTTGTGATTGTCAGCGTCTCGCCGTTTGGTTTAAAGGGCGCCTACAGCCACTGGCAGGGCAATGATTTTTTGGCGCAGGCGGTGGGTGGTGTCATGCACACCAGCGGCTACGATGGCGAAGCACCCATGGCCTTACCCGGCGAAGCCGCTTATATGATTGCAGGGTTGCATGCGGCAAGCGCTGCACTGACTGGGGTTTTTGGTGCTTCTAATACAAGTGATCAAGAGGCAGTGCATATAGATATCTCCGCGCAAGACACCTTTATGCAGCATTGGACACGTCATGTTGCGGAATACGCGTACAGCGGAGTAACGGCTAAACGAAGTTCGCGCGATCCCGAAGGCCTGCATTATCGACACACCGCGATGGCTCGAGATGGCTGGCTTTATCTGCTTGCGCTCCGCGAACCCTGGCAAGACCTTGCAGCCTTTTTAGGTCTGGGTGAGTTTTTGCAGGCTGATGCATTTTCGAACGACACGGACCTGGACGACTCGATATATACCGCGGCTACAGCGACGTCCGAACCGCCCTGGTCTGCAATGGAAGAGGCGTTCAATACGACAGTTGCCAGCAAGAGCAAATACCAGTGGTTCGCTGAAGCGGCAGAGCTCGGCTGGACTTTTGCACCGCTCGAAGACCCGTTTGAAATTGCTGATTCGCCGCAGGTTGCGGCGCGCGGCGGAATGGTCTCTGTCTCAGACCCGGCTTCACCTGATCTGCAGGTGCCGCCGTTGCCCTTCAGAATTGACGAGGAGACCTAGGGAGCGGGTGATTCAATAAGACCAGCAAGCTGGGCCGGAGTGAGGTCGAACGCGCCGGCCACCATGTTGAAAAAATCTACCTCGGCGCCACTCACTCGCTTATCGGAGAGAATGACGTCGGCCAGGGCGCCAACGATGATAAGTTGATCCTCAACCTCTAGCTGTTTGCCTACCTTTGACAGGTACTTATCCAATGGGGCTGATTCGTAGAGTTTGGAGTTGGCTGCCATACGTACGTCGGCGCTGCTTATTTCTTCGCGGGTGATCCGGCTCACGATGGATTGCACCGTCTCAACTTCAATCTCTTTGATGTTCATATCTGATGACGTCGCCCGAGCGACGGTCATGATGGCGGCCTCCTTAAACAGGGCCTGCTTCTCTTCTGGCGTAGGTTTGGCGCCGTTGAAGATTTTCAACAGGTTGCCAAGGCTTGCGATGCTCATCCGATTCCCCTCGTGTGGAGCGATTTTAAGGCAGAATACCCCACGGTAAGGCAAGAATCGAACGGGGATCATGGGTGAGCGACTCAAACGACTTAAACGACTCAAATATCAAGAAAGCCGGTGGTAAAAGCGGCGCAGAGAGTCTGGTTCAGAGCTTTGTCGACTCGGGCGTAAACGTGTGCTTCACCAATCCCGGTACTTCGGAGATGCATTTTGTAGCGGCGCTGGATTCTAATCCTGAGATGCGCTGCGTGTTGGGACTCTTCGAGGGGGTGGTTACTGGTGCCGCTGATGGTTACGGCCGAATGACGGGCTCGCCTGCGGCCACCCTTCTGCATCTGGGACCCGGGCTCGGCAATGGCCTTGCCAACTTGCACAACGCTAAGAAAGCGCGCACGCCAGTGGTTAACGTCGTTGGCGACCATGCCACTTACCATAGAAAGTTTGATGCTCCACTCACGTCCGACGTCGAAGGGATAGCTGCGCCGGTATCGGGCTGGGTAAAAGTATCGGAGTCGGCTGATGACGTGGCGCACGATGGCGCAGCAGCGGTGCAGGCGGCGATGTCTCCCCCCGGCCAGGTAGCAACGCTCATCCTGCCGGCGGATACGGCGTGGAACAGAACGGACGCTGTGGCCGCCAAACAGGCGCCGGCTCGAGCTGTGCCTGTGGATACCACCCAGGTGGATGAGGCGGCTAAGGCGCTGCGTACCGGAAAGCGCGCGGTGCTCTTGGTGGGTGGCGTAATTACCGCCGAACGCGCGGCCTCGCTTGATCAGATCAGCCAGGCCACCGGCGCCCGGATTATTATGGACACCTTCATGCCGCGCGTGCAGCGGGGCGCGGGGCGCGCTGATGTCGAGCGCCTGCCCTATTTCGGCGAACAGGCGGCAGACGTCCTGGAAGGTACCGAGCACCTAATTCTGGTTTCAACCCAGCCGCCAGTTACTTTCTTTGCCTATCCCGACAAACCTAACTGGTTAACTCCAGAGGGCTGTGAACTGCACACTCTGGTAGAGCGCGATGGCGACATAGATGGTTCCTTGCAAGCCCTGGCAGAAGCACTTGATGCAGCGAAGATGGCGCCGCGACTTATTGAGCTTGAGCAACCTGATCTACCCAGCGGGGACCTTGATCCGCGTTCCATTGGCGCATCGCTTGCCCACCACTTCCCGGATAATGCTGTTGTTGTAGACGAAGGTGGCACGGCTGGTGGCGGCTGTAGTTTCAGTACCAAAACAGCAGCACCCCATGACTGGTTGATGCTTACCGGCGGTTCGATTGGTTACGCGTTGCCAACCGCAACGGGTGCATCGGTCGCTTGTCCGGACAGGCCGGTGATTTGTTTGCAAGGTGACGGCGGCGGTATGTATACCTTGCAGTCGTTGTGGACGCAGGCGCGTGAGCGGCTGAACGTAACTACCATTATTTTTGCCAATCGCAAGTACGCCATCTTGCAAATCGAATTTGCGCGCGTGGGTGCGCACAATCCCGGCCCCAAGGCGATGAGCATGCTTGATCTTACCAATCCAGAACTCAACTGGACCTCAATGGCTGAGGGTATGGGTGTGACGGCTTTCCGCGTTGCTACGATTGCCGAATTCAACAAGGCGCTAGTGGCATCGCTTAAAGAATCTGGCCCTTGTCTAATCGAAGCGCTCATCTAACTGTAAATGCCGCAATCGAATACCGCTGCAGAGCGGACAACAATTTATCAGGCGCTGTCTCCAGCGGCACAGTTGGTCGCTCAGGTTTATGGGGCCGTTGCGCCCAGCGATCCCGCGCGAGCGCGGGTGGTGAACTGGCTCGCCCAGGCAGATCTGTTGGCGAGCGGCGAACGTATCACTCAGAACACCATCAAAGATGCCATGGGCGAGTTGATGGCAGCCCGGCTGATTGAACCCGGCCGTAAGGGGATCGGACCGCGTGTCACCTCGGGCTGGGCTCTGTTTCTTACTTTGCAAGCTCAGGCGAACAACTTTCTCGATGCCATTGTGCTTGCTTATGACAATGACGAGCGCGATAGCTCCTGGTGGGATCAAGGCCAGTTTCGTCGAGCTATGTTGTTGCGCTATCTAGTGGTTAGCCAGCGGTTTGGGCAGATCGATAAACTAGGCGCTACTCATACGCTTGATTGGAGCTTCATGCTTGCGGATGAAGCGCGTGAGCTTTGGAAGAGCTTGCCCGCGGAGCATCGCAAAGCGGCCGTTAGTTCCTGTTTGCAGCATGTTTTGTGGAAAGCAGCTCCCGTGGGCGTGCTGTTTGCTGTGGCTGATTTGTTGGCAAAAAGTGACCCGGTGTTGGCCGGTGAGATTGCGCTGGTGCGCATCGTTCGCGGCGACTTCGCTGGGGCACTAGGCAGCTTTCAGGCGTTGAGTGCAGAGCTTGCCGTGAGTGCTACGGGCCTTGCACAGCGAGCCAGCATCGAAGCCTTCATTGCGACGTTGCGTGGTGACGACGAGACAGCGGTTACGCTAATCGACGACGCCTTGATTGCCGAGCGCGGTGCTACCCGAAAGCGCAACGTGTTTCCGCCGTCCCGCGCCTTTGGTCTTGCGTTGCTCTCGCTTGTGCGCATCGGCACGCCCGACTCTCTTGGTTTGCTAAATGGCCTGCTGCGAACAGCGGAAAAAGAGTCGCTGTTTCCTGAGGTGATCCATCTGGTGCGTGTAGCGGAAATGCTGTCCAGCGATTCTGAAGAGCAGCAGCGGTTTTGGCGTCGGGCAGATGAGCCCGACCTGCTGTGTCTCTATGGGGCGCTCATGCGAGCCTGGGGCGAAAAAGATTTTGATGTCGACGATGCCGCTCAAGAAGTTTTGCTCATAAACTATATGAAGCAGGCTAAGGCTAACGGTTATTGGTGGATCTTGGCTGAAGGCACCACGTTACTCGAGCGCGCCAATTTACAGAGCGCAACGCGGGAGACGCTGCAAAGACTGGGTGATAGTGCGCAAGCGCAGCACACGGCATTGGGCACCATCTCGCTTGCCGACGTGGTCATTGCGCTGCCGGATTGGGAGTATCCGCTAAAGGCGCTGGAACAACTCGCGTTCAAATCTTCGAATACGGGTCCCAGACGTGTCGCTGGAGCAGAAACACAGAAGCGCTTGCAATGGCAGATAGAGGAAGTTGCCTACGGACCTCCAGAGGTTGTGGTACGCGAACAGAAATCGAATCGCGCCGGGGAATGGACCCGCGGACGAGTCGTTGCGCTAAAACGGCTACACACCGAAATTCTGCAGTGGGACTATACGCTTGAGCAGGACCGGGCGGCTGCGGCGGCAATAAAGGTAGAGAAGAGCTACGGATGGGGTCGGGCGGCTGAGGAATATGCTGTCGATGCCCACACGCTTTATGAGCTAAAGGGTCACCCCTATGTGGTAAATGCGGAGGGTGATTCTGTTGAAGTCGTGCAACGCGAGCCTGAATTGGTGATCGAAGAGGTTGCAACCGATGCACCTGGCGGGCGTTCATCGGGGCGCGAGATTTGGGCGCGGCTCGAACCTCTGGGCGTTGACAAAAGCGACTATGCGTTTGAGTTCGCGGGCAATAGACGCTTGCTGGTTACCCGTTTTCGAAGCGATCACAAACGTTTGCTGGATGTTATTCCTCGCGATGGCATTCGCCTGCCTGAGTCTGCTAAAGATCGACTGCTGGATGCTGTCGCGGCGCTTGCGGGTGATATACGCGTACAAAGCGGTGTTGCTGGAGGTGGGAGTCAGGAAGTCGTGCAGGGTATTGTGCAGCCCTGGGTTCAACTCGATCCTGTAGCAGCCGGACTCACGGTTAAGTTTGTTGTTGAGCCCGTAGCAGAAACGACGACCTATTTTGTGGTGGGAGAAGGTGGCGCCAACATTTTTGTTAGCCTCGATGGCGCGCCGGTGCAGGCCGCTCGTGATCTGGCAGCCGAGAAGGCGGCGGCTGAAGCAGTTGTTGCCGCCTGCCCTACACTTGCTCGCGATCACGATGGTCGACTGGAATGGTTTTTTGGTGAACCCGAAGATTGCCTAGAGCTTATCGAGGAGTTGCAAAATGCCGATGCGCGTTGCTTATGGCCGCAAGATGAACCTTACAAGGTAGTTGCCCGGGCAGAAGGCACTGACCTAAATCTCACTATTAAGTCGGCGTCCGACTGGTTTAGCGCCACCGGCGAACTCCAGGTTGACGACGAGCGTGTTGTCAGTCTTGCGCGCCTGTTTGAACTGTTAGACGCAAGCAATGGTTCGCGGTTTTTGGAACTCGAAGATGGCCAGTTTCTAGCGCTGTCCGATGGTTTTCGTGCCCAGCTGGATGAATTTCAAGCGCTTTCGTCGCCAAACAAAAACGGTTCACAAAAACTAAGTGCACTTGCGGCCATTGCGCTTGAAGAACTGTTTGAAACTGCAGTAATGAACTCTGATGGCGCCTGGGAAGAGCGCCAGCACAGACTCCGTGCTGCTAAAGAATACTACCCGGAACTACCGGGCACCTTGCGCGCTGAGCTGCGGCCTTATCAGCGCGAGGGCTATGAGTGGCTTGCGCAGTTAAGTCATTGGGGGGTAGGCGCCTGCCTTGCGGATGATATGGGGTTGGGTAAAACGGTGCAGGCGCTCGCCGTTTTGTTGCTGCGAGCGAAACTCGGCCCGGCGCTTGTTATTGCGCCCACTTCGGTGGTGCCGAACTGGATCGACGAAGCGCGTCGATTTGCTCCGACCCTCAATGTGCTGCATTACGTTGGTGCTCCCGGCGAGCGGGAAACGCTGCTTGAAGAGCTCGAAGCGCTTGATTTAGTTGTTGTGACCTATGGTCTTATTCAGAACGATATTGAGCGGTTTGCGCAACTTGATTGGTCCACGCTGGTGCTCGACGAGGCGCACGCGATAAAGAATGCCAGCACGCGCCGGGCTCGAGCTGTGAAGTCGCTTAAAGCCGAATTCAGAATGGCGACTACCGGTACCCCCATCCAAAACAACCTTATGGATTTGCACTCGCTCTTTGGTTTCTTGAATCCAGGCCTGTTGGGTTCTGCTGCCAAGTACAAAGCGAAGTTTGTTCTGCCGATAGAGCGCGATGGTGATGCGGATACGTCTGCCCGCCTGCGGCGTTTGATCACGCCCTTTGTATTACGTCGAACCAAAACCGAAGTACTAGACGATCTGCCCTCGCGCACTGAAATTACCCTCAATGTGGAGCTCTCGGAGGACGAAGCCACACTTTACGAGGCGTTGCGCACCCGAGCGCTCGCAGAACTAGAAGACCTTGATACCAAAACGCCGAAACAGCGTGAACTAGAAAAGAAACAGAAGGGCCTGGTCCAGTCGGGTAACAAAGGCGGCGAGCAGCATGTTCAGGTGTTGGCGCATCTCACCAAGTTAAGGCTTGCCTGTTGTCACCCTTTGTTGGTGCAAGACACCTGGACAAAAAGCAGTGCCAAACTACAGGTGTTTGCGCAAACGCTTGAGGAGCTTTTGGCTGGGGGGCACAAGGTGCTGGTGTTCTCTCAGTTTGTTAGTCACCTGAAACTCATCGAGCAGTATCTGGTAGATGCGCAAGTGCACTATCAATACCTCGACGGCAGCACTCCGCAAAATGCCAGAGCCAAGCGCATTCGCGAGTTCCAGTCGGGCGAAGGCGACGTGTTCCTCATCTCTTTGAAAGCGGGCGGTACGGGTCTAAATTTAACGGCTGCCGACTATGTGATTCACATGGATCCCTGGTGGAACCCAGCGGTCGAAGATCAGGCGTCTGATCGCGCCCACCGCATAGGCCAAACTCGCCCTGTGACCATCTATCGAATGGTCGCGCAGGGCACTATTGAGGAACAGATTGTTGAGCTGCATCGCGACAAACGTGACCTGGCCGATCAGCTCTTGTCTGGAGCTGACACGGCCGCCAGACTCAGTACTTCTGAACTGCTTGCCCTCTTACGACAAGGTTAAGAGTCGACAAGGTTAAGAGTCGACAAGGTTAAGACGAAGCAATCAGACCGCCATCGCAGGTGATGGTTTCTCCTACAGTAAAGGCGCCGGCCCTCGAGCTTAAGAAGATCGCCAGACCCGCGATGTCTTCCATGGTGCCCACGCGTCCTCTTGGGTTGTTCTTGCCTACCTGGTCCCAGTCCACGCCTTCTGTCTCACCACCAAATCCAACGCCAGTGCTTAGCATCCAGGTTGGGAATGGACCGGGCGCTATGGCGTTAACGATGATGTTGTCTTTCACCATGTGTGCGGCGAGTTGTCGGGTTAAGTGATGTACAGCGGCTTTTGATGCGCCGTAGGAAAAGTTATCGAAGATCGCGGTCTTGATGCCGTCGATTGAGCCAACGTTTATAACTCGAGCAGGGTCTTCCTGACTGGCGGCTGCCTTGAGTAACGGCAAACATTTTTGGGTAAGAAAGAAGATGCCTTTGACGTTGGTGTCCATTACCTTGTCCCAACCGTTCTCAGGGA
>CAZFIA010000043.1:0-26410 GCA_964519335.1 uncultured Pseudomonadales bacterium
CGCCACAATTGTGAAAAATGCCTAGTTCACAAAGTAGCGAGTGCGCAGTAGTCGTCGCTCAAATTGTGAAACGCGCCACAAAACCACTTGGCCCATACAACTAACTTACGCCTCAGAGCCCGTTGACCTCGTTTGGTCGTTGTTATGACGTGCAGTCGGCGATAAATCGACGGGCTTGTGCGGTGCAGGATTCACCGTAGGGGGTGCGCAGGATGTGCACACCCAGGCATGGAAATGCCGACAGGCCGAGGCCGGTAGTTCAAAGACGGCTTGCTGAAGGATTCAGCAAGATTCGATCGGCGACGGTCAGGCCTAACTATTTGCGCGTAGATTTTTGCTTAAAGATGATTTTGTTGCAGTTGAAGGAGATATTGCGATCAGAACCTACCAACTTCTCACTAAACGATTTGCTGTATTCGCGGCTGTCGTGAGTGCGCTGATTTTTGCTGCACAAACTCGTGCCGTTGAGCTCGATACGCTGGCTCCAGATTTTACGCTAGAGACTTTGTCGGGGCCCAACCAGCGGTTGCAGGAGTACCGCGGCGACGTGGTACTGATCAACTTCTGGGCAAGCTGGTGCGGTCCGTGTCGACAAGAGATGCCAATTCTTGACCGTTTACACCAGCGCTATCAGGAAGCAGGTTTTGCGGTTCTTGGCATCAACGTTGAAGGCAAACGCTCAGCGGCCGAAAAAGTTGCGAATAAATCGAAAGTCACCTTTCCCGTGTTGATCGATGCCGGTCAGAAGGTGTCAAAAATCTACGACCTCGAAGCGATGCCAACCACCGTGGTGGTGGATCGCAATGGCCAGATTCGATACATCCACCGCGGTTACAAGCCAGGTGACGAAGCGAAGTATATCGACGTGGTTAAACAGCTTATATCTGAATAAGGCCTGGCCGGCTTTATTCTTTGTTCGGATCAGAGTTTTTACGGATAAGAGTTAAGAGTAATGACATTGGATAGCCATTCTTTTTTAACGCAGCGGTCTTCGTGTGGTTCAGTACGAGCCACCCTAATATCGTTATTGTTTGCCCTGCTAGCTTTCTCTTTGCCTGTTAGTGCCCAGGAGGCGGCTGCTGATGCTGCTTCTTCCTCCTCACTTCCTAGGGTAAACACAGGGCTTACGAGGGAAATGGAGACCATCAAGAAAGACCTTCTTGAGCTGCGCCGTGATCTTGTGGTGCTCGAAGAGAATTTGTTGTTTCCAGCCAGTTCCCAAGTTTCAGTATTTGTGGGCTTAGATGCGGGAACCTTCTTTCAGCTCGATGGTGTGACCCTGAAAATTAACGGTAAGGAAGTAACGCACCATTTGTATACAGAGAAACAGGTGGATGCGCTTAATCGTGGTGGTGTACAAAAACTGTTTGTCGGTAACGTAAAGCAAGGCGAGAACACTGTCACCGCGTTCTTCACTGGTCGTGGCCCTTCGGGGCGTGATTATCGGCGCGCAAGCTCCGTTACATTTGAAAAGACTTTTGAGCCTGCGTTTGTAGAGCTAAAAGTCACAGACTCAGAAGAGAAATACCAACCAGATTTCACCGCGGCGGCGGGTAGTACACCCGGCCGCTAGCGCCGGAGTTGGTTCCTCAATGAAGCTCTTTCTCTGCAAGCTTATCTTTACCTGTGCGGCGGCTACTGAGCCCGAGGTAACGCCGCGCTCTGAGCTTACCTACGGCACGGTGCTCTACGACTATTATCAGGAAAACTATTCTGATGCGCTACTGGCTGTGCGGGTGGCGCAAGTTCAAGGGCACACTGAAGGTGCTGAAATCAAGTTTAAGCTAGCCGAAGGTAGCTTCGCTTTTTCCGATCAAATGTTCGAATACTCAAAGTCTGCATTTGCATCTGTTGACGAGAGTGAACTATCAGAACTCGACAACCTGCGCCTGGCGTTTCATTTGTCGCGCGAGTACTTTCGGGTGGGCGATTGGGAAAGCCTCACCGCCAGTCTTAACAACATTGATTTTGGTGCGAGCCGCTTTTTTGGTAACCGTCACTTCCACCCTGAAATTGAGTTTATGCGCTCGGAGCTTGCTCTAAACAATGGCGACTTCGATACCGCTCGCGCGCACCTCGATATTCTTGGCAAGAATGATTCTTACAAAATGTACGGTCTGTACAACCTGGGTGGTGCTTTGCGTGCCTCTGGCGATTTAGAGCAGGCGGAGGCAACTTTCTCGCAACTGGCCCGTATCAAGCCGAAGACGATTGAGACATCGGATCTGAAGCAGAGGGCATTGCTTGCGCAAGCATTTGTGCAGCGCGAGAAGGGAGAAATTGTAAAGCCCAAGAAAATACTGGGTAATCTACCCTCTGAAGGTCGCTACCGTGATCTGGCGCTGGCTTCATTTGGATCTCTAGCCATGGAGAGCGGTGATTACGAGCTCGCCGCCCGGGTTTGGCTGCGCTTGCAGCAGCAACCCATGTGGACGCCGAGTACCGCGAGTGCTCGACTGGGCTTTCCACTAAGTCTTGAGAATATGGAGCGTCAGGATCTAGCCCTTGCTCACTATCGCTCAGCTGAGGAAAGTTTCTCAGCGCGGGCAGTAAAACTAGAAGAACTAACGAAGCAGGTCGAAGACAGGCAGTGGGTTCGCGAACTGCTTGACGTTTTTGCTCAGGGCCGTAGCAGCCCTCAAAAACTCAATGAATGGCAAGACCAGTTGGGCCACACCGATTGGCTTGAGTGGCTATCGGCAGAGAGTGTGGATTCGCTGGTTGCTCAGTGGCGAGAGCTACGTAACACAAGTGATTGGCTTGAGTCGTTGCCAGAAGACTTTGCCATCTATCAGACGCTTGCCGAAGAACAACATCGGCGCGCGATCGCGGTCAAGTCTGCTCTGGCCGCCGACGGTTTAACTTCAAAGCACCAAGCTCTAGAGGCGAAAATCGATCAGCAACTGAAGGAGCTCGAGGCGCTGAAGGCCCGGGTTTTAGTTCCTGATTTTGACTTAATGCAGGCCCTGGCTGATCCGGAGCAGGCAGAACGGATTAAGAGTCTTGAGAGGATGTACGAAGCGTCCGATGGCCTTAACGCTGAAGCCAAGGCTCAGTGGCGTATGCGACTAGATCGGCTGCGTGGCGTCGTTTTCTGGAACATCGTTGATATGCATCCTGTGGTGCTGCAGCAAATGCGCCAGACCATTGCAGACGTCCAGGCACTCAGCGCGAGCATGTTGGCGCAAACCAATCGATTGCAGGCGGCTGAGCAAGGTTTGCAGTCAGGCTTGCTCGCTGACTTTTCTGGGTTTAAACGCCGGACCAATGAATTAGCGGCTCGCGTCGAACGCGCGCTCGGGGTTCGAGAAGAACAGCTGGCGCTTGAACTCAAGCAGGGTATGGAGCGCGAGTCAGAGCAGGTTCAGCAATACTTGCTAACGGCCCGGGTTGCGATCGCCCGCACTTTGGATCAGTACGCGGTCATAGATGAGGTGTCGCCGTGATTGGGTTGCTCAATCGACCACTTCTGATCGTGGTGATGATCTCTGTATTGGGTGGTTGCGGCTTGTTCCGTGACTCATCGCTGTCAGGCAAAGGCACAAAGCTATCGAAAGAGATTGCTCAGTTACCCGAGTTAAACCTTGAACCAATCGCGATCGCCGACGGCACCGTAAAAGATTTGATCGCCACCGAAGAAGAAATACTGGCTGCTTACCGAGCGGTGTACGGCAAGGTGGGTGATCCGGATCAAAATCGGGAGCTTGGTAAGCGGCTCGCAGACCTAGAACTTGCCCGGGCAGAGATGCTGGTAGCGGAAGGCGATAGCGCCAAGCCATTTTCTAGTGCCGTCGAGCTCTACGAAGGCTTGCTGTCGGCATCTGCGGATAGCGAAGACCGCGATGCGCTCTTGTATCAGCTTGCACAGGCCAACGATATGGCCGGTGATGCAGACTCAACGCTTGGCTATCTCAACGAACTTATTAGTGATTTTCCTGATAGCCCGCATGTGTTGGAGGCCCACTTCCGGCGTGCTGAGATGCGTTTCTCTAATGGCAATTTTGCTGGCGCGGTAGATGACTATTCAGAAGTTACGGCCGCGGGCGATACGACAAAATACTGGCTGCATGCGTCTTACATGCTGGGCTGGAGTCTCTTTAAGCGTACAGATCTGGAAGAGGCGGCAGAGCAGTTTTATCAGGTTGTCGAAATTACGACGGAAGATGCACCAGGGCTTGCCTCGGCATCCGCAACAGAGTTTGGCAGCGGCTCTCCAGACGCTCGAGCCAGAGTATCGAAAGAGTTGCTCGATGATGCTCTGCGAGTGCTGATGCTTACCCTTAACTATGAGGACGGCGCTAAAACCCTTGCCGCGGATATGGCAGAGCGTGATCGTCCAGAATGGCAGTATCTGCTGTACCAACGAATGGCCGCAGATCACGTAGAGCAGGAACGCTATCTCGATGGCGTTGCTACCTGGCAGGTGTTTGTTGACGAGAATCCTCTCGATGAGCGCGCACCCAGTGCAACTGTAGCCAGCGTTAATATTCTGGCAGAGGGAGATTTCCCAAGCGAAATTCACCCCAAGAAAGAAGAGTTTATTGCGCGTTATGGCGTGCGCAGCGACTACTGGCAGGCGCACAATGCTGTCTCGCGCGAAACCTATATAGCGACGCTGCGAACCTATCTTGATGAACTGTCACAGTTGCGCCACGCGCAGGCGCAACAGTCATCGGCGTCTAAAGACTACCTGGCGGCCGCGGACTACTACGAGCAGACGATGGAAACCTTCCCGCAGGATCCCAAGACGGGCGACATCCTCTTCTTGCTTGGCGATCTCTACACGGACGCCGCCATGGCAGAGCCAGCGCTCGCGGCGTATCAGAGGCTGACGAAAGAATTCCCCGAGCATCCGCAAGCGGCTGATGCCGGCTACGCAAGTATTCTCTCGCTGGATTCGCTAGCGCAGACATCCAAGGGTGAAGAGCAAGCCGATTGGGCATCGAAGCACCTTGAAGCCCAGATCGACTTTGCGATGATTTATGCAGATGACCCAAGAGCCACTGCGGTGCAGGCATCAGTTGCCGACCAGCTCTTCCAGCAGGGTGAGTATGAGGATGCGATCGATCTCGCAGGGCAACTGCTTGACGGTGGCGCCGATCTCACGCCCCCGGTTCGCGACAACGCACGGCTGATAGTTGGCCACTCGTCGATGGAACTGGAGAAGTTCGTCGCTGCTGAGTCTGCCTACACCCGATATTTGGCAGATGCGCCGTCGGGCACTAGTGCATCTAGCGAGGTACGAGAGCGATTGCTTGCGAGCGTGTATAAACAAGGCGAGGCGGCTGAAGCTCAGTCTGATACCAACACAGCGTTAAAACATTACCTTCGAATAGCGCAGCTTGGACCCGGCTCTAAGATTGCAGCGCTTGCCCACTATGACGCGATTGCGATGATGGAGGGGGCGAAGAATTCCACTGCCGTTGCTTCTCTACTTGGCAGCTTCCGCGATCTGTATCCGAACGATCCTAGAGCGTCCGAAGTGCCCGGGAAACTGGCGTCGATGTTTGAAGAAAACAAAAATTACTCAGGTGCTGCTCAGGAATACCTTAACGTTGCGACATCAAGTTCAGATCCCGAACAGAGCAGACAAGCACAGTATCTTGCCGCCGAACTTTTTTTGAAAGACGGCGACAAGCGGACGGCATTGCGAGAGTTTAACAATTACGCGAAGACCTATGAAAAGCCTTATGACGTGAATATGGCAGCACTTGATATTCAAGACACGCTGCTCGAGGAATTGGGTGGCTCGCGTGTCGACCTGTGGCGGCGAAAGGTAAATATTCACAGTCGGTCTGGCCGCAAGGCGAGTGAACGCATGAACTATTTGGCTGCCGAAGCGAGCCTGCAGCTTGCCGATATCAATCGACAAGAATTTGATTCTCTGCAGCTCACCCAACCACTTAAAAGTTCGTTGAAAGCGAAGCAGAGGGCTCTGAAGGGCACAATTGGCGCTTACAAGCAGGTGATCGATTACGGCGTCGGCGATTTTGTTACCGCCGCAAGTTATCAGATAGCAGACATGTATGTGAATTTGTCGCGCTCGATCATGGATTCAAGTCGTCCTTCGGGGCTCTCGGCGCTTGAACTAGAACAGTACGAAATATTGCTCGAAGAACAGGCTTTTCCGTTTGAAGAACAGGCTATTGAGCTACATGAAGTAAACCTTCACCGAATGTGGAAGGGTACGAACGACGAATGGACCGATCGATCACTTGCGTCATTGCGCGTGTTGATGCCGGGCCGGTTTGACAAGGATGAAGTACAGGTGGCCTATGTCGATACTATTCACTAAACAATCTGCGCCTGAAACGCGGGGGCTATTGGGCGCTGGTGTATTGGCCTTTGCGTTGCTCGCTTCCGGCTGCGGTTCTTTGGGTGGCTTTCCTTCGTCGCAAGGTAGCCAAGGTTCTTCATCCGGTGCCTCCGGTTCGGCGAAAAACTCTTCCGGAAAGTCATCTGCAGAGTCAAACATTGTTTTCGCTCAACTGCCTACCAGGCGCCCTGATGTAGCGGTGAAGCCTCAAAGTGAGCAGTGGTTTGCCCAGTCGCTTGCAGCTCTGGCTGCTTCGGACTACGTCCGTGCTGAATCACTGCTGACGCAGATCACCCAGTTCCAACCCGAGCTTTCTGGCCCCTGGTTAAATCTTGGGCAGGTGTATCTGGCCGGTGAACGGACAGACTCTGCGCGCGCGGCATTTGAGCGTGCCATCAAGGCCAATCCGACAAACTGTGCGGCCTTTAATCAACTTGGCGTCCTTGCTCGGCGCGAAGGTCGGCTCGATGAAGCGGAGAACAGTTATCTTGCCTGCATCGATCGAGACCCATCCTTTCCGCAGGTTTACCTGAACCTGGGCATTCTCTATGAGGTTTACCTGGGCAAGTTACCCCAGGCCCTAAAAGCGTATCGCGAATACCAGGAGTTACAGGCGTCTGCGGGAGTTGAAGACCCCCGCGTGAAGGGCTGGGTGATCGATCTGGAGCGCCGGTTATGAGGCTTTCACGCAACATCCTGAACTTTCAGTTGATTACCACTTTGTGCGCTGGATCAGCCCTTGCACCCAACGCATTTGGCATTGAGGACGAGGCCGTCATTCAGCTTGATGAAACCGTGATCTCAGGCAATCAAGAGCTGCCGAAAGTTCTATATATCGTACCTTGGCAGCAGCCGGATGGGCTGCCCGATATACAGGTGAAGCATGATTTCACCGAATCAGACGTGTTCCGAAAACTGTATCCGCCAGCGTACCGGCGGGAACTGAATTATTTCCAAACCCTTCATGCTCGAGGCGTGAAGACAGAAAACCCCGAGAAGTAGGACTGGATATGTACACCACTGTAGTTGGATTCTTTCAAACGGGCGGACCGTTCATGTACCCGATCGCGATCGTACTGGCCATTGGCCTTGCGATAGCCATTGAGCGATGGGTATTCCTCAGTGCCCAGACCATGCGAAATCGGCGCGACTTTGATGCGCTTTTACCGATGCTTAAGTCGCAGCGATTGGCAGAGGTTAGCAAGGTTACCAGCAACTCCAGTTCTGCGATCTCGCGCATCGCAGCAGACGGGCTGCAGCGACGATCTGTGACTCGCCGCCGTGGCGACATTGAGTCGGCGATGGAAGAAGGATTGCTTGAGATTTTGCCGAGCATCGAAAGGCGCACCCCTTACCTTGCAACCTTTGCCAACGTGGCAACGCTGCTGGGTCTGTTGGGTACCATTATCGGTCTTATCGCCGCCTTTACTGCGGTTGCGAACGCTGATCCCGCTGAGAAGGCCACCCTGCTTTCGCAGAGTATCTCTATTGCAATGAACACTACGGCGTTTGGCCTAATGGTCGCGATTCCATTGTTGTTGGTCCACTCGCTTCTGCAAAGTAAAACCAGTGCGATCGTAGAAAGCCTTGAGATCGCTGTGGTTAAGTTTCTGAATCTTATGGATGGTTACGGCACCACAGGCGAAGCAGCCAATAGAGGGGCTGCACAGCCGGCTGTTGCAAAGTCGGCGGCTGCGAAGAAAACACCTCCTGCTCCCAAGCGCGCCTAATTTTAGGAGGCATAGGGTAAGTGAAGCGCTTTAAGCGACACAAAAAGAGCTCACGAGAAGCTGCGGAACTCGATGTCACGCCATTCATGAATCTCATGATTGTGCTGGTGCCGGTTTTGTTGCTTTCGATGGTGTTCACACATACGACCGTAATCGAGCTGAACTTTCCGACGGGCGAGGGCTCAAGCGAAGCTTTTGACCCTGATGCGGTGCATCTGGAAGTGCAAGTGAAGTCTACCGAATTACTGGTGGCCGATGGTCGTGGCGGTGTGATTAAAGCTGTGCCCATGAAAGAGGGTGACCACGATTACGCGCAACTCACTCTTGTGTTGCAGGAACTGAAGAAACGGATGCCCGAAAAGCAAGACATTACTGTGCTGCTGCAAGAGGAAACAGACTACCAAACGTTGGTGCGAGTTATGGATCGCGTGCGTTCTTATCCAGCCGTCGTTGGTTTGGATGTGGTTGATGCCGAATTGTTTCCGGTGATTTCTCTGGGCGATACGCCGCCCGAAAAGGAGCCGAGCTAGTGAGCGCTCTGGTCGCGGCGCGACGCCGTAAGCTGCAAGAGAACGGCACCGTGGTTGGCAAGCTCAACCTGGTTTCGCTCATGGACATCTTCACCATTCTGGTCTTTTTTCTGATGGTTAACTCATCAGATGTTCAAATTTTGCAGACGTCTGCTGATGTAGATCTCCCCGATTCGACGTCACAGCAACGACCTGACGAGCAAACAATAATCACCGTTAGCGAAGATAGCATCGTTGTTATGGGCCGTAAGGTGGCCGATGTTGAAGCCCTTGTAGGCACGGGCGATGTGGCCATTGAAGGGCTAGCTGAGGAACTGCGCTATCAGGCGAAACGCAAGGGTGATGCCCCGGACGACGGCTATGAGATCACCATAATGGGTGATCGGCAGATTCCTTATTGGTTGCTTAAGAAAATTATGTTGACCTGCACTACAGAGGATTACGCACAAATTTCGCTGGCCGTTAATCTATCGCAGACCAAGGCGTCATAGTGAACACTTTTGTGGCTCAACCCAATCTTTCGCTCGACTTTGATCTTCCGTGGGTCATCAAAAGGCGTGATCGCAAACACTTCATTGGTTTTCTGATTGGATGTCTTACGTTGACCACCATTTTGGGTGTTGTGATTCCGCTTATTGAGTTGCCGGAACAAGAACGCGCTGAGCTCGAACAATTGCCCCCTGCACTCGCTCGCATACAGGTAGAAAAGCCTGAAGTTAAAATTCCGCCTCCCCCTCCGCCCCCTGAGGTAGAGGAGAAGGTTGAACCCAAGGTAGAGGAAGAGGTGCCTGTGGAGGTGCCTCCCACCCCGGTAGAGCCAAAACCAGTGCCAAAAGTGCCGACAGTGTCGGATGCCCGCGAGAAAGCCAAAGTATCTGGTTTGCTTGCCTTTCAGGATGCTTTTGCGGATATGCGGGAAGCGGTTGATGTTTCGAGTTTGACGGATACCGCCGCTATCCAACAGGGTTCAGGTGAATCGGCATCGATTGACCGGTCTTTGCTTACGGCTAAGAGTGGTCAGCGCAGTGCGGGTGTGAACGTGGCTGACCTGTCGAGCAATACAGGCGGCGTGGCGTTATCAGGTCGTGAAACCACACGGGTTGAAGCACCAGAAGCCGCTCGTGGTATCGGCCGAGAAAAGAAACCCAGGACGGCGCAAAATGAAGGCCGGGCGCGCGAACGGAGCATTGAAGAAGTGCGACGCGTGTTTGACGCCAACAAGGGTGCAATCTTTGCCATCTACAACCGGGCGCTGCGAAAGAATCCAGGTTTGCAGGGCAAGGTAGTCTTAGAGCTCACCATCGACCCTTCGGGGCGCGTTATTGATTGCACGGTGCTCAACAGCGAGCTTACCGACAGCGCTGTCGTGTCAAAGATCGTCAATCGGGTGAAACTGTTCGACTTTGGCGCCCAAAACGTAGTACGAACTCGTATTAACTATCCAGTGCATTTCTTGCCTAGTTAAGACGCGCTGTAAGAAATACGGGGACCGTTTGCCTATTTAAATAGGTAAACGGTCCCGTATTCCCCCATAATTCCCAACTCGATTCTTTGCCTGGATTAGTGCAGTGAGTTGTATCTCCCGTAGCGCCGTCTTTTTGTCTTTGCTCCTTTGTGGATGCGCATCGAATACTATCGATCAAAGCCCAGTGCTTGAATACGAGGTAGTAGGAAGTGGCGACCAAGTTGTCTTGTTTGATGCAGGCTCTTTATCAGGCATGGCCGGCTGGGACTCTATATGGGGTTCGCTGCCAGACAATATCACTGCTATCCGATACTCCAGGCGGGGAGAGGGAGGGTCTTCAAATTGCACTGGCCAGTTAACCGTTGATGATTATGTCGACGACTTGGAAGACCTCCTGGTTAAGCTCGATGTTCAAAGCCCTTTTGTTTATGTAGCACATTCACTTGGCGCGATTGTCTCTCGCGCCTATTCCGCGCGGAATCCGGGGCAGGTTTCGGCCATGTTGCTTCTCGATCCACCCAATCCCAGAGACCTTGAAATCATAATGACCGTTGATGAAGTAAGAGGTGGTGCCGAAATTCAGCGAGTCAGAGCAGAGGACTATCAGGCAGGATCCGGAAAGTGGTGCTTTTTGGATGTGATATGGGATAAGTCACGCCCTCCGGGCTTCGCTGAAATGGGTGATCTACCCGTGACTCAGATCGCTGGTGTTAAGAAAGTCGAGAACCCACAGCGGATATTTGACTCGGATAAGGCGAAACGGCTTTGGGGTTTGTATCAAAGCGAGTGGGTTAATGAGTTTCCCCGGGGTAGAGCCCTGGTATCCGAACGCAGCGGTCATTTTGTTCAGGACGACGAACCCGAGCTTGTGATCAAGGAACTAACGAGATTGCTTGATAGCCTTGCGGAGAACTGAGTAGTCGCCCTATTGTTCTGAGAACCCTAGACTGTTAGCGATATACTTCTCGACCTCATGCAGGAACTCGATCTCTTATTCCGGATTTCCGGTGCAGTCATTTTGCTAATGACAAGCCTACTCATACTGCGTGATGTTGGACAGCGTAGAGAAGGGGTTCTACTGTTTCTGTTTGCCCTGGGCGTTGTCGCCTATATGGTCGGCAACGCCGCAGACCGGGGTTTTATCGTTCCCCAGCAACTCGAACCATTTAGACGGATACTCAGTGGTAACGTCGCATTTGTTTATTGGTGGTTTAGTCGTTCGCTATTCGAAGATGATTTCACCCTGGGTCGACTAGAGTGGGGCGTGGCCGTCGTTTGGTTCAGCGTATTCTTGGCAGTGGTGTTTTGGTCCGGCGCACCAGTCAATCTGAGTTGGGTATCAACAGCAATTGGTCTTGCGCTAGTAGTCCACGTTAGCTGGCTTCTAATCACAGAACGTAGCGGCGATCTGGTGCCGGAGCGACGTAATGCGAGACTACTTTTTGCCGCCATTCCGAGCGCGCTTTTTGGCTTAGATATCTTTATAGATATTGTGTTCGGATTCGGTTGGAAGCCGCTTTGGTTCACCGTCTGGCAAAACGGCGTTTTGTTAATCGTGTGCGTCGCGTTAGCGCTGTGGCTGCTGCGGGTAGATGCAGGCATGTTCGCGCGATTACCCATGCCAAAAAGCCCCGTTCCGTCTGGTCGCAATAGCGAGACGCAAAAACTGCACGATCGACTGTTGCGGGTGATGGAGGAAGACAAGCCATATCTCGACCCTGCACTCAATTTTGCCGCTTTTGCCAAACAACTTGGCATAGGTCAGGTGGCACTGCGTACCCTGATCAATCAAGAGTTGGGCTATCGGCACTTTAGGAAATTCCTTAACGAGTGGCGGGTCGAAGCGGCCAAACGAATGCTCGCCGACCGAGCTCGCGCCGATGACAAAATTGTGGCGATCGCCTTTGAGGCGGGTTTTGCGTCACTTGCCTCCTTCAACCGTGTTTTTCAGGCTCATCAAAACCAGTCACCAAGCGCCTATCGGTCGGCCGCGCTGCGCGATGAGGCCGTTGATCTGAGTTAGAAATCAACCGCCATCGGCTTTTGCACACTCTATTGCCGAGTTTTGAGGAGCCTGATCGTTGTTCCGCGATTTAGAGTCTGCCTATGAAACCGCTAATGGAACATCGGTTACCTCGCTTCACTCGGAGCATTCTCATCTCGGCCCTCGTGATAGGTCTGTACTTCTTGTTTAGCCAGTTTGGCCTGTCGCTCTTTAGGTGGGCTGCCCCCATACCCGAGCAGAGCTTGCGACGCCTGCTAGCCAGCGCCTTTCTCTATTACGGGATCTGGACTGTGCTCGTGCCCCTATTGGCTGCGATGTTTGTCGTTGGACGGCGAGAGAGTTTGGCGGCGCTAGGACTCAACGCTTCGATTTGGACGGCTCTAAAAGTAGGGCTCATCTCGACCGCAGTCCTGCCCCTAACCTATGTCTTAATTGCCCCGTTTAACTTAGCAGACATTTTTTATCGGGTTTGGGGGGCCGCCATACTGCCCGGCATCGGCGAAGAGATTCTGTTCCGCGGTATGTTATTTGGTCTGCTCTTTCGATTTGCTGGATGGGGATTTCTGCCTGCGGCGTTGCTGGGCGCTCTGATCTTTGGTGCTGAGCATCTCCATCAGGGAAACACGCTGGGAGAGCTAGTCGGTGTTTTTGGCATAACGGCGATCGGCGCAGTTTGGTGGGCTTGGATCTACATAGAGTGGGACCATAACCTCTGGATGCCGGCTTCTTTTCACGTGCTTATGAACTTGTATTTTGCACTGTTCGACGTGGCTGAGAATGCGTTGGGTGGGATTGCCTTTATCGCCGTGCGAGCCGTGGTGGTCGTTATCTCTATTGCACTGACGATTCAGCACGCAAAGGCTCGCGGATTCTACAGAATCACGCCAGGCGATTTAATCTGGCGCGGTCAAACTTGAGTTGCTCTGGCGACCTGTAAGGGGGAATGGTCACTAGCATTGTCGCTATTGTTGTTCCGCGTTCTGTTCTTGAAGCCATCAGCGGTGGCGGGCGTTTGCATACTGAGTTTAGCTTATACACCCACCATCTACTCAACGTATTTGATTCTCGCGCTCGTCGATTCGTTTGAACTGCTGTTTGAGCAGTTTTTTGGCGGCACGCATCTCCACAATCCGCTCATCAACACGAGCTAGTTGATCCCAGATCACCTGCCGTTGTCCGTCGAACGAAAGCCTACCCGCCATCAACTTCTCTAGAATTGGTTTCATCTCCCTCAATAACATTCCAGATTGTCGGCCGATCTGTATGAGTTCAAGGCGTTCCAACGATGTTGCATCGTAGTGTCGATAGGTGCGGCTGCCGGCGCTGAGCAGTTTGGGGTGTATCAAACCCATTGATTCATAGTGCCGAATTGTATCTTTGGATAGTCCTGACTTTGAACACAGTTCACCGATGAGCATGGTTAGTTCCCTTTGCAAAAACCCTTGACTGAGGGGTATAGACCATAGATTAGAATCCGTTCAAAACCTAGAAAGGCAGGCGAAATGAATAGACAATTTCACCACTTCGGCTTGAGAACGTTCGCCTCAATCGGGTTGGTGCTTTTTCTATCGTCACTTCTAACGTCATTTCTATCCCATGCCCAGGAGGAGAGTCCTATGGCCACACAATCAACCCTTAAACCATCTGACCTATTACTTATGCGATCGCAACTCGAAGAGCAGTGGGCTAGCGATTATCTCGGTGAACAACCCCCTGAAGCGAGCCAGCTCGACTTCATTGTTGGAAGCTGGGACATGACACGACGAGCATTCGACCTCGAAGGAAACGTGACAGCCGAATCCCAAGGCGAAATGCACGCTAAGAAATTGCTGGAAGATCGAATTATTCAGGAAGTCTACTATTCGTATCTTCCCGACGGGCGTCGCTTCAGAGGTGGCGTTGGGTTGCACAGCTACATCCCCAGCACCAAGAAATGGGTAACGGCATCACTCGATGCTGCGGTAGGCGCGAACAGCGCTGTACACATCAAAAACGGGGACGAATTCGTTTACGAATCATCCTTTGAAATTCAAGGTGTTCCAATTCGCTTGAGAGGTCGTTGGCATGATATCAGCGAGAACTCCTATTTCTGGGAGGGTTCCGGCAGTGTGGACGGTGAAACCTGGTTTAAAACATACGAAGTTCACATGATTCGCAAACCAGGCGGATAAGGTGCCGAGATCGTCTAATAGCTGCTATTGAGGTCGGCTTGTAATGCATGAAAAGTTCGTTTCTGAGGTTCCATTTAGGTCATGGCCACACTGACAAGTGCTAACCAGTTTCTTTTTCTCTAGAGCTACGAAACTGCAACCATCATTGGGATGCAAAACGCGCTCAAGCTTTTTCGGATGATCATCAATCTGATTGAGGCTCTTTGAGTCTTTCTCGGGTAACGACTACTTTCGGCCCATCATCCAGCAGTGCGTGGGGCGCGTCGCTCCAATCTGCGGTTAGTGTTGTGACTATTGAGGGGTCAAACGCGCCGCTCGCGACTAGATCAATAATCTGTGGAAGACAGGCCCTTGCATTTGCTAGTCCCGTTTCAAAGCGCAAGGACCTAGAATACATCTCCCAAAGAGGAACTGCGGTGCGTTTTCTAAAGTAGGGTGTGGCACTAGTACAAACTCCGGTCGTTGCTAGAGCCCTTATGGCAGTTTCCAAACCTTCTTTCTGGCCGCAGCCATCAAAAACAATTGGGTAGTTAGCCAAGATTTTCCTGAGTTGTTTCCAACCGCTCTTACCGGGCTTCCTCGCAATGCAGTTAGCGCCCAACTTCCTGGCAACCTGCAATCGTTGCTCTGAAGTATCAACGTAGTCCACCTGTTCTGCTCCTAGTGCCACTGCGATTCCAGCCGCATAGAGACTGACACTTCGAGCTTGTCCGCCAAGCACAAGGACTCGCGATTCAGGACGATCTTGCAGATGAGGAGCTACTCCCCGCCAGCCATCCGGGATGTTGTCACTCGCGCTTGCTAATCCGACGGCATCCACTCCATCTGGGACACTCACGAGCATATGATCTGCAAAGGGCACTCTAACGACGTCAGCCATAGCGCCACCCCAAGCCCCTGTTGGATTGCCGAATCCGTAAGCGGAGATACTCGAAGTTCGATTGGTCTCGCAATGTGCGGTTTTTCCAGCCGCACATGTCAAACAACGACCGCAGGAAATTTGGAATGGTACGATGACGACATCTCTGCGTTCGAAGCCAGTTACTTCAGAACCTACCGAAAGCACCTCCGCGACGCATTCGTGGCCGTAAGGAAATGGTCCGTCGAATGGTCGGTCGCCAAGATCTTTAATTACTCTCGGATCGAGGTAATGTGCCCGCGCAGCTGCATTGATCAGGGTGCCGAGATCGCGATTGAGGAATGCATTGTCAAGATCGCAGCGTGCCACTGCAAAAGGGCGAACTAGCGCATCAGTTGGCGAATGCAGCACAGGGTCACTAGTTTCTTGCCACTCCAGGTTCCGTTTCTTGACGTAAACTAGATGTTTCAAAGATGTGTGCTCCGGTGAGAAAGATCATTTGCAGTCAGCCTCAAGCTGTCCGTCGATCAAATAGTAGTGCTTAGGTCATTGTTGCAATTGTGACAATTTGAGGAGGAGGTTATGCCCGTTGATAGCGCAGTGAATGTAATCCGTGAACGCTACCAGATGTTCGCAGAACATGAAGCGAGAAACGTATCACCGCTGTATGAAGAATTCGCCAATTCTGTAGCAAAGAACGAAAGCGTTATTCACTTTCTGCTAGCGCTTCCCGAGACAAAACAACAACCGAATTTACTGCTGGCGGCAGTTCGAAAACACTGTGGAGTTGCCGCTAGCGGAGATGAATTTTGCAGATTCGTTCTTGCTAGCTGTTGATGGGAAACCCGTTGCAACGACGGGGCCGCACGGGCAATCAATAACTTGGCTTGGAATCTGACGGCACTCCAATCGGCAACTCGAACGGCCACTCCTGCCCTGGACTATCCTTACCCGCGGCCTAGACGCGTGATCGTGTCGATGCGGCATTCGTAGCCATCGGCCGCCACGTGATCAAAGTCTGCCCAGATTTCTTGATTGGTCATGCTAACTCCCACCAACTGTGCGCCGCGCAGATGCTCGCAAGGATCTTGTAGTGTGAGCAAATAGTGCTCGGCGTGGTTTACGCGCAGAGTGAGGTTCTGAGTGTCGAGCGTTGTCCAGTCGGTCAGGCTCTCAATACCGCGAATGCTGTCCACTTCTGTGCCCCCCGATCCAAGTGCTTTCACATCTATTTGCGTGGGTGTTGCGGCGCTGGCACTCAGGCTGGTGAACAGAGCAAGGCTTGTGCAGGCCCCGAATGCGAATGTTCTGAAGGCGCGGATGATTCTAAGGCGCATAATTGGCGTTCCTTTATAGCGTGTCGCTCTAGTGTTCGACACTAGTAGCGTCTATCTGAACGGTTCCTGAACGTTCGAGGATCCCACTGACCTCTAGCGTCATCTCCTCGGCAACGGCGAGAGCGCCGCCCAGCGCGCTGAATGGCTTGATTCCAAGGGTGCTGTGATCGACCTTAAACACCGTGTGCCAGGCTATGTGTTCGGCATCGTCCCGTGTCCACTGGAGGCTTACCGGCGCCTGAGACTGAACACCGCGGACAGAGATTGTGAGACTCGCCTCAATGCTGCCAAAGTGTTCGGTGTTTGGGGCGTGATCGGCGCTCAGTGTCACGTACAGGTTGGGGTGGTTCTTCGCATCCAACACGCGCGGGCCCAACATGTTTGCCCTGGTATCGGCTATGTTTTTTGGGCTGGGAAAGCTCGCGTAAATTTCAGCCCAGGATTTTCCCTTAGAGCCGGTCGAGGCATCGTCGGTGGATGCGCGGTAAGCGGCTCGCAGCGTCGGATCGTCAACATTCAAATCCATCACAGAGGTGTGCACCTCGGCGCGCAGCGAAGTATCTGGCGTAATCCAGACCTTGCCAGTTAACTGTGTTGAGCTCACCAGGTGGTTGTGTCCAAGTCGTGCCAAACGACCGGTTTTGCCGACGTGGATGATCAGGCGGCCGCGTTCTAGCTGCCATATCTCAGTAGCAGCTTGCAGGGTTGTGTCCTCATCCAGGGGAGGAGGAGTTAGCGTAGCTGGGTCAGTGTCGACGACAACGGGTGTGTCTGTGGGTCCTGTGCCGCCAGTGCTATCCGGCGGTGGGGTTGATGAGGTACAAGCCGCCAGCATCAGGGTGAATCCAAGTATGATCCAGACTGCGGTCAGGCCTGCTCCACCGTGGCGTTTCGTTGGGTAACTTCTGTTCTTCATAGTTCGGACAGTATTGCACCTTCTATTGCACCTTCTATTGCGCGAAGGGTGCTCTGGTAGGCACAGTGTATAACCTGATATTGACACTAGGAGAAATTGGGATGAGGTCAGTCGTTTTTGCTTTGCTAGCGAGCTTGTCTATAGCGCCCGCGCAGGCCGTTGAGGATGCGATAGCGGCTGTTGATGACCAGGCCGAACAAATTGTTGGGCTGGCGGATGCCATATGGGGCTTCGCGGAAGTCGGTTACCAGGAAACTCAGAGTACCGCTGCCTTGCAGGAGCATCTCCGCAGCAACGGATTTACCATTGAAACCGGCGTTGCAGGCATTCCGACCGCCTTCGTCGCAACTGCCGGCAAGGGTAAGCCCGAAATAGCCATACTGGCCGAGTTCGACGCCCTGCCTGGTCTGTCGCAAGCGGCACTTGCCGAACGGTCGCCGGTTACCGAGGGGGGCGCGGGCCATGCCTGCGGTCACCACATGTTTGGCGCGGCATCGAGTGGTGCCGGGGTTGCGTTGGCCCGTTGGCTGTCCGACACCAATCACGCTGGCACAATCAAAGTCATTGGCACCCCTGCAGAAGAGGGCGGCTCTGGCAAAGTGTATCTTGCCCGGGCGGGCGTCTTTGCTAACACAGATACCGTGCTGCACTGGCATCCAGGTGACAGCAACAATGCGTCCGCGTCGTCTTCGAATTCTAATAAGTCGGGTCGTTTCAGGTTCCACGGAAGAGCGGCACACGCTGCGTCTGCACCAGACAAAGGGCGGTCAGCACTCGACGGAGTCGAGAGCATGAACTACATGGTTAACTTGATGCGTGAGCACGTACCCGATGATGCACGCATTCACTACGTTATTACCCACGGAGGAGAAGCACCTAACATTGTTCCCGAATTTGCAGAGGTGTATTACTACGTGCGGCATCCGGAAGCGGCGCGGGTGGTGCAATTGTTTGAGCGCGTAGTAAAGGCGGCGGAGGGTGCGGCGTCTGGCACGGAAACGCGAATGGAATACGAGGTTATGCATGGTAACTATCCGCTGTTGCCCAATGAAACTCTCGGTCGCATGGTTCACAAAAAAATGCAGCAGATTGGCGGTTTCAGCTACAACGCAGAAGAGAAGCGCTTTGCCGGCACGCTGCGCAAAACACTGATAAAGCCCAGCTTGGCGGTGGGCTCACAGCAAAATGTGCAGGCCTTCGCGATGGGACACAGTATGGGTTCTACCGACGTCGGCGATGTGAGCTGGCTGGTGCCCACGGTTGGTTTTTCCACTGCGACCTGGGTGCCTGGAACGCCTGCTCATAGCTGGCAGGCCGTTGCCGCAGGTGGCATGAGCATTGGCCATAAGGGCACGGTGATGGCCGCGAAGGTGCTAGCGGCTGCCGGACAGGAGCTGTTTAGTAACACAAGTTTAATAGGGGAAGCGCGAACCGAACTAAAACGCCGGCAGGGGAAAGACTTTAAGTACGCCGCGTTGCTTGGCGATCGCGAGCCGCCGCTCGACTACAGAAACTGATGCGAAACTGATGGCATGAATGTTGGTGTGTTGCATCCCGGTGCCATGGGCGCAACTGTTGCTCATGCACTTGCTGCCAATGGGCATCGCGTTTTTTGGAGCCACGCATCCAGAAGTGCGCAAACCCGAAGTCGTGCTGAAGCTGCAGGCGCTGAAGGCTGCGCCTCGTTAGGTGACTTGTGCGACCGTTCCGAGGTGATTGTTTCGGTCTGCCCACCGGAATCGGCCGGCAAGCTCGCAGAAGAGGTAGCGGCGCATGGGTTCAGCGGTTTGTACGCTGATGTGAATGCCATTGCTCCCCAACGTGCAACAGAGATAAGTAAACACTTTCCGGGTCGCTATGTTGATGGCGGCATTATCGGTCCGCCAGCGGTAACACGCGATACCACTCGTTTATACCTTTCAGGTCCTAGGGCTCGTGAAGTACACCAGCTGTTTGACCAGTCTGCGCTGGAACCCGTGGTAATGACCGACGACGAAACCGCCGCGTCGGCACTAAAGATGTGTTACGCAAGCTGGACCAAAGGCAGTGCGGCTTTGCTTTTGAATACCCGTGCACTCGCCGAGGCTTTGGGCATTGGAGATAGCCTTGAGGAGGAGTGGGCGCGTTCGCAAGCTGGGACGCTCGAACGGGCCAATGCAACGATTGCGGGTACCGCACCCAAAGCCTGGCGTTTTACGGGCGAAATGGATGAGATTGCGGCCACCTTTGCTGCAGCAGATTTACCTGACGGGTTTCATCGGGGCGCCGCAGATTTCTACGAGCGCCTTGCCGGGTTCAAAGACCAAAACGAGGTCAGCCTCTCGGACATGCTTGAACTGTTGGCGCAAGCGCGCCAATCGGATTAGCCGCTTGCCGGGTTAGAGCATTCGCTCCAAAAATTCCAGCATCTGGTCTCCGAGCCAAAAACGGGGTAGGTAGCCGCAGTGTCCTCCGTGCTCTGTAAGCATCAACTCTACGTCGCCTTCTAGCGCTGCAACCGATTGCCAGGGAATTACTGGATCATCCTTGGCGGCGATTATCTTGGCTGGTTTGCCCGCAATCATCTCGCTGCGAATACGATAGGAGTTGAAATACTCCTGACTGGTTGGGTAGGGCAGATGGCCGCCAATAAACTTCTCGGTAAGTTCGAGCACGGTTTTGGTGTTTTGCACCTGGCTAAAATCGTAGAGCTCTGGGAAAGCCGCCGCTTTGTTCGAAAGCGCTCGGTACCATTTACGCAAGAAATAGTAACGATAAACGGCGGCCCCGTTATCTATCGCGCTGCAGCTGGTAGCCGGGTCGATAGCAGGGCAGATGGCAAGAGCCGGTAAGCTGGTTTGCGAGCATACTCTTAACGCAAAATTTCCGCCGAGTGAAAATCCGATGATGCCGGTGGATCGATCTGCGATTTGTAGGCAGGCATCCACCACCTCTTCGATCCTGGCTGAATGAAACATCTCTTCGTTCATGTGCGAGGTATTGCCATGGTCGCGAAAATTCAACCGTACAACCTGATAGCCCGCCGCCATCAGGTCTGCGGCTGTGCTGAGCATATAGGTTGAGTCAGCGCTGCCTAACCAGCCGTGCAGTAGAATCACTTGCTGTTCGGACGAGTTTTCGTGGGCAAAGGCCTCAAGCTTTACCCCTTCCTTCGTCTCTATTACACGCCGGGTTGCGTGAGCTAACTCTGGCAGGCGTGCGAAAATACTCGAGCCTATGGTTTGAACATGGTTGTTGCGCAACCACAGTGGTGGGTCGAAGCTATCTAAGGAATTTGAAACAGACATCTCTACTTATTCTGCGGTGCTAAGGGCGCTATGTTTGAGGCGATCAAGTGTATAGCCTTGCTGTTCGAGCAGCGCAACGACTGAATCATTGCCAACCAGGTGGCCTGCGCCTACTAGGACAAAGATGGTCTGCGGACCTGTGCCAGTTATGCGTTGGTCAGCGCCGCGCAGCAGATCATCTATACCTTTGGCCATACCCAAGTTGCGTTTGATTAGAATGTCGTCGAGCCATTGGCGTGCTGCCTCTGAGTTTGCGGCATCTTTGAATTGGCTTGCCAGATAGATTTCGTCGCCCGATAGCCAAGCTCGAACCAGATCGCTGATCTGCTCAGGTGTACTGTCTGCTTCATCGATAGTTTGCATCAGCAATTCTGCCTGCAATTCTAATGGTAGTGCCGTCGCGGCAGCGAGTTGCTGTTCTAAAGTTTCGAGTGCTAATAGCGGCCGATTGCCTAGCTTGGTTTCGAACACGCTTTCGATACCGTGTTCAGGTAGGTACCCGATCGACGTATATTCAAGCGCGCTGGCTGTTAGCAATAGCGCTGCAGGTTTGAGAACGGTTGCAGTGGCAGGGTCAGCTCCCATGCCTACCAGGTATTGCTGCACCCGCTCTTGTTCGTTGGCGGTTAACAGTTGCGTTATCGTTGCACCGTCGGGTAGCAGCATGTGGCTCTGCACCAATGCCTGCATCTGTGCAGGAGATTGGTTGCGCTGATCAACCTCGAGCACCAGCGCTGTTGCTTGATCAAATGCCTCAACGTAACTCGGGGGGGGATTTAGAGTAGGTTTCAATAGATGAATCGAACCGGCCAGGTAGACCACCGTGTCCTGATTCTGAACTCGCCAGATAAATCCTGGGCGATCGCCTGGGAGGCCGCGAGTTAGCTCCCAGGTGTTGTGAATCAGCTGATCGTTGCGCCTGCGAAGCTCACACGGATAGGTTGGAGCGAGACGGCTGCTACGCGCTTCCTCGCAGGCTGTTAGTGCGGCTAGTGCGGCCGCAGAAGGGTTTGGATGGCCGGAGGATGTGTAACGAAATGTTTTAGGTGGCTCAATCTGCTCTTGCAGAGGCGTTGAGGCAAGCATCAGCGCGATGGCTTCTGCCTTGTATTCCTCGAGCGCCTCATAGGCTTGTTCTTCGGCTGGGTTGATGCTCGCCCGTTGAATTGCGGGTAGCGTGCTCTCTTTAGATGGAGAAGCGGATGGAGAGGCTGGAAGCGTGGACTGGCAGCCGCTGAGTATCCAGGCGCCAAGCAGCAGGGCTGTCATGTCTCGTGCGGCTAACACTCGCGGAGCCAGCAAATGTTGGAGCATTGCTTTCATCTGAAAAAGTCTCACGTTATCTCCAGCGCTTCTCCGCCTGCAGCCTCAATCGCGGCCACTACCTCAGTAAGTGCTACCGCGATGCGTTCTGGTTTGGTGCCTCGTACCACGAGGTTGGTTCCGTAACGGCCATCGCGCGTAAACGGATAAGATCCGAGTGATAGGTCGGGGAACCGGTCTTGCACAGCCGTTAGTCCATCTGCGATCTCACTTTCGGCAAGATAAGCAGAAACCGAACGACCGAGCACAACTGCACCCCCGCGCAACACCGGCTGCAGACTTGGCAACATCGCTTGCATTACCCTGGGTATGCCCGCCATCACGTATACGTTGCCGATACTGAAGCCGGGTGGGCCGCCGGTACTGTTTGCTATCAAGCCGGCACCCTCTGGAACCAGCGCCATGCGCAAGCGTGATCGCATAATGTCGGGTGGCGCTTCTCTTGAGCGAATGAGTTTGGCAATTTCCGGGTGCTCGACAAGCTCAACGCCAAAGGCACGGGCGACACAGCTCGCGGTGATGTCGTCGTGAGTAGGCCCGATACCGCCGGTGGTAAATACATAGTCGTTTTGGGCGCGAAGCTCGTTTACTGTATCGACAATTGTTTGCTCGTCATCGGCTATAACCCGGGCTTCGGCAACTCTTATTCCCCATTCTCCAAGGGTTAGGGCTATAAAATTAAGGTTGGTGTCCTGGGTGCGACCCGACAGGATTTCATTGCCTATGATAATGACTGCTGCGTTGACTACTTTCTCGTTTGATTCGGCGCTTCCACTCACCCGATTGCAACTCCTGAGTATTTTGTTGAGCTCACTGTTGTAGGGCCAGTTTAGCATGCGGGGTTGGTAGGCATTACACTGTACCCTCTGGCGGCTAATGGCCAAAAATAGAGGTGCTCCTTTTTGAAATTCTGTTTGTCGCGGTCTGTGGTCCGACGTCCTTTTTTGAGCTTGTTCTTGTCGGCTCTGGTGTGGAGTGCACTTAGCGGCTGTTCTGCTCCAAGCGCTGAAGATCACTTCGCGAGTGCGCAGGCCTATGTGACCCAAGGCGACGAAGACGCGGCAATCATCGAGCTCAGGAACGCACTCAAGAATAACGATTCGTACCTGGAGGCGCGCGCGCAGCTTGCCGATCTGCTGTTTGCGTCGGGGGACTTTCGAGCCGCCGAGGCAGACTATGGGCGTGCACTTGATGCCCTTGCGCTTGCTGAAGCAAATGCGCCTGATTCTGTTTCAGACCCTGCTGCGACGAATGGGCTACGGCGTAGACTCACTCATGCACAGTGGTTGTGCAAAATTCGGTTACAGCAAGCCGCTGAAGTTATTAGCGAGTTAAGCCGCAAATCTGAGGCTGGCGATGAATCAACAGGTAGCGGCAATCTGCAGCCCGATGAGCTGGCGCTGTTGGGACACGCTCGGCTGGCGCTCGACGACATTGAGCTTGCGCAGCAAGACATTGCGGACGCGCTCACTGGCGATGACACGCTTTCGCTCGCCCACTTTGGTCAGGCGCTGATTGCCTGGCGTTCTGGCGATGTGCAGCTCGCCTCCGATAGTTTTAAACGAGCTGTCGAGTTAGGCACCCGCGATCCTCTGCTGCTGTTGACCAAGGCGGACTTTGAGCTGAGTCAGGCTGAGTTAGAGTCCGCTCGAAAAACCTTTGCGCTTGCCCAGGCGTTACCCGGGAAAGATCTTGCGGCAAATCTAGGGCAGGTACGCGTGCTAATTGTCGAAGAAGATTACGCCGGAGCAACGGCAGCACTAGATGCACAACTTGCCGAATTTCCTGATCTTCTGGCCGCGGTCTATCTGCAGGGGTTAGTTGCGTATAAGCAAGATGAACTTGATACAGCGCAACTTTACCTGCGTAGGGTGTTAAGTGGTAAGCCTGATTCTGCGCAGGCGCTGTACTTGTTAGGGGCTGTGCAGTTTCAAACTAAAGACTATTTGCAGGCTGAAACCAATCTTTCTACTTACGTTTCGGGCACACCTGGGGCTGGCCCTGGGCGCAAATTGCTGGGCGCTGTGCGTATGCAAACCGGCAACTACGAAGGCGTTATCGCCGCGCTTAGTCCGCTGGCGGTAGCGTCTACCGATGCTCAAACTCTTGCGATGTTAGGCACGGCTTATGCGCGCCTCGGGCGATTGAATGAAGCCAGCGAGTATCTGGAGCGGGCTGTAACCCTGGCACCTGATGTGGGGCAGTTGCGCAATCAACTAGCTGTAACCCTGTTGGCAGCTGGCGATAGCGCTCAGGCGATTGGGCAGCTTGAGTCCGCGATAGAACTTGAGTCTGAACTGCAGCTTAGCGACTACTTACTGGTGTTAGCGCAGCTTCGAAACGGTAGTGTCGATGACGCCCTGTTGTCTGCTCAGGCCTTACGAGAAAGAGCACCCGAAGATCCTATGGGAGAAAATCTGCTGGGCGCTGTGTACTTTGCACAAGGTGATGTTGTGGCGGCCCGAGCCTCATTTGAGTCTGCCCTGCTAAAGAATGCAGCGTTTCAGCCAGCCGTTTTGAATCTGGTACGACTCGAGCTTGCTGAAGGTGATATGGACGCTGCGTTCGCGGTTTTACGGAGGCTCTTGGCTGCCGATCCTGACAACGAGCGCGCTCTGCTTGAGCTGGCTGAACTTGAGTTGGTGACTGACTCAAGCCGCGGCGCTGCTGAAATTGTTGATCGCGGGACACGCGCAGAGTCGAGAGTTCGGGCGAAATCGTATTTAAAGCAAGCCGCTCTCGCTCACCCAAATTCACTGGCCCCAAAACTCGCGCTGGCGCGACTGGGGTTGGTTGAGGGCGATAGCAAGGTTGCGCTAGCAGAATCAGGCGAGGCATTGCGGCTTGCACCAGACAATCCGTCGGTGCTCGCCCTGCGGATAGATTCATTACTACTTGCCGGAGAATCTCGAGAAGCGGCAGGGTTGCTTAGCCTGCTATCGCAAAGACTGCGTCGCCCCGGGTCAGAGAATTACGCCCAGATGCTTGGACTTGCTCGACTGTTTGAAAGAGCCGGGCAGCGTGAGAACGCACAAAGTGTGTATCGGAGCGTTGAGCAGGCGCCGGCAGAAACTCCACCCGAAATTCGTAATCAGGCTGCACTTGCATTAGCACAGATTGATTTACTTGAGGGCGATGTTGGACTCGCACGTTTAAGGCTTGCACAGCTAGACGCAAGCACCCGCTCCTCGGTGCGTTACCGTTTGCTGAGTGCAGATGTTGCTCAAGCCGAAGGCGACATCGACAGCGCACGCAGCGGCTATGAGGAGTTGTTGGGTGAAGACATTCGTGAAGCGCTATTTCGATTGGTCGCTATCCACATGCGCTCTGAGACGCCACAGCAGGCAGATGAACTCTTGGCAAATTGGATTTCGGCTCACCCTGAAGATACTGAAGCCGAGCTTGTGATGGGTACTAATCTCTTGGGGCGAAAGAATTATTCGCAGGCGCGGGTGAGATTCGAAAGGGCTCTGGAGGCGTCGCCGAACAATGTTGTGATCCTCAACAATCTAGCTTGGCTGTATCACCAAACAGGTGATATACGTGCCCGAGAGATGGCGGAGCGGGCCTGGGCACTGGCTCCCGCCAACGCGGACGTCGCTGACACCTATGGCTGGATCTTGCTGGGCATCGGCGAGTTAAATCTCGGCAGTGAAGTGCTGGTTAAGGCCAATGCGCTTGCCCCGGATAATCTGTCGATTGCCTTCCACGCAGCCAAGGCGCTTTCCGACACAGGCCGCGGCGAGCGAGCGCTCGCTATTTTGAAGGGATTCAACTTGCAGGAAGAGTCTGCCGGTTCGAGCGCCCCTTTTGCTGGCGACTCTGCCGACAGACAAGCTGCCCTAACGCTTTTGCGGAAGCTTGTAGCGGTTGATGATGTCGAAACTAAAGCCGAAGAAATAGACGAACTCATCGAATGAGAGTCCGCCTAGGAGTGCCGTAGTGCTATTCGCGTCTCGATCTTCATAAGTTACTCCGCCAAACAATCCCAGGGTTCGAGCTATTCGCCAGTCCAGCCTGAAATCGGCGGTGAGGAAATCTTCTGTAACGCCGCGACTGTCAAAGTCGCGTTCCAAAAAGGACGCACCAAGTCTTAAATCAACGGTAGGTCTGAGTCGTCGCGTGTAGAAAGCGGTAAAGCCGCGCTCTTCTTCGTCACGGGATGCGCCTACTGCAAATGCGTCATCATCAAAGTCTTGATTTTGGAACCTGTATCCGAGCGACGCCCTATTACGACCCCATTGATGAGTGTAGTTAAGACTTAGGGTATTTTCGTCGAATACTTCGTTGACGTTAGCATTCTCGAATACAGCGCCCTGGCCGAATCCTGCGTTGCCGCGCAGTACGTTGTCTGACTGATCGTTGATCGTACGGCTGGCGCGAAATTCGATCTCACCGCTGCCAGTAACCCGCCACAGTAAATTCAAACGGCCAATGAAGCCGTCTACATCATCGCGTCCAAGGGTTCGAT
>CAZFIA010000044.1:0-26283 GCA_964519335.1 uncultured Pseudomonadales bacterium
GTATTACTTAATGCTCGGCGCCGCTATAACCAACGGCTACAGCGGGAACTCAGTGAGCGCAACGCATCGCTAGCCGCCCTTGTTGAATCCAAGTCAAAAGACCTGATCGAGAAAGTAACTGAGCAGGCCGAACTAAAAGAAGCGCTAGCGGAACGCAGGCACATGGAGGCCATTGGACAAATCGCCGGGCACGTTGCCCATGATTTCAATAACGCATTGCAGGTGGTTTCTGGCGCCAATGAGCTGCTTGCTCCACTTGCCCTGGCGGACTCACAGAAGAAAGCGCTGAGCGCTTCAAATCGATCTGTTCAGACCGGCAGTTCAACGGTTCGTCAACTGTTAGCTTACTCGCGCAATCAGCGGTTGGAGTCTAAGGTGTTTGCGATCGACGACTACCTGAGGGATAACGCTCTGCTGTTTCGCTCTGCCGTCGGCGATGTAAATCAGCTGCAGATTGATGCTGATGCCAACGGTAGTTGCGTCAATCTGGATATGGGCCAGCTAACGGCATCCATTATTAATCTGTTGCGAAACGCGGCAGATTCGATGGTCTCTCCGGGAACAGTGTTACTCCGTGCCGATCTGACTGAGTTAACCGAGGAAAGCGCGCACCCCTCGGGCTCCGAATCTCTGGTGCGGCTCCAGGTAGTCGATAAAGGCTGTGGTATGACGAAGGAACAAGCCCGTCGGGCGCTGGAACCCTACTACACTACCAAGACCGAGGAGACGGGCACCGGCCTGGGGCTGAGTTCCGTATATGGCTTTGTTGTTCAATCTGGGGGCGCGATCGATATAGCAAGCGCGGTCGATAAAGGCACCACAATCACACTCCGTTTTTCAGTGTGCGAGGAGCTTGCTAAAGAAGTTCTGCCTGAACGATCAGCCGATCCGTTACTTTTAGATACTCGCGTGTTGTTGGTTGAAGACAACGACATGATTGCGACTACTTTGGCGGCGCTTTTCGAACAAGAGGGCGCTCAGCTGACAAGAGTGGATTCAGCCGATGCTGCGCAAACGCAATTATCTAAGGGTCCAGGGTTCGATTTAGTGTTATCAGATATCAAAATTCCGGGCGCGATGAACGGGTTTGGACTTGCGCAATGGGTGCGTCAGCGGTTTCCTGAATTGCTTGTTGGTATTATGAGTGGGCATGGGTCCAGTATGAATCAGGATTTTGATATACCGGTGCTGGCAAAGCCCTTTACACGAGGTGAGCTGCTGAATTATCTGTCAGATCGGAGTGCGGAGACTGTTTAGGTAACAGACAGCCGATGCTAACGAGGATCCATTCGATAGACCCAAACGCCATTGGGTAGAGGTTCGCCGTCTGCGGTGTTCATAGCGGCACGAATATCAGCATCATCTAGAAGACGGGTGGCGATTCTGTCATAGAGCTTACCTCGAACTTTCAACCTAATCCGATTGTCTCGGGCTACATGGTTCGGCCAGTTCTTGGTTGCACACCGACCACAGGGCACGAAGAGCTGACCATCACGAGACCAGGAAGTGGTGGTGATCGAGTGCGGCAGAAAATACCAGGTGTTCATCTGCACATAAATCTTGTTCCGGCCACGGAGAAAAGACCAATCCGGATTCTGTTCTGCCGCCAACTCTCCAGAGAGATTCAGGCCTGGACGACGTTCTTGTGGATCAAGAGGTACCACCGTCGCGACGATGAACAACACAACCAGTAAAACGATTAAACCCAATAGTAGCTTTTTCAATTTCTTTTACCGAATCAAATAATGGTGCATTGAATCAGGATGATGGCGCCACGTTACTGTCGGCGGGTTCTCTCAGGGGCATAATGAACTTGTGCCAGGTGCTGGGTTCGGTGGGCCCAATACCTGTCTCGACCACGGGTGTGCGAGAGAACGTACCAAACACGCGATCCCACAGTATTGAAGCGCATCCGTAGTTGGTATTGCTCTCGTCTAGAACAACAGAGTGATGCCGAAGATGATGTAGATTGGTCGTCAGTAACCAGCCAATAACTCGGCTGTTCAGATTTAGATTGGTGTGGGCGAATGAGGCTTGAGTGACGACCAGAATTGATGCCCCCAGTACCGCAACGCCCACCCCAAATGTCAGTTCTACCAGGGCACTGGGCAGCAGTAGTAGAAAATACTCCAAGGGATGATTGGTGCCGGAATTGATGGCGTTGAGGCGCTTGAATGCGTGGTGCGCCCCATGACCCGACAACCGCCACACCAGGCTGAATCGATGTTCGGCACGATGCAGCCAATACCAGAGCAGTTCGGATAGAAGAAACACCATTAGTGCCTGCACGATCAGCGGCCACTGTTGCGGCCAGACATCCAACCCCGCAGACTCACGGAGTGTGCTCAGGGGTTCTCGAAGCACCTCGGTGTACCATTCGCCAATCCAGGCTGTGGTAACAAACACACCAACGAAGATCGCAACCATGCGCAGCTTCTCTCGGGCAGACTGTCGCCAGCGAAGTCGCGCCGGACGCCAGTATTCGAGGACGCCAAGTAGCAGCTGCACGACAAGGATTACGCCAAAAAAATTGAGCGGATTGCCAGGGTCTGCAAGCCAATACACAACGACCCCGCCAAGCACCAGCGGCTGTAACCCATAATACAACAACCAATCGAGTCCGGGCTCATCCGGAGCTTTCGGCGCATCCGGTGTGATTGGCGCAGCCGCGGTTGAGTTCAGGTAGGCTTTAGAGTCATCGCTCATAAAGGGCATTCGTTATTCTTGTGCCGGAACAGAGGACCAGTTCATGAAGCCTAGCATCTTATCGCGCAGAGGTATCCTTTGGCCGTTGCGGCTACTTCAAACGGCACTTGCAGTAGGTCTTGCGGTAGGTTGTGCATCTAATTCAATACCGTCTTCTTCAACCTCTGCCACGTCAAAACCTGAAGTTGCGTTCATGTCGAACCAGCAGCGAGCAGAACTATTTGTGACCACCTTTTATAGCTGGGACGCTGAGGCGCTGGAGCAACTCCTGTCGCCTTCCCAGGAGGCCGATAACGTCCTCTATTATCAGGCCTGGGCACAAGCCGCCAACTATGCGATCAAACAGCGTCGACCCTGTACATCGATCGCTGCTGCCACAGCTCCATCAGAGCCGATGCAAGAATGTCGCATCACCGTTACTGATGATTTTGGACGTGCGTTAGGTTACACCGCAACAGACACCTTCAAGCTCGCATTCACGCCAAACAAGATCGGTAGCGTTTCCTTCAGCGGCGACGATCCTCCGGTTTTCCAGCAGGTCTTTGCCTGGCTAATGGCAGAACAACCCGAGTTGTTTGCTGGCGCCTGCAAAGACATGTTTGCTGGCGGCACTCAACCTGCTGAATGTGCTCAAGCGGTTGCAGAAGGCGCCAGGGCCTGGGCGCTCGCGAATACACAACCTGATGAATGATCTAGCTCGGTGTGGAGTCCAATGTCATGAAGAATCTGTTCCTCGAAGTCTCTGGTCATGGCCAGGGCTTGTTCGATATTACCGATAAGGTCAGCACCGCCGTTGCCGCAAGCGATATTGCGCAGGGGCTGGCACACCTGTTTATTCAGCACACTTCGGCGAGCTTAACCATTCAGGAAAACGCGGACCCTAAGGTGTTGCATGACTTGCAAACATTCATCGAGCGCTTGGTGCCAGAGAATCCTTCGTTGTATACCCATACTGAAGAAGGGCCTGATGACATGCCGGCACACATAAAAGCCTGTCTCACGCAAACGCATCTCAGCATTCCCATTATCAATGGCGAACTCGCGCTGGGGACCTGGCAGGGAATTTATCTATGGGAGCACCGACACGAAGGTGGACGGCGCAAACTCGTGTTGAGCGTTCAGAGCTTCGATTGAGCCGAACGGCGAACTTCTGCGTTATATAGTTTCAGTTCTTGTTTGACTACGGGAGCTAGTAAGTACAAACCAAGCAAATTTGGAATGGCCACTACAAAAACCAACGCGTCTGAAAGATCGATCAATGCGCCTAGTTCAATGCTGCTGCCTAGCACCACAAATGCTAGAAAGAACAGGTTAAAGCCGATGGTAGCCACGCGAGAAGTTCCGACCAGATAGCTAAACGCTTTGCGCCCGTAGTAGCTCCAACCCAACATTGTCGAAAACGCAAACAACACCGCGCATATACTTAGAGGAATTGGCGCCCAGGAAAATGTTGTGGCAAATGCGGCTGAAGTTAGCTCGATACCGTTGACATCTGAAGTGCCCGGTACATAGACAGTGGTAATGATCACGAGCGCAGTTAGGGTACACACCAAAACCGTATCGATGAAGGGCTCAAGCAGCCCAACGTAACCTTCACAGGCCGGGTGGGATACGCGTGATGCGCTGTGCGCAATCGACGCGCTTCCGAGGCCGGCTTCGTTAGAGAACACCGCACGTCGAAAACCAACGATCATGGCACCGATCGCTCCTCCTGCGATTCCATCCGCCGAGAAAGCTCCGTTGACAATAGCCGACACCGCTGCGGGAATAGCTTGGACGTTTAGTATTAGCACCACCAACGCACAGATTACGTACAGCAACACCATGAAAGGAACCAGGCGTGCAGTGACACGGCCGATACTCTTTATACCGCCGATGATTACCATACCGACGATTAGCGCTTGAGCTACGCCCAACAGCCAGGCCTGACCCGCAAATGGGCTAGTCGCCCCACCCGTTGTATTTATAACAATCGCCGCGGCCTGATTCGACTGGAACATATTGCCAATGCCGAGACAGCCGATAACCATGCTGACGGCGTAGAAGATGGCCAATCCACGTCCGATTTTTGTGTAACCCAGTGCCCTGAGTCCACGCTGCAGATAGTGCATAGGGCCGCCTGAGACTTCGCCGCTTACTGGATCTATGCGGCGGTACTTGACCGCCAGCGTACACTCCGCGAACTTTGTGCTCATGCCTAGGAGGCCAGCAACGATCATCCAGAACGTTGCACCGGGTCCGCCGACGCTGATAGCAACGGCTACGCCGGCTATGTTGCCAATACCCACCGTGCCGGAAACGGCAGTGGTGAGTGCTTGAAATTGAGAAACTTCGCCGGTGGCGTTAGGTTGTGCAACTTTGCCACGCAAAATGGCGACGGCGTGGGCGAAGCCCGTTAGATTGATGCCGCGTAGAAATACCGTAAAGAAAACGCCGCCTAGCACCAGCCAGATAACAATCAAAGGAACCTGGGTGCCGTTTATAGGTACGGCGTAGAATATGAACGCGGCGACAGAATCCGCAACTGGCCGCATTGCTTGGTCTAGCAGGCCGTCGACCCCAGCATTCATTTGGTTTCTCGCTCGCGCTGCTCAATTCAGCAGATTAGCGTAGTTTTTTCCTTAGAAAAACAGGGATATCGTGAGTATCCCTTACAAGGACAGCCATTGCTCCGAAATTGGCCGTGAATCGGAAATTACGCTACCACTTACCAATCAGATCGACGTACCAGCCGCCGCCATCGTAGTCGAGGTTGGTCAGGTCATCTGAGTAGTCGGTGAAGTTATACCCCGCACCCAGTTTCAGGTTACCGCCGAGGTGGCGGTAGAGACCGATCAATGCACCGTCTCGCGAGTCATTAAACTCAACGGTCTCTAGATAGCGATACTCGATCAATCCATCCCACTTGTGATTGACGTGATAGCGCGCGCGCGCAACCGCCAGGTTCACACCGTTTTCAAACCAGGGTCCGGTGTCGCGGTCTATGCGAAGTCTGCTGCGACGAAGCGCGAGCTTCGCGCCAAACTCCCAGCGCTTGTTGGCATCAAACAGCACTTCCACAGACCCAATGTGAGATTCCTGGTCGGGTCGATTCACCTGCTGATCGGGAGAGACAAGATCAAACAGGTAGGTGTATCTAGCCAACATGTTCCAGCGATCGAAGTTTACCGGGCGATAAGCAAAGCCTACCGAGCCTTCTGTGAATCGGGCTGCTCGTCCGCCGTTAACCTCATCGTCGGTCTCGGACCAGTTCAAGCGGCTAACCGATCGCCATGCATCGTTGAACTTGTATTCGAACGCACCGGTGAATAACCATTGCTCAAATTCGTTCACACTGGTTTCGTCGATACGACGTTCGAGCGTTGCGCCCAGGCGCTGTTGCTCTTTCTGATAGCTTAGACCCAGCGTTGCTGCGCGACGGTTAGTGTTTTGACCGGATACGTCTGTATCGTTGGTTTGTAGCGAGGTGGACACTTTCCAATGCTCACCCAGACCCAGGTCGATACCAAACACATCGGAGGCCACACTTTCGTATTGACCGTGAACCCACTGATGTTCATTGAACAGGGTCAAGCGGTTACCAAAGGACTTTCGTTGGCCGATGGTTGAAATCTTGCGGCTGCGCCCCAGCGTTCGGTCGGAATCAATACCGTAGCTGCCGTACACCTGGTAGTCGTCGGCGAGGTTTAGCGTAGCGCCAGCAGTGGAGGACGCACCCTGACCAAAACCGCTTTCCAGATTCAATGTTATGGCATCGCTTGCTTGCCAGTTGAGCAAGCCCGTTATGGCCTGGCCGCGTGAACCCTCGCTAACTTCGAGTCCGGCACCAAACTTTTCGCTAAAGGTGCGATAGGCACCCAGAGTCACTCGCTCGTTGGCCTCATACGTGCCTTGATCGTCGATCACTGTCTGGCCTTCCAGATAGATCTCATCGCTCTCGTTTGGCTTGTAGCCTATGCGACCACCCGCAAGCACGGCTTCGCTGTCTAGTCCTGCGCCACTTTCGTCGCGAAGTTCCTCGTAGCGACCTTCAAGTGCGGCCGTGAATTTCTTGCCGATCCTGGCATTACCTTGCACGCTTAGGGTTCGATCTGTTGATTGGCCATCGCGTTCGAATTCGCTGGCGCGGGCGATGACATCGACCCGATCACTCAGGCGTACATTGGCCTCAATGCCGGTATCGACGGTGTCGGTTAGTTCGCTGGATTCGCGGCTTGAAGAAAATTCTGCGTCGCGGTCTTTGTACCAGGCCCGCACTTTACCGCGTTCGCCTGAGCCGGAGTTCCCCAGTGTTACCTGGGCCTCGGCGCCCCAGGCCCTACCGGAGATGTCGTTGCCAGTTGGCGCAATATTCTCGAAAGTCAGTCCTCCATCGACAGACCTTTGGCTTGAGGCCGCCACGGCATCTGATTCGGCCACTTCGAGTTTCAGGTAGGTGCCTTTGTTTCTGCGTAGCGTTAGATCCAGGCCCTTGAGCTCGTAGTTGTCGCCAGCTCGAGACTCTCGAACGTAGGTGCCGCCGAGTCCCAAAGAGTCGGTGATCCAGGCAGTGCCTGCGGCGCCCAGTGTTAGATCGTCAGCGTCAAAGTTGCGGGCGATGTACTCGAAGTCTGCTAGCAGGAAGACATCGTCGCCTTCTAGCGAGTCATCGCGCACGATATTGGAGAAGTGATCTCTCGACACCATGTCTAGTGGGCGGTTGAGTATCACTCGGCCCTGGAACTGATCGAACTGATAATCCCGGCCAGGCTGTAGAGGAATAGTTTCCAGCACCTGGGTTGTACCTCGACGCCGTACCTCTACCCAAATCTTCTCGCTGCCGCGAACAATATCTGTCTGATCAAGGTAGTACAGAGATCCGCCGGTCGCCGTGAATTCATTGTGTGCTGCCACCGTTTGTGGCTCTGACAAGAACAGCTCACCAGAGAAGCGCGACTCATTGTGTTTGGTGTAGCGCGGTAGCTGATAAACCAGCTGTGCACCATAAAGCGAGCGATTGTACTGAGCAAACTCGTTTGCCGTGAGCCCGGTGTTGAAGTTACCCCACAGCGCCTTCGACTTATCCCAGTCGACGCGTACGTAGAATGCTCCCTGTGAATCAGTATCCGAACGCAGCGTAGAGTCATCTCCGTACACGGGATAGAACTGATCGGGCTCCAGTCGGCGGAAGATACTGGTTGGATCTTTGGCTCTGACGTTGTCACCGAGCTCACTAAGCTCGTCTTCCGTGGTATCCAGTTGCGCCGTAATCAGGTATTTGCCCTTCACCTTGCCTTTCAGATAAAACGCCAGTCGACCAGAGGTGTAGGTGTCACTGCTAAACCGATCATCAGCCTGGATCGTCTCGATGTTTCCGCTGATATCTGAGCCACCAAAAGTCACGTTGGCCAGTCCAACCATGAATAAGTAAGAGTCGCCGATCGATAGCTCCAAATCTCGCTCTAGAGAGACCGCGCCCTGATCGGTGCCATTGAGCAAACTCACCGGTATCTGGTAGTTACCCGGTGGCAGATGGGCTTCGAGTACGAATGACCCTTGTTCGTCGAGCAATACCGGCTCGGAATTGATCTGCACTGAGTGCTGTGGGTCGATGTCATGACCGACGATGCGTATGCGACCCGCTGGAACAGGAATGGTTTGTGTTTCGAGATCGCTGATTCCGAAGATTCCTTCGGGTCCAATCGGTTCGCGATCGGTGCTTACTTTGTTCGGGGTTACCACCTGGAATGTGCGAGCGCGAGTTACGTCGTTGAAGCCCGCTTTGTTCGCCGCTACCAGCCGATACTGGTATGTCTCACCTGGGATGAGCTGCGACACAGGCAGCTGCAGCGTTTTCAGAATATCGAACCGGTTGTCAACGGACACTGTGTCTGTGTAGATCGGACGGTTAAAGTCATGATCGTGATCTGCGTAAACATGCAATGTTAGCGTTTCGAGATACGCGGGGTAGTTGCTGTACGCGTGTACCTTGATCACATCGTCATTGGGGCTCACGGTGGTGTACTCGCTTACGAATGCGAGGCGTGGATCTGCCAGGGCTTGATCATCGGTTGCCCGGACAACGCCGTTGCTGCCCACGCTATCGGTAGGTAGCGTAACCACCCCAGAGATTGTCTCGGTTACCAGTTCTTTGCGTTCTACATCGTACAGAATGTCAATCTCGACGCGACGGTTGAGCGCTCGGCCTTGTGCGGTTTCGTTGCTTGCAATAGGTGCACTGTCCCCGTAGGCGACGATTTCAACTTGATCGGTGGTGAGATCTAGTTGACCGGCGACGAAGAAAGCGCTTTCTCTTGCGCGATACTCTGATAAGCCGAGATTATTCCCGTAGATGGCCCGTGTTGGCGCGCCCATTGGCTCGTTATCGGTGTGACCGCCGAAGCGTACGCGCACGTTCTTCTTGCCATTAAGCGCTGCCAGCTGTTCGCGCAACTCGCGAATTTGGTCGCCGGAAATTGCGTGCTTGCCAGAAGCGAACCGAACTTCAGATACCCGACTGTTCACCGTTTCATTCACTGTCTTTAACCGAGACACAGTTTGACCAACGCCGTGACTGGTACCTTTCGCACTCTGGATAGCCGGAGGTTCTTCTACAACGCGAACGTCCTCGTAGCTCACTAGAACTTCTACTCTGCGATTTTCAGCTCTGCCAGCGCGACTATTGTTGCTGGCGACGGGTGCCGTATCTCCGAATCCCTGAATGACTGCGATGTCAGAAGGCAGGCCAAGCTGGTCTATTACGTAGTCTGCTGTTTCGCGCGCGCGGTGTTCGGAAAGTCCTTGATTGTTGCCATAGAGCGCCTTGCTTTTTTGGCTCAGGGCTTCGTTGTCGGTATGCCCCAGAAACTCAAGGCGCAGATTCCGTTTGCCTGCCAACTCATTCAGTCGCTCTTGCAGAGAGTTGAGCTGCTCTTCTGAAACCTCGTGATTGCCTCTTTCGAAACGTATCACCTCAGCTTGTTCGGTTCGCGCTGTAACAATCTCACGTGAGGTTGGGGCGGCTACCGGTGTAGGTGTTTCTTCTTCGGCCTGGGATAGCTGCAAGGGCTGGTGTAGTTGCACGCCAAAATCGATGTCGCTCATCAAACCTTGAGTCAGGCGTTCAACGCGCGGGTTTTCTGTGGTGAACTGGCTGCCATCGGGTAGGCTGGCTTTATCGAGTTTAACGATGTAGTTGCTGCCGATGTCAAACTTGACGTTGTCGATGGCTTCGATGTGATAGCGCCCGTGTTGATCGGTCTCGATAACCCAGCCCTCGACGGTGGCCAATCGAGCCCCAGGAACGCCTTCTTCCTGTATACCGTGGTTGACGATAGTAAGTACATTGTCGGTCACACTGATGCGCAAGTCCTGGGCAGTCATTCCGCGTTTCATCTGACCAAAGTGGTCAGCCTGGACCAGACCATTGCGTGAAATAGTAAATCGGCTACCTTCGCCTGTGACCAGGTAAAGAGGATCGCCCAATTGCCAGCCGTCTACGACAATGTTGGCCATTGTAGTCTCAGAGAGATTCACCGATTCGCTGGTACGTCCTGCAATGCTACCGAGTCGCCGGCGCTTCTTCCCGTAGGGGCCGCCATAGAGCTTGAGATTTGTTGCCCTTGCGCTGTCTTGCCAGCCATCGCCATCGCGATCGTGCCAGACTTTACCTACGATACGAGTGATGTTGATTAGTGGATCGTCTACCACTTCGACTTGTGCGCTGGCCTCGTTAGAACCGTCAGTTCCAGCTATTTGCGCGATAGCGGTGTTTACGTAATTTCCCTGCACGACGCCTGCGCCGGTGCGAAGAAGATAGGTGATTTGAACTTCTTCGCCGGCTTCGAGGCGTCCGACGTTGAAAGTGATGGGTCGAGTACCACTCACACTAATGGGTGCTTCGATACCGCCGCGAGCGATTTGTGCGGAGTCTTCGACGAAAGCGAAGCCAGGCGGAATCAGGTCATTAACCGTTACGTCGGTAAGGGAGAAGCTCTCGTTATTGGTAAGCGTCAGCGTGTACGAGGCAAAGTCGCCCACAATGACAGTTTCATCAACGGCTGTTTTACCGAGACTGATGCTACCGGTGCCACCCGCGCATCCCGTTAGCGGTATGTTGTTCAGCAGTATGTCTGGATCACCGCTATCGAAGTCGAGTTCGAGATAGAACGGGGTATTGGTTGGAGCCGAGAAATCGGCCAGGAAGTTGGTTGTGCCAAATTCACTGCTGCCGAGAATCACCGGATTTGTTCCTACGGTAGATACATCCAGAATACCTGCAGGCAATCGCGTGGTGCTCAAGACGCCCCGGGGAGGTAGTTGCGCGATCACGATTTCGTAGACGCCTGGCGTGCCGTCGTAGAAGAAGCGGTATGCACCATCGCTGCCATCCTGAGTGAGGGTTACGCCGTTTGCTGTACCTAGTGCTGAGGTTATAGCGCCGCTCGGGGTGCGAACTTCAATGCGACCGCCGGGCAGAATCTCGCCATTGTCTTCGCAGTAGAAGTAACCCATTGGATCGAAGTCTTGAGCGTCTGGAATACCATCGCCATCGCGATCGCCAGTTTCCAGATCATCAGACACGCCATCTCCATCAGAGTCTTGAGATATGGTGGCGATCGCGGCCTGTGAATCTGTCGCCTGGGTTTGATCGGAAACCAACTGGGCGGTGTTAATCGTTCCCGGTGCGCCGGCCTGGTTAGAGAAACGTACATCGATGGTAACGGTTCCAACCCCGCCGACCGGCAGCTGTACATTGCTGGTTAACAGGTTGGTATCTACAGCACCGTCGAAGCCACCATTGATTCCGCCGCCTGTGAAGCCAGAACTTGAGATTACCGGTGTACCAACAAGTGTGGCAGGTGCCAGTGCACTGGCCAGATCATCCGTGAGTATGATGTTAGACAGTTCGATGGTGCCTGTATTTCGCACAACCAGGGTGTAGGTCACGTCGTAGAGAGGACCTGATACGTTGATCGCGGGGCTGGCAGTTTTGTCCAGAGACGCGCTCGGGATCTCAATAGGGGTGGGGTCATCTGAGCTGCCGGTATCACCCGGGGCACCGGGATTGGTTCCATCGGGCTGAGTACCCGAGTCAGACATGTCACTGTTGATCGGTGGTCCACCCGGAGTGTTAGCGACGGTTGCTTCAGCCTGATTCAGAAATGGTGGCGTGCCGCCTATGAAATCGACAACAACGGTGAAGCGAATAGTTTCGCTTTGACCTATTGCCAGCGTGTCTGTGCCGGCCAGAATGTTGAGATTGGCAATACCATCAAAGTTCCCCGCGGCAGTGAGTGCGCCAGTAGTGAGGCTACCCGCTTTCACGAACACACTTGTAACGCCGGGGAACGCGGTAACCAGATTGTCACTTACTTGTAGATTGGTTGCGGCCTCTGTCGTCGACAAGTTAGCGACCACTAATTCAAAGTCGATCTCATACTCCGGCCCTTGCACCGGACGGAAGTCGGCGACGCGCTTGGCAATACCGATCTCCTGGGGTGGTAGTTGAAAGACGTTGGGATCGTCTTCTCCAGGTTCTGAAGCGTTGCCATCGCCATTGCTGTCTGGATTGGTACCCGCATCGGATGCATCGCTTGCAATCGGCGGGCCGTCAGGGGTTGCTGAGCTGCTCGCGCTGGCCTGGTTGCTGTACGGACCGTTAAACCCGCCAGTGTCAACTCGAATGAGCAGCCGTATGGTGTCACTTGCGCCAGTGGCCAGGTTGTCGGTTCCAGTGAGAAGGTTGGTGTTGCTGTCGCCGTCGTAAGCCGGGTTTAGCGTTAGCAGTGTGCCAGCTGTTGCGCTCGTCAGAGACCAGCTGTTAGCTGCGCTGAACGTGGCACTTAGATCCTCTACGATCTGCACATTGGTTGCTACCTGCGACGCGCTAAGGTTTGCCAGCAGCAGATCGAATGTCACATCAAACTCGGTAGGGGCGATTTCTACAACCGACACCAGGTCTTTAGCCAGCCCTATTTGCTGTGGATCAAGCGTGACAGGTGTTGGATCATCTGTTGTTCCAGTGTCCCCAGGTGAACCGCTGTTGCTGCCAATGGGATCGGAGCCATCATCAGAGGTGTCTGTGACAATCGCCGGCCCACCGGGTGTGTTTGCAGCGCTGGCGGTTGCGGAATTCAGAAAGGTTCCGGTTTGGGCGCCGAAATCTACCGTCACCGTAAACGTTAAGGTCGCCTGCGCATTGATGGCGAGGTTCTCTGTTCCCGCGAGTAGGAGGGTATCTGCCTGACCGTTGAAGACTGAATTTGCAAGCGACAAGCCGCCGGTAACCGCTGGCGCGGTTGTAACAGTGATGCTGGTTACGCCTGGAAAGGTCTGCGCTAGATCGTCACTGATCTGCACGTTGGTCGCCTCTTCGGTGGTAGACGGGTTCGCCACCACCAGAGAGTAGTCGAGCTCATAGATACTGGGGCCGATCTGTCGTTGGCCAATAAGCTGCTTGGCCAACAAAATTTTCTGGGGTGGCAGTTGGAACACCGTGGGATCATTCTCAGGATCGCCAACGACAGTGCCGCCACCCGAGCCGTCTCCGTTGGCATCGGGATTGGTGCCGTCATCGGATAGGTCGCTTGCGACAGGCGGGCCTGCCGGGGTTGTTGCGCTCGTGCCAGTAACCTGATTAGAGAAAGGCCCTAAACTGCTGCCCGTATCGACCCGTACCACAAGATTAACGCTTTCGCTTTGCCCGATTGCGAGCGATTCTGTTCCTGCGAGTAACTTGGTATCGGTAGAACCATCAAAGGCCGTGTTAAGAGCGAGATTAGGTGCGGTAACGCTATTTACTGTAAAGCCTGCCGCACTACTAAAGGTTAGCGACAGATCTTCGAACAGCTGCACATTAGTTGCGGTAGTAGCTGGGCTGAGGTTACTTATCAGCAGATCGAACGTAACATCGAATATACCGCTGCTGACTTCTACAACGGAACTTAGATCCTTTGCGACACCTATAGACTGTGTCTCTGGCTTAAACGGTGTCGGGTCGTTAAAACCGCCCGTGTCATTGGGCGAGCCTGCATTCGATGTCACTGGATCGTTACCATCGTCGGAGTCATCAGAACTGATGGGGGAGCCACCCGGCGAGTTGGCCGAAGTGGCGGTGGCCGTGTTGTTGAAAGGGCCGTTATCAACTACGCCGGCCAGATCTACGCGGACGATAAAACTGACGAGCGCGCTTGCGCCTATCGCCAGAGTCTCGTTGCCCGCGAGCAGAGATTGGTTGCTGGCTCCGTCGAAACCTGGATTTGCTGCAGTGAGACCGCCAGTTACTGAGGGGGCTGCAGCGATTGCAATAGAGGCTGCTCCCGGGAAGGTCGTTAGTAGATTGTCCTGAATCTGCACATTGGTTGCGGGTATCTCACTCGACAAATTGGTTATCGCCAGGACGTAAGTAATGTCGAAACTCGTGGGCCCGATCTGGGTCGCCGAAGTGATCTGTTTCGCGAGTCCCAGTTCTTGTTGGGGTAGGCTAAACAGGGTGGGATCGTCCTCATTGGGCCCACCCGCGCTGCCGTCACCATTGCTGTCCACTGAAGAACCATCATCTGAAACGTCGGTTGCCGTTGGTGGCCCACCGGGTGTATCTGCAGTAGTTACTGTTGCTGTGTTGCTGAAGGGGCCATTGTCGCCACCGGTCGCCACATCAAGCACCAGAGTGAGCGTTGCCGAGCCCAACGGAGAGATATTGTCTGAGCCCGCCAGCAGATTGATGTCGCTACTACCATCAAATGCTGGATTGGGGGTTACGCCTGCTCCAGTCACCGCGATGTTGCTATAACTCACCGGCGCCGGGAATGCTGCCGTCAGGTTGTCTGTTAGCTGCACGTTAGTCGCGATTTCAACCGCGCTAAGGTTAGCGATTTGAAAATCGAAGGTGACTCGGAATATAGCGCCACCGAGATCAACCACGCTTGTCACATCTTTAGCGACTCCGATCAGCGGAATCATCAAAGGGGTGGGGTCGTCCTCACCCGGTCCGGAAGCAATCCCGTCCTTATCAGGGTCTGGATCGATACCATCGTCAGATAGATCGACAACACCTTCTTTATCGTCAGTCACACCGTCGTTTGTAGTGTCTGCAATCACCTGAGTCTGATTGTTGAAGGGTTCCATGCTCATATCGGGATAGAAGCGTAGACCCACAGACAAGTTAACAGACTCGCCGGGCGCCAGTGATCCGCCCGCGGCGACGTCTAGCAGATCTACACCCGTTGCCCCGCCTGTGAATGTCGACGCTATCGATAGAGGATCGGCGGAGTTTATAGAGATTGATGGCGCTTGATTAACAAAGAACTCTCCTGGCTGATCTACGTCTGCGAGCGTCGTTGTGGCGGTGCCAAACGGGATCGTTAGATCGTCAGTGAGCTTTATATCGTGCAGAGTTGTCGGGCCCAGGTTGGTAACGGCCAGGTTATAGACCACATCGAATGCACCATCGCCCACGGCGGTTGCTGAAGTAACGCTCTTTGCGGTGCCAATGCTAGGGTCCTGAATCACCGTCGTGGTTGCAAAAGGCGTGCGCGGACGCAGCGTGATGACATCCGCCATCGCCTGAGCCTGGTTGGTGTAAACGTCGCCTGCGAGGTTGCCTGCAGGTATTAGCTGGTAGCTAAAGTTCCTGGGAGTCGCTGGGGACAGGGATTGGCTGTCTACCACTCGTAGCGCGGTTACCTCGGTGCCGTCGGCGGGACAGTCTGCGGTTGTGCCACCGATGGTAGGGGTTGCTGACGGATCAACGCTGTAGGTAGGGGTTGCCGGGCACCAACTTACGCTGCCCGTTGTTAGATCGTTTGTCGGGTCACTGGGATCGGAGGACAAACCAACAGGGCTATCTTTGGTGTAATACAACTGTGCGTTGGTCGACTGTGGCGTTACTGTTCCAAGAGTAGTTGTTCCAGAGAAATTTGACGCCGGGGTTCTGGCATCGCCAACAAAAGGCAGTACGTCAATCACCTGTACCTCATTAAATGAGACAGATGACGAGTTTAGATACTCGACGGTGTATTCGAAGACAGCGTCTCGATTGACGAGAACCTGATCAACTGTCTTACCCATGAGCATAGCGGCCGGAGGCGCCACGATAATGTTACGAAAAGCGCTGCGTTGTTCGTCGGTAGATGCGTCACTTGTGGCATCGATTCTTGCGACGTTGTTAAGGGCGGTATCCATTGGCGTCGCCAGTGGTGTTTGCACTCTCAACTGAATGGGCTCAATGGGTACGTTTGTAGAGATGTTGCCCAGTGGCCAGGTCAGTGTTTGGCCGGTGGCTACTGTGCCAGTAATCGTTGGCTCGAATGCCACGCCGCCTTGTGTTGCGCTGTTTGGCACATACTCAAATTGAGGTGGCAGCAGATCAACGACGTCTACGTTGTCCTGAATTGTCCCGCTGTCGGAGGTAAACGAAGGCCTGAGTTCGAAGCCCACCGATCCGCCTGCGGAGATGGTGTTTACCTCGTTTCCTGGAATGGTTGTTTTCTGTATGCGCGCTAGTGATCTGCTTAAGAAAAGGCGATCGCCGCAAGAATTGGTTACGTGTGCAGGTGCCGGGTGCGCTCCAGAATTGTATCTGCACTCGCGCCCGCCGGGTTCGAACTGATCGCTTCTGTACGTCCCCCAACTCTCAAGCAAGGTGCCGCTCGGTGCGCTGCTGACGGCCAGCGCTTGTAGATTGGTACCGAGCCCAGTAGCCAGACCTGAGTCAAGCGGCGTAAGCCGGCGCAGTCGAACCTTGGTAATGGGGCCAACTGTCCTCGCTGCTGATGTAGTGCTGTGCCAGGCAGATGCAGGTGCGCTGCATTCGCCTACTATTTCGGTACCCACGGCAGTACCAGTCGCGGGCGGCCAGGTAGGGCTGACGTAGCCGACGCCATATTCGATCACGTAGTCCACGCCTTCGACACCACAGGTGCTGACACATTGTGCGGCGACATCGGGTGTGTAGTCTGCTACTTCATAGAGGCTGGCGTCGATGACTGTACAGTTTTCTAGATTAGTAACGGGGGCGAAGCCGCCATTTCGAAAGAACGTGTAGCTACCAAATGGTTGTTGAGGTTGTGCGCCACCATCACCCGCCCAAACCGCGGAGGCTGAGGTTGGTGCGTCGAACCACACGGGGTTTGGACCTGCAGAATTAGTCACCGAACAAAAGTTGTGCGGCGTAATGTTGGGAATTGTGCAGCGAAGCGTGTGGCTAAAAATGCCGCCCCTTTCGACAAAAGTCCTGCTCGTTTGGTTGTCTGACTTGTCCTCTGCGGTCGCGTCCAGACCGTCGTCTGCAGAGTTCTGATCGACGCCAACAAAATTTAGCTGGCCGCTGATACTGGAGGGTTCGAATCCCACGATGGTGTTGGTAGCCGCAATCGAACCCCCGGCTGAAACAAAATCGGCTTGCGGAATGTGAACTTGTATCGTACCGAAGGCAGCAATGCGTCGGTCGGCGGGAAAGACCAGTCCGTTCCGGGCTTCTGTGGGCGAATGGCCGAGCGAGAGGTCTGCGCCAGAATGGGTTACGGTAACACTGCCTGTTGCTGTTGGGCCCGTAGCGCTGCAACTATTGGTGCCTGCGTTCAGAACACTTGCGTCCGGTTCTGCCGGGTTAAACGGGGAGAACGGATAGCTCCCGGATGTACCTTGATTAACGGTACATCCGACCACAAAAGCATTAGGCGAAATAGCTGACAGATCTTCGGTAAATGTGAATGGTTGGGCGACCAGTTCGTTGCCTAACAGGGGATCAGGATCGTCCGTTGGATTGCCGTTGGTATCTTGTTGCCAGGTTTCGATCCAATAAGTGTAAAAAACTGCCATCCCCAGGATGCCGTCTACAGTTTGTGTCCGAAAGGTGAGTAATGTCTTGCGCAGGTTCCAACGGGGAGCGGCAGTAATTGTTACGTCAGGGACTGCACTTAGGTCATCGACAATCGTTGTAGAAACGGATCCGCCAAATTCGGCCGATGCCAGGCCTGACTTAGTACCGTTTGGATTGTCACCCAGAGCTGTAGCGACGAAGTTCAAATCCTCGGCGTAAGCGGATTGAAAACCGAGATCGCATACGAGCAGGGAGGGGTTGGCAGCGCTGCCATCTCCGGTAATTGCTGAAGTTAGTGGATTACATTGGGTGGGAAGTGAATCCCATACAAGCCCGGGTTGCAGTTCGGTTGTGAGTGTGACGTTGTCGCCTGGTGGATCAACCTGAACCGAAAAGATGTAGCTCACACCATCGTTGGTGCGGACGAGATCGTCGTTAACATTGAAATCACAGCCGCTAGTAGGGTCTGCAGGACAGAGATCGTCTCCCACTGTGTTCAGTGGGCCAATCGTGCCGCCGGTATCGCCGCGGGAAACGGTGAACTGTATCGGTGCCGCATGTACTGATGCAGCCATTAGGATACTGAGTAATCCTAATAGTCCAACAGTGACACACTTTCGCTGTAAGTAGCGACCAACCATCTGACTAATCCTTTCGTCCAGTGCGCCGATGCACGCAAAAATGTCGTGCCTAACGGCAACTTAGTATTGTGAAAGGTTCGTAAATAGTTAGAGTGACGTTGTTCACTCGATGTGGACCGCGGCTGGACACATTGGGTTTGAGAACCGCTCCAGATTTACCCGCTCAACACGCCATATTCCTGTTCTTTTGTGCTGTGGTTCCTGTTCAAGACGAGAACAGGTTTACGAGTTGAAAGCACATGATCTTCTCTTGACTGACAACCCGCCAAAAGGCTTCAGTTAGTGTGATGCTGATCACAAGATCAGCCAGTCCAATCTTGAAGATTTTATTACCTGGGCGAGCATTTCTCATGATCGCCGATGGGATGTTGTCTGCAATGTCAGCTCCGGATTGATAGACTGTCTCAAGTCGATTAGAAGCGATCTTAGCGACCACCCAGGCTTGAGTGCCCTACTATGGATATAAACGCAAACTTCAATGAAAGAACGCTCGTGCATTCTGATGAGATAGAATGGCTGCCGTCACCTATGCCTGGTGTATCTCGTCGAATGCTTGATCGGTTAGGGGATGAGGTAGCCCGCGCAACCACCATTGTCCGGTACGACCCAGGAAGTTCGTTTTCGTCTCATACCCACACTGGGGGCGAAGAATTTGTTGTGTTGGAGGGAATCTTTCAGGACGAGCATGGCGACTATCCGGCCGGCGCTTACATTCGCAACCCACCAACATCGAGTCACACGCCTGGTTCGGATTCAGGGTGTGTGATATTCGTAAAACTCTGGCAGTTTGATCCTCACGACCGAACTCACGTACGTACCCACATAGACAAGATCGGTAGCGTAGCTTTGCCTGCGCGGGTGGGTGTATCCGTAACGCCGCTGTTTACGGACGCTCGGGAAACAGTGCACATAGAGCATTGGGAACCCAATGCGAAAGTGACTATCAGCGCAGCAGGTGGGGCAGAGTGTTTGGTGTTAGAGGGCGATTGTAGTGAAGGTAAAGATCAACTAAGGGTTCATTCTTGGTTGCGCTTGCCCATCGCGTCGTCCGGTCAGTTTACTGCCGGCGCGGGTGGTACGAAGGTGTGGATTAAGACGGGGCATCTTCTGGATGTGCAGGCACCAACCGAGAGTGGTAGATAGAAGAAAATAGGTGTGAGCGAAGATAGCGTTGCAACCAACTACAACTCGGCCGGTACCACCATAATGGAGTTGATCTACGGCGATAACTATCTCTCGCCGGGGGGAGAATCTGCGACTACTGCTCTCGCGAGTTTTGGGCAAATCGCTAAAGGCGAACGAGTCTTGGATGCTGGCAGTGGTTTGGGTGGTGCCGCTTTTTATTTGGCCAAACAGTTCGACTGTATTGTCCATGGCATTGATGTCCTTGCTGAGACCGTCGAGAGCGCGGCAGATCGTGCTCGAGCGAATGGGTTAGCAGATCAAGTGAGCTTTGTTTGTGGCGATGCGACCAATCTGCCTTTTGCGGATCAGCAGTACAGCGTGGTTTGGGGCCAGGATGCCTGGTGCCACATTGACGACAAGTCGAAACTGACGCAGGAATTTGCCCGTGTACTAACCGCTGACGGCAAATTGGTATTTAGTGACTGGCTGTTGGGCAGCCCACCCAGTGGCCGTAACAAATCGATCAGGCGCGTCACGGCCTCGCCGGGCATGGCCGATCTGCCAGGCTACAGAGAAATCTTGCAGCACAGTGGATTTGCACTCACTGATTACGCTGACGGAAGTGCCGCATTTGTCGAGCAATATCGCGCGATTCTGGCGAGATTGCAGACTTTAAAGGAATCGTTATCTGAGCGCTTTAGCACTCGCGTGTATGAGAAAGTTCTATTAAAGCAAAGTGCGGTCCTGCAGGGTTTCGAAACCGGTGATCTAAGCTTTGGATCTTTTGTTGCTCAACGGGTTAAAGAGCTGGGAACGAGTTGACCAAGAGCCTGGGCCGTTCAACTCGCTGTGTTACTTCTTCTCTATTTAATGGACCCTGTAAGGGTTGCATGTACCTCGCGCAGCCATTGGCGTGGCAGCTTCTCAACAGAGCGATCGTAGGTAAGCAGGCCGTTCACCTCGGATTCGACATCACTTGTTTGAGTATAAATAGCCGCGCTCAGACCGTGCGTACGGTGCATATTGATGATCGCAGTAGTAAATTGTTGATAAGCCGACTGCAGTGCTTCGCGATTGTGATACGTCTGGTAGCCCCAGTTGCGTAAGCTTGGATCCCATTGGTGGCCTTCAACCGGCCAGCCCGCGCCGCCGTACTCACCCATAACCAACGCGCGCTTGCCATCGGCATTAGGTGGCGATGGGGTTGGTGAATAATCGTGTTTATCGATCATGTCCCCCGCGCCCACATCCAGCCAGCCGCTGCTTGCGTTTATCAGCCGCGTTGGGTCTAACCCTCTAATGCGTTCGGTTAAGGTGTGAGTGTCAAACTGACCCCAGCCCTCGTTGTGTAGCACCCAGACGACGATGCTTGGGTGGTTAGCTAAGCCCCGAATCATTCGTTGCAGTTCGATGTCAAAGGTTTCGCTGGAGCGCGAGTGTCTTAGCCCTTCATCCTCATCGTTTGGTGCGACAAACTGCGCAGGTAGAAAACCGCTCGGCATGTCTTGCCAAACCAGCAGGCCGAGGCGATCGCAGTGATAGTAAAACCGTGCGGGTTCCACTTTGATGTGCTTACGCAGGGTGTTGAACCCCGATGCTTTCAGAAATTGAAGTTCGTCGACTATGGCTGCGTCGTTGGGTGGGGTGTGCAAGCCATCTGGCCACCAACCCTGATCCAGCGTACCCAGATGAAACACCGGTTGTCCGTTCAAGAGTAAAGTGGGTCGTTTGTGATCGGGATGCGGGCCTAGTTCAATGCTGCGCATGCCAAAGTAGCTGTGCACGCGGTCGATTACCGACTTATCTGAGTCTTCGACATGAGCGTAAAGTGCGCTTTCTGTCGGTCCTCTCTGTGGGGTTTGGTGTTCAAGGCTGTTGGAATTCTCATCTTGAGGAAGTGGATCATCAATACGTATGAGCTCAGCCTTCAGGTCATAAAGAACTGGCGAGTTTGGTGCCCATAGTTGAGGATCTTCGATCGCGACGCGAATCTGTCGATCAGGTCGAGCAATTACGTGGGCAACTTCTGTTGAGTTGAGCGTCACGACTATGCGTACCGCTAGTTCCGGGTTTCGTGTTGGCCGATGCAAGAACGCGGTTACATCGATGGCTTTTTGCTCGCATAGGGGAGTGACGCGAAGTTCTTCAATGTGCGCGGTGGTAGGCACCTGCTCTATCCAGACGGTCTGCCAGATCCCACTGACTGCGGTATACCAGATACCATTGGGTTTTAGATGTTGCTTGCCTCGAGGTTGATCGCCACGACTTGTGGAATCGTTAACAGCCACTCGGACAGTATTTGTACCTTGCCGCGCGTAATCAGAGATATCGATAGTGAAGGCATCAAAGCCACCGCTATGGGCGCCAGCGTAGGCACCGTTGATCCAGATAGCGCATTCGTAATCTACTGCACCGAAGTGCAGAAGCGTGCGCTCATCAACGGCTGCCAGTTCGAAGTTGCGTTGATACCAGAGCCTTTGATCTGGAAGAAGCGCCCGTTGCACGCCGGAGAGCCTGCTCTCGATACAAAAAGGAACCAGTATGTCGCCGTCCCAATGTTCGGTAGACGTATCCATCATTGGTTCACTAGTGGGGGCTATTTTGTAGCGCCAGCTACCGTTTAGATTCAACCATCTTTCCCGCGTGAGAGTTGGTCTCGGGTGCTCGCCAAACGGGATATGCGGTAGTTCTTCAGCCCAGCGGGTTAGTAGGCTCACCAGTTATCTCGCAGTTTACGCAAACCAACAAAAGTCGTTTGATCATCTAGCTCGCTTGCATCGAGATTCAGGCTGGACGCAACCCCCGCTCTGACCGTTGGTTGGTCCGTCCGAAAAAACACGTTGATCTTACGCTCTATGGCGATAGTGCTCACGTAGGTCTCAGCGTCTAACCCTGCCATGAACTCCGCGCTAAGTGCTTTCGCTGGTTGGTTGTCTGGCTCGCGGTCTAGCGTGAAGCGCAAATTGTTCTCAATGTAGTCATGACCAGGGAACACTTGTACGTTATCTGCTAGAGGGTAGATCTGTTCGACAAAAGTCTGGTGTAGGCGCTTAGGCTCACCGCCAAGATCGCAACGCCCGACGCCCGCATTGAATAGAGTATCGCCGCAAAAGAGCGCAGGCGGTGTAGTCTTTGTGCCCGCGAAGTACAGGCAGATGTGGCTCATGGTATGCCCAGGGGTGTCCAATACTTGCAGGTTGAGCTCACCACACAGCAGGCTCTCGCCCGCGTGTAAACCTTGATCAACATTTGCTATTGCCTGCATGGCTTCGGCGTGGGCGACCAACCGAGCACCCGTTGCTTCGATAACGGGTGCATTACCCCCCGTGTGGTCGTGATGATGGTGGGTATTGGCGACAATGGTTATACGCCATCCGAGCTCAGCAGCTATTCGCAGACAGAGCGCGTGGTCCAGGGGGTCGATCGCTATGGCTTCTTGAGTTTTCTCACAAGCCAACAGGTACATGTAGTTGCGCAGGTCGTTGCGTATCGGTATCTGTTTGATCAGCATCCTGTTATCCGTGTTTGTTGTTCGATTCTGGGAAAATTGCTGTCCTGGGAGCCTATCAAAGGCCGGGCCGGGTTAGATAGAATTAGTTGTGAGCGAATCAGCGACGAGCAAAGGCCAGCGATCTATAGAGAAACCTAAAAAGGTCAGTGGGCTGACCGTTGCCGGCTATGGTGCCGGTGACTTTGGTTTTAATCTCTACTTTACCGGTCTGAATCTCTACCTGCTTTATTACTACACGGATGTGCTGGGGATAGATCCGGCGGTTGCTGGCCTGATCTTTATGATTCCGGTGATCTGGGACGGTGTTTCTGATCCATTGATGGGGTGGCTGGCCGCTCGCACACGCACAAGGTTCGGCAAATTTCGACCCTATGTGTTGTTTGGTGCGCCGTTTATGGGGTTGAGTTTTGTTGGCATGTTTGCGGCTCCGGTTTGGTTTCCAGATCAAGTGATCGCCGCCAGTCTAATCGCTCATATCGTTTTTCGAACGTTGTACACAGTCGCTTCGGTGCCGTACTCGTCGCTGGCAGCGGCGCTCACCTATGATAGTGATGAGCGGGGCACTATGGCGGCGGTGAGAATGATGGCAGCGATGGCCGGCGGGATTTTCACCGCCGCCACTATGCTCGAAGGCGCCAAGTATTTTGGTGGTGGTAACTTTCGCCTGGGATTTGTTTTTGTGAGCTTAGGTTATGCGTTGCTGGCTACGGTTCTGATGGTAGTGGTCTTTTTTACCACCTCAGAAAAACCTATCGCCAAAAGTCAGAATCAACTGTCTACCAGTCAAACTCTCAAGTTTGTGCAACACAACATGGCTTTTTGGGTGCTCTGTGGCGCGTCTTTTATCGGCATAATTGGGTCGACTATCGGCGGTAAATCGCTGGTGTATTACATCAGCTACTATGCGAATGAACCGGATGCGGTCTCTACAGTAATTTCACTCGGCATCCTGGGAGCTTGTATTGCTGTTCCCCTGTGGACTTATATTGCGCATCGTCTTTCCAAACGAATGGTATGGATCATTGGTGGCTGCGGTACAGCCATTGGCAACCTGTTGGTGTTTGGCTTTCAGATACGGGACATATCTACGTTGTCGGGCCTTGCGGTCGTAAACGGGATTTTTGGCAGTTCGATGGCGGTGATGTTCTGGTCGATGCTGCCTGACACCGTTGAGTACGGACGGTGGCGTAGTGGCGTGCGTGATGATGGGATTGTATTTGGTCTTAGCCAATTCATCAGTAAGGCAGGAACCGGCATTGGGGTCGGTACGATTGGTTTTTTGCTGAGCCTTATTGGCTACAGTGCAAACGAGGCGCAATCGGAAGAAACGTTGCAAGGTATACGCCAGGCAACATTCTTGGTTCCCTTATTCTGCATCCTGGGTTCTGTTGCAATCATCGCCTTCTACCCGGTGGATGCATCGACTCATCGGCGTATTGTGCGAGCGCTGAAATGGCGGGATCGAAAAAGTATCTGTTAGAGTCGCTCAGCGACGGTGATGGTCCGGCTTACCAGATCGTCCAGAGATAGTTCGGAGAGTCCTGCCAGTGAAACGCCGACTCGATTTTGCCAGGGCTCAGACCAGTGATCCGGTAGTGTTTTACCCTGCAGCGCCCATAGGGCACCCACCGTCGCACCGTTGCAGTCCGTATCCAGACCCGCAGTGACTACCTCGCCAATGGCTGCATTAAAGTCATCGCTATAACGCAGCAGCGCCCACACCACCAAACCCAGATTGTTTACCGTATGAACAACGCTCATGTCGCCGAAGGATTCGCGAATGATGTTGCCTCCGTTAGGATTTGATTGGAGATCTGTTGCGGTTTGAATCACCTCTGCGCAACGTGACTCTGTGGGTAGAAAGCTTGTTGCGGTAGTAACAGCCTCACTCATCGATGTGCCGCCGCCTAGTAGCGCCCCCAAGGCGGCCACCCAAACGGCTCCATAGACGCCATCGCTCTGGTGGGATAGTGCCGCGTCCTGTTCAGCAAACCGGACAGCGACTTCAGGTTTGCCTGGGCAAACCCATCCGTATACGTCAGCACGTATCTGGGCACCGATCCAATCGTTGTAACGATTAGCAGCGCACTCGGTAATGTCGAATCCTAAATCGTGACCCTCCGGGAACCATTCGTGTCCGCGTTCTAGCAACGTTTTATACGCGGCTCGTTCTGCGGTGAAAGTGCTTGCGAGTGGAAGATGTTTGAGCCATGCGCGTGCGACATCTGTGGTTGTGAGGTCTGACCCATGCTGTTCTAGCAGCATGAGTGCCAACACCGAGTAGTTGATGTCGTCGTCCGGTTCGCTGCATTGCATTCTATCTTTACAGCACTGCTCAAGGACGAGCTTTGAGGCTACCCTGGCATCGAATGGAATATAGTCGCGCAGTGGTAAGGCATTGGTTGCCTGAAGATAGCTATGCAGCGCCGCTTGCCCTTCGCGCATGGAGAACAGCTCTACCGCTTTGCCAAGCATGCAGCCAGACACTCGTCCTATCCAGGCGCTACGAATCAGCGCTTTGTAGTTTCTTGGCAATTGCATTTATTTATCGGCCTGAATAGTTAACAACGCAATCAGTACCTGAAGGGCGCTGCCGGAGATAACGAGCATAAATAGCCCTAGTTTGCTCAGTGAAAGCTCGCGAGCAAAGCAGAATAACGCAACCGCGCTAATGGGCCCAAGCAGAATAACTGCGGAATAGACACCAGGCATCAATGATCTATGTACTATCGATTGTCCTATGTGACTTAAGCAGTTGACCATTAAGGTCGCAGACACTAATCCAGCGAGCCATACATAGAGCCTTCGCTCTGGACGTAGCCGATAGGCAACGAAGATAGCCCAGGCGATGAGCGTGACACCAAACGCTGCAATCTGAAAAGCTACCGAGCTCATGTACGCCGATGTTCTGTATGCGTGCGCTATCCAAGACGGCAAATCAAGAACGACTTCCTCGATATTGTGGATAGTAAAGGCGACAACCAATAACAGAAGCAGGGAATGAGGTTCCCGCATTTCAAAAACGTTATCCACCCAACGCAGCGTCAATGAGTGGTAGAGCGTATAACAGTTCAGCTATTTTCAGAATCCGTTTCCATACAACCCATCAGTTACAAGGGGCTACAATTTTGCAGCCCCACCGCATATCAATGCGTATAACTTAGTTCAAATCCATACACCCGAGGTGGTCCGAAGCTCTGGAACCCCGTAGTTGGTCCGCCCAAAAACAACGCGTTTTCCAGCCATACCGTATCGGTTAGGTTGCGGCCGTCGGCGCTGATAGTAAACACGTCGCCGTTCTCTCGAGTAACCTCATAGCTGATACGAGCGCCGAGTTGTCCGTAGTCGCGTTCAAAAAGATCTTGATCTGCACCACCGCCAGTATTGACCAACAGTGATTCGCCCTGATGCTTCCAGTTTACGTTTACGCTTAACAAGCCTGGTCCAACCTCGCGATCGTAAAATGCGTTAACCGAGTAATTCCACTCGGGCTGACG
>CAZFIA010000045.1:0-18877 GCA_964519335.1 uncultured Pseudomonadales bacterium
GCTGTCGCCTATCCTGAGTCAAATAGCACTCGATCCGGCCCATCCGTTTCCTCAGGTCCTTAACAAAGGCCTGAACTTCATTGTTACCCTGCAGGGCAAAGATGCGTTTGGTCGCAACAGCGGCCGCAGTATCGTGCAGGCACCACGCTCGCTTCCACGGGTAGTGCGCATGCCTGAATCGGTGGTAGAAGGGCCCGACAACTTTGTCTTGTTGTCCTCGATCATTGAGGCGCATGCCAGTGATCTGTTTGCGGGAATGACGGCAACCGGTTGCTACGCGTTTCGCGTAACCCGCAACAGTGATTTGTTTGTCGATGAAGAAGCAGTGGATGATCTGTTGCAAGCGCTGGAAGGTGAATTGCCGTCGCGCAACTACGGGCACGCCGTGCGCATGGAAATCTCTGACGATACAACGCCGGAGATCCAAGAGTTTCTGATGGACAAGTTTGGCCTGACCGACGGCGATGTGTATCGCTGCAAGGGCCCGGTTAATCTTAATCGGCTGTTGGCGTTGCCTGATCTTGTGGAGCGTCCCGACCTTAAGTATGCCCCCTTTGTTCCGCATCTGACCGAAGGTTTGCTCACGCCAATGACAGGTGCAGCCGAAGCGGAAGACGGCGTTCCTCGCGCCTTTGGTGATATTTTTGAAGCGATCAAAGAAAACGACATTTTGATGCACCACCCGTTTGAATCGTTTCAACCGGTAGTCGAATTTGTTCGCCAGGCTGCGCGCGACCCCAAGGTACTGTCGATTCGGCAGACGCTCTATCGTACCGGTGCTAATTCCGCCATCGTTCAAGCGCTGGTTGAGGCGGCGGCTCAAGGTAAAGAAGTGCTGGTTGTGATCGAGCTGCGCGCGCGCTTTGATGAAGAGGCCAACATTGAGCTTGCTACTCTTTTGCAGGATTCAGGCGCCCAGGTGGTTTATGGCGTTGTGGGCTATAAAACACACGCCAAGATGACCATGGTGATAAGGCGCGAAGGGCGCTCATTGCGGCGCTATTTGCATCTGGGCACCGGTAACTATCACGCAACAACCGCCAAGCTCTATACCGACTATGGCTATCTCACTGATGACCCTGGACTCGGTGATGACGTGCAGAAATTATTCCAGCAGCTCACTGCAATGGGGCGAGCGGGCAAGCTCAAGAAAATGTTGCAGGCGCCGTTTACGCTGCATAGATCGCTGGTTGAGTTTATCGATGCCGAAACCCGCGCCGCCAGTGCCGGTAAACCCGCTCGGGTCTACGCCAAGATGAACTCGCTTATTGAACCTGAAATTATTAAGGCGCTGTACCGTGCATCGATGGCAGGTGTAGAGGTGCGGTTGATTGTTCGGGGTATTTGCGCACTCAAGCCGGGTGTACCGGGTGTGTCTGATAACATTCAGGTGCGCTCCATCATTGGCCGTTTTCTGGAACATACCCGGGTCTATTACTTTGAAAACAGAGGCTTGTTTTTGTCCAGTGCAGACTGGATGGATCGAAACTTCTTTTCTCGTATAGAAAGCTGCTTCCCCATCGAGGTCCCTGAGCTGGTCGATCGTGTGTTGAAAGAATCCTTTGAGAACTATCTAAAAGATGATCAGCAAGCCTGGTTATTGCAGCCGAATTCAACCTACCGTCGCGTGAAGTCCTCTCGCAAAGTCCCGCACAGTGCGCAGAAATGGCTATTGGATCAGCTGGTTGAAACGGTGAGCGTCATCCCGATCGAATCGAGATAAGCGGTCTCGTCTGCTAGATCTAGCTGGGTCAGGCTGTGCTTTGCAAGCCATGTTTTGGGTAGCTTAAGATCGATACTAGTCGCGGCAACCTTTGCCTGGAATTTTGGCAACGACTCGTCACTGCGGCTACGGTGTAACAAATGCGATAACCGCAGCAACACGGTAAGGCGCAGCAGATCTTCTTTGTTTGCCGTATCAAACTGGGGAAGATCATCTAGCAGTAGCTTGCGTCGGTGCAGTCGAACCATTGTCGATAGCCGGGCTTGATCAATGCGCGAGAATCCCGGCATATCCGTATGTTCCAACAGATAAGCACCGTGCTTGTGGTAGCTGCTGTGCGAAATTCCCAGCCCGATCTCGTGCAGTTTTGCGGCCCACTGTAGTGAGCGTTTCAACTCGCTGTCTTTCAGTTCCCAGGTATCTTTTACCTGATCGTAGAGGCGCATTGCGGTGGCGCTCACCCGCTTGGCGTGTGCTGCATCTATCCGATGCCGCTCCGCCAGCTCTGCGACACTATGTTCGCGAATATCTTCCTGCTGCGAGCGACCAACCATGTCGACGAGCAGTCCTTCGCGTAGTGCGCCGTCTGACACCCGCATGCTGTTGATACCCAGCTCTTCTATTAGCGCGTGAACGATCGCCAGACCACCCGGAAAAACGGGTGCCCGATCTTTGCCAAGGCCAGGTAGAGAAAGTGTCGCTAGTGTTTTTGCTTCGAGTACGCGGTCTCTTAGAGCTTCTATTGCTTTAAGCGTGATACCAGTATGGCTGATATCCAGGGCCGCCAGTGTCGAGCGCGTTGCCTGCATGGTTCCAGATGCGCCAATCGCTGTATCCCAACCCTGCTTTCGATAATTTGCCTGCACGCTTTTCAATTCACGACGGGCCGTGTTCACTGCCAACTCATAGTTCTTCGATGTGAGTGCGCCATCTTTGAAACACTTTGCAGAGAGGCTGACGCAGCCGATGTAAAGACTGTCGATTAAGGAGGGTTTAAATCGCTTGCCCAGAATGAGTTCGGTGGAGCCACCGCCGATGTCGATCACTAGACGCCGCTTGTGACTGTCGTCCAGCGCCCGGGAGACGCCCATGAATATTATTCGCGCTTCCTCGTAGCCTGAGATAATTTCGATGTCGTGATTGAGCGCCTTCTGGGCACGCTTGAGAAAGCGAGCAGAATTCTTAGCTTTTCGCAGTGTGTTAGTGCCCACCACCCGTACGTTGTCTGCGGGAATGTCACGCAGGCGCTGGCCAAATCGAGTCAAACACTCAATGGCGCGTTCCATAGCGTCGTTGGTTATCTCGCCCTTACTGTCGAGCCCTTCCGCGAGCCGCACCATTGATTTGAGTTTGTCGACAGTTGCGATTCGGTTGCCATCGTAGTTTGCAACCACCAGGTGAAAGCTATTGGAACCAAGATCGAGCGCAGCTAATGGTTTTGATTTGCGCGTTTTCTTTGACGATGCGTCTTCTTCTACAGGAGCTTTCTTCTTGCGGGCCATATCTGTCTCGGCTACTTCATTCTCGCGTGGGGTGCGCGGGGCCGGTAGCCTGAGATTTGGCGACAACAGACGGTGGCAGCGGGCAGTCCAGCGCTGCAGATATTCCCTGCAACAGCGCGCCTTCCTCGGCGCTTATGTGGCCATCGAACAACACAGATCGTGCACACGCTTTTAGCAACTTTGGTTTTTGCAACGGCGCAAGATCGCGCAGTTTCTTAAGTGCTTCGTTGAGTGCCGCGAAGTTGTCGTCTTTATTCACTGTCGGTTGTTTCACCTGGCGCTCGAGCTGCAGTTCTTCGATAGCCTGTGTGTATGCGGCGTCTACCTCGGCCGTACTCTCGTGACCGTAGTGGGCAAGTGTTGCGACCAATGTTGCGGCTTCGTCGGTTACCTGGGCTACCGACTTGAAGCGTACCTTCGGCGTTCGCGGACGCTCAAAGTGCGGGGATAGTTCTTTTAGCAATAGTCGATGCAGCACCCATTCGAACAGCTCTATGCGCCGATCAGCGCGGATCAGTGCAATAACTTGGCCGATAAACTCTTTATATTGAGGATGCGACATTTGCTTTAACGCAGGGACGGCCAACTCGAGAAGCGCAAGCCGATGCAGATCGTCTTCTTCCTGCAGTTCTTTCTGCAGTTTTGCTATGACGGTTTGTTCGCCGTCGTTAAGCTGCGCAACTATCTGTGCCTGCTTTGAAGCCGCTTGCGTTCCAGTTTTCGTGCCTGCTCCGCTTAACGCTTCACCCTGGTGTAGCAACAGTGAAAAGATCAACAAATGTGCCTCGCAAGGGTCACGCGCGGCACTTAGGCAAAGGCTGTCTGTGGATTCGATGATGGCGTCAGCCGCGCGATAGCTGCGGTCATCTGGCCGACCGACAACTTCTGGAAGCGACTCCACATCAACAGCGACGCCTTCTACTACTGCTTGCGAACCACCTGGATCGACCGCGAAACCGCTGGCAGTATCTCCGAGCCTTGTGAGCGATTGTGGAATCAGATCGGCTGGAAAACTTCCGTTCCAACCGGGATCTATAGCGCTTATGCGCGTTGGCAAAGGCGGATGCGTTGCCATTATGCCGCCCAAAAAGTGGCTGATGGCCTGGCCAAAAAACATGTGGCTAATCTCATTAGCGCCGTTGTTGTGTAGCTTTGATCCTGCGCTACCTAATTTTATAAGTGCGCCGCTTAAGCCCTTTGGGTTACGGGTGTATTGAACAGAAGCGGCGTCGGCCAAATACTCTCGTTGGCGACTAACGGCGGCCTTAATAAGATTGCCAAAGAACGTACCCGCGTAACCGATCACTGCCAGTCCCGCGCCGAGCGCAAGAATTGCAGCCACGCCTGCGCCGCTGCCTTCGCCGCGTGAGCGACCGATACCGTGGCGTGTGTGGCGGGTGCCGCGCAGCATCATGTTGCCGATTAGTCCTATGAAGACAATGCCGAACAGAATGGCTATTAGGCGAATATTGAGTCGCGTGTCTCCATTGAGTATGTGGCTGAACTCGTGACCGATGACCCCTTGCAGTTCTTCGCGGTTAAGGTAATCAATAGCCCCCTGGGTAACGCCGAGCACCGCATCGTCTGGCGTGTAACCTGCTGCAAAGGCATTGATACCGGGCTCATCGATGAGGTACACCGGAGGCACGCTAACGCCTGCGGCAATGGCCATTTCTTCGACCACGTTCAAAAGTCTGCGAGACTTCAAGTCACCCGTATTGCTTTGCACGCGCATGCCACCTAGAGATTCAGCAACCGCTCGGCCGCCGCCGCGAATCATCATGTACTTGTATCCGCTTGCGAGCGAGACCAGGGTAATAACGCCGAGTGACGACCACATCCATATCTCGAAAGGTATGTTTGCTAACACGTCCATGAAACCGTTGCCCGGTAACGCGCCAGAGCCGCCGCTGGCCAGCAAGTAAGCGCCAGCGATCAGCACGTTTGTCATGGTAATAAGCAGAATAACCGCCGCACCAAACAACAATGCGAGCTGCCACGTTTTCTTGCGCGCGTTATCCTGGGCTTCGAAGAAGTCCACCTGTGCTCAATACCTCTGGTTTTGGTTGACCAAGTGGAAGTTAGTTAAACGAAACGCTGGGTGCGGCCTGAATTTCAGCGGAGTCTTCAAACTCTAGTAGTCCTGCATCGCCTGTGTGGCCAAACATGTCCGCGAAGACAACCGGGGGAAAGGACTGCTTGTAAGTGTTGTAGGCCGTTGCCTGATCGTTGTATGACTGGCGAGCAAACGCCACCTTGTTTTCTGTGGCGGTGAGTTCCTCAGAGAGCTGCTGCATGTTTTCGCTGGCCTTGAGGTCGGGGTAGGCTTCGACTGCAATATTCAATCGACCGAGTGCACCACTCAGGGCGCCTTCAGCTTTCGAGAGTTCTGCCATCGCATCCAGACTGCCCGGTGCTTTGCTTGCTGCAGCAAGTCCGGCCATGGCGGTGTTGCGAGCGTTGGTCACGGCTTCGAGTGTTCCACGCTCATGTTCCAGATAGCCCTTGGCGGTTTCTACCAGATTCGGAATCAGGTCGTAGCGTCGCTTAAGCTGTACCTCGATTTGCGCAAAGGCGTTTTCGTAGCGATTCTTAAGGGTGACCAACTTGTTGTAGATGGCCACCACCCAAAACGCGAGGGCAGCGAGAATCGCAATAAAGATAAGAAATTCCATATCAGTCTCCGAGAATGTATTTAGTCAGGCAGACCAAGCACGCGCTTGGCAATTACGTTGAGCTGCACCTCAGAGGTGCCGCCTTCGATCGAGTTGGCTTTAGAACGCAGCCACTGGCGCGTGGTGTTGAGTTCAGAGCCGGTAAAGCTCTCTCCTTCCCAGCCAACGCTTTGACTACCCATAGTCTTGAGCATTAACTCAAACTTCCTTTTGTTTTGTTCGCTGCCGTAGTACTTGAACATAGAGGCTAGGTGACCGTTGGCGTTGCCGGTTGCGGCTTCCTGGGCGCTGCGGCGCAGCGTGAGCTGGAACGCACGATCGTTCATGTTGTGATGGGTTACGTCGCCCCGTAAAGACGGGTCGTCTATTAAGCCGTTGGCCTCACCCACGTAATTTTTTGCCTGGTTAGCCAACGACTTATTGCCGCCACCTAGTGCACTGTTGCCGCCGATACCGGAGATCATCTGGCGTTCGTGTTGCAGTAGACGCTTGGCGATGCTCCAACCCTTGTTGAGCTCGCCCACAAGATTTTCCTTCGGCACTACAACGTCTTCGAAAAACGTTTGGCAAAAAGGCGATGCGCCACTGATAAGCTGAATAGGTGAGGTGCTTACGCCTTCGGATGCCATATCGAATAGCAAGAAGCTGATGCCTTCGTGTTTGGGGACGTTAGGCTTTGTTCGCACCAGACAAAAAATCCAATCGGCGTTGTTGGCATAAGAGGTCCAGATTTTGGCGCCATTAACCAAATAAGTATCGCCCTGATCTTCGGCTTTGGTTTGCAGCCCCGCCAGGTCCGATCCGTAGTTGGGTTCAGAGTAGCCCTGGCACCAGCGAATTTCGCCGCGCACGATCGGCGGCAGGTAGCGCTGTTTTTGTTCTTCGGTTGCAAATTCGAGCAGCGCCGGTCCCAACATCCAGATGCCGAAGCTATTTAGCGCAGGACGGGCCTTGATGCGCGCGAGTTCTTCAGCCAAAACCCGGTCTTCTTCAGCGCTTAGTCCGCCGCCGCCATACTCTTTGGGCCATCGCGGTGTGGTCCAGCCGCGGCTGGCCATGTTGTCGAGCCATACCTTGGCATCCGGATTGGGGTATTTGGCATCGCGGCCCCCCCATACCGTCTCGTCTTCTGGCATGGGCGTGCGCATGGATTTTGGGCAGTTGGCTTCAAGCCAATTGCGGGTCTCGTCTCGGAAGGCGCTCAAGTCACTCACGGTCTACTCCTTGCTTCAGCGCCTACTTTAACACTCTCTTTTACACCCAAGAGGCTCCGTCTTTCGGTAGACCTCAGATATAGTGTGGCTTTATTTCCAGTAGCCCATTGGGAGCCCATTGGCGTGAGCGAACCGGTCTTCGATCAGAAGGATTTTAGGACGACGATGGGGCAATTTTGCACCGGGGTTGTTGTTGCCACCGCTCCACCGGTCATGCCGGAGACGGAGCCAGCGGGCTTTGTCGCCCAGTCGTTTGTCTCGTTGTCACTCGATCCGCCACTAATCGCGATTTGCCCGGCAAAAACCAGCAGCAGCTGGCCTAAATTGCGGGCGGCGGGTGCGTTTTGCGTCAACATGCTGCATGCGGGCCAGGTGGATCTGTGCAATCGGTTCGCGCAATCTGGTGGCGACAAATTCACCGGTGTTGACTGGCAACCGGGCGCGACCGGCGCGCCTATATTGGCAGATGCGTTGGCCTGGATTGAATGCACGCTGCATGACGAGGTAGAGGCGGGAGACCACACCATTGCCATCGGTCGGGTAGCCGCGTACGAGCGCACTGCACCAGACGCAGATCCTTTGCTTTTTTTCCGCGGTGCTTATGGTTCGTTTAGCGAGATTGACTAGTCAGGGCTAGCTCAAACCCTCAACCGGCAAGGCCGCGCCATGCACATCGCGTGCAGCGTCGCTTGCAAGAAACATCATGACTTGAGCAATGCTCTCTGGCGTTACCCAGCGACTAAAATCTTCGTCGGGCATAGCGTCTCGGTTGGTTTTTGTATCGATCAAACTAGGCAACACACAATTGACGTTGATACGTTGTTCTTTGAGCTCGTGCGCCATGGTCTCGGTGAGTCGAATCACCGCGCTTTTGGATGCGACGTAGGCGCCCATGGTTGCTGCTCCGGCCAATCCTGCGCGAGCGGCGACATTTACAATCTTGCCCCCACCGTTTGCCAGCATGTGGGGCACCACCGCAGCAGCCATGTTTACAACAGAGCCTGTGTTCAGCTTGTGCATGAGCTCCCAGGTAGAGGCGTCTGTTTCGTGGACGGTCTGGCCCATGGCAAATCCGCCGGCCACGTTAGCCAGCACATCGATCTTTTTGTGGCTAGCCAGCACTTTTTGAATGGCGCTTTGGCAGCTTGTTGCGTCAAACAAATCGCAAGCGACTATGTTTGGTTGCTCGGCTATATCTAGCCCCGCGACTGCAGCGCCTGCCTCGCTAAAAGCGGCTGCAACCGCACTACCCAGGGCACCTGCTGCACCGGTAACTACAACAACCTTCCCGGCAAAGGGATTGGCCGCAGACATTAGACGCCGTCCTTAAGTTCTTCCAGTGCCTGCCAGTGCAAATCGCCCACCTGGCCGTTCGGATTTACTGGCTGCACGCAAACGTGATTGGCCCCAGCCTGGAAATGTTCATTGATTCGGGCTTTGATCGCCTTAACGTCGCCCCAGGCGAAGGTGGCGTCGATAAACTTGTCCGAGCCGGTACCTTCAAGGTCAGCCTCGCTTAACCCCATGCGCAGCCAGTTGTTGCGGTAGTTGGGCAGGCCAATGTAGGTCTGGGCAATGGTGCGTGCCAGTTCCCGGGCTTTGGCCGGATCGGTTTCGAAAATCACCTTTTGCTCTACACACAACCAGGGCTCAGCACCCAGAACCTCACGCGCCATTACCGTGTGGTCGGGCGAGGTGAAATAGGGATGCGCACCCGTGCACATGTCGCGCGCCAGTTCTAGCATCTTGGGTCCAAGTGCGGCGATGACTCGCTTTGGCGCCTCGTCGTGTTTCGGTCCGGTGTAGATCGATGAATCCATACCTTCGAGATATTTGCGCATGGTGGCCACGGGTTTGCCGTAGGTGAGCCCGCGTACGCCTTCTACCAAAGGCACATGCGAAACGCCCATGCCCAGCAGAAACCGGTCGCCAGACTGTTCGGCAAGGGTGTGCTGTGCTGCGACGGTAACGCCAGGTTCGCGGTTGTAGATAGAAGCAATACCCGTTGCGACATTCAGTTTCTTTGTGTTTGCAAGCAACCAGGACGCGTGTGCGAGCGGATGACGCCCCACGGTCTCGGGTATCCATAGCGCTGAATACCCCAGTTTTTCGATTCTCTGAGCGATTTCTGCTGCTGCGCCTGCGGCCACGCCTTCAGTGAAATACCAGACTCCAAGTTTTCCAAGATCCATAGCGCCTCCCCAGCGTATCCCGGTCTTCGCCGGGCCTGACTTCCCGGTCTACGCCGGGCCCGACTTCCCGGTCTACGCCGGGCCTGTTAATTGTGGCTAGATTCTATGCCAGATTTGTCTTTGAGACTCGGTTATGCGCTCAGAGTCGGGCATTATGGAGAGCTGCGCGGATCGGGAGTGATCGTTGCGCTTCTCTTCTCCCTCGGGTTTCCCTCGGGAATTCTTGCAGGACTCATTCAGGTATTTCGATTGAGCACGGACGATCCAAACGCTGCGTCTGAACCCGAGAGCCCAGTCTCCGAAGGTGTACCTGAAGGTGCACCAGAGGGGCGCCCCAGCATTTTTGCGCTCGCTTTCCCTTCTATTCTGGGCAATTTGCTCTACACCATTGTAGGCGTTGTGCAGACCCTGTTTGTGGGTGAGCTAGGGGCGTCCGCCCTTGCTGCTATCGGTGCTGGGCAGCGCGTGTTTTTTGCGCTGCAAGCGATACTGCTTGCGATTACTGCGGGTACAACTGCGTTAGTTGCCCGGGCCTGGGGGGCGAACGACCATCGGGAAGCGAGCCGGGTCACCATGGCATCGCTGGTAGTTGGCGGAGCCTTCTCGCTGATGGCGATGACCGTTGGCGTGCTGTTTGCTCGACCCATCGCCGGGCTTTTTGGGCTGGATGAGGTCACGCTTGATCTCGCGGCTGCCAATATTCGCTGGCTGAGCTTTTTTAATCTCGCCTTTGCGATCAACTTCATACTTGCCGCCAGTTTGCGCGCCGCAGGAGACGCCTGGTCACCACTTGCAGTGGGAGCTTGCGTCAACGCTATAAATATTCCGCTCTTATACGTATTGGTGTTTGGAAAATTTGGTTTTCCTCAACTGGGCGTGGCTGGTGCGGCAGTTGCAGCAGGCGTTGCGTTCTCTGTTGGCGCTGTGCTCTTGATCGGCCTATGGATGGGGCAACGCTTTAAGCTTAAGTACTCGAAAGGCGGCTGGTGGCGTAAAGAACGATTGAAGCGATTGCTCGAGATTGGCCTGCCATCGGGTATCGAACAGCTTGTCTTTCAGTTTGGGTTCTTTATTTTTCTGATTCTCATCGGCCGATTTTATGGCACAGCAGCCTTTGCGGCCTACAACATTGGGGTCACCATGTTGATGGTCTGCATGACTGTCGGCTTTGGCTTTTCTATCGCGGGCTCCACACTGGTAGGTCAGCACCTTGGTGCGAATGATCCAGAAGGCGCTGCTCTTAGTGGGTGGCGCTCTATGGGCTTTGCCGTACTCGCTATGGGCGGTTTGGGGCTATTGGTGTTATTGAATTCAGAGCGACTGGCTCGGCTGTTTATTGGCGACGACGAAGAAACAATTCGCTACACCGTGCAGTTTGTAATGTTGTTGGGCGCGGCCATGCCTCTGATGGCTGTGGAGTTTGCGATTGGCGGGAGCTTGCGGGGGGCGGGTGATACCCGGTTTCCTTTGATAGCCACGTTCTTAGGATTGATTGGCATGCGTTGCGGCTTGGCTGGCTTGTTCACCTGGCTCGAGTTCTCCGTGTTCTGGGTTTATGCGAGTCTGGTTGGGGATTACATGCTCAAAGCCGCCTTGCTAGTTTGGCGTTTTAGATCCGGCCGGTGGAAGACAGTGGTAAGTTTCAGTAACGAAACCTAACCTAACCTCAATACCCCTCATACCTCTTTATTACGCCAGAGCCGGAGGCAACCGTGCCTGAGTTACCAGACTTAACGCTCTATCTCACCCATCTTGAGCAGCGCGTGCAGGGACAGCCCTTGTTGGATGTTCGCCTTGCTAGCATGTTTTTATTGCGTACCGTTGAACCACCGCTAGAGGCCCTTACCGGAACGCCGGTTAAGCGACTCTCTCGTATTGGCAAACAACTGGTGTTCACTTTTGACACCGATGATGGCGCCGAGCTGCATATGGTAATCCACCTGATGATCAGCGGACGCTTGCGATGGAAAGAACCAGGGGCGAGCATTGCCGGTCGCAATGTAGTCGCAGGTTTCGATTTTCCAGAGGGTACGTTGATATTCACTGAGGCCAGCAAGAAGAAGCGAGCGTCGTTGCGCGTCGTGGATGACACGGGTCTTGCAGCGCTCGACCTGGGTGGGCTTGAGGTATTTGAAGTCTCTGTTCAAGAATTTGTCGAGCGACTGCGAGACTCTGGACACACACTAAAACGGGCTCTCACCGATCAACGAGTGTTTGCCGGTATCGGCAATGCGTATTCGGATGAAATACTGTTGCGAGCTCGCATGTCGCCGTTTAAGCGGGCTGGCGCACTCAGCGATGAAGAAGGTCAGGTACTGTTTGATTCAACGCGTGCGGTGATGACCGAGTGGACCGAACGATTGATGGCAAGCACCGGTGATGAGTTCCCCGACAAGGTCACTGCCTTTCACAAGCAGATGGCGGTGCACGGGAAATACAAAGAGCCCTGTCCGGTGTGCGGCTCGCCAGTGCAGCGGATTCGCTACGCAGAAAACGAGGCGAACTATTGTGCGGGTTGCCAAACTGGCGGTAAGTTGCTCGCGGATCGCTCTCTATCACGTTTGTTGAAAGACAACTGGCCGAAGCGTCTGGAAGACCTGGAGACCTAGCGGCACACTAGCGGTCAGGTTTCTGCCGTGTTGTCGTTGCCGATGTTGCGAAGTTCGGTTGACGATAAATCCACTCTGAATTCATCTTCGGTAACGTTGGTGCAAAGTGCTGCGAGTGCTTCGGGTACGTCGCTGTTTGCCAGAGTTTGAAACCCGCTGTTATCGTTTCGGCCAAACACCAAGAACCGGGTGCCAAGCCTTGTATATTCGGCAAAAGAGTCGTGCATAGCGGCGGCGTTTTCGTAATAGCGGGGTTGGCCGATGCGCACGAGCGTATCTATGCCAACAACAAAGGTGCAGTTCGGAAACTCGCGGGCTTTTTCAATGAAGGTAGGAAGGTTTGTTAACCACAAGACGCTGTGCTCAAACTGGCTTTGGCGCTTATGTAAATCAACATAGCTAAGCGCAGGCTTGTCGACGTTGTCTATGCAAAGCTCAAAGGCAACATCTGTGTCTAACACCTGGCTCGCATGGTCTGCCATTTGCAGATGGCCCTCATGCAATGGATTAAACGAGCCAGACAGCAGTGCTTTAGGCCGGATGGCTTGCTGCTGCTTTGATGCGTTTTGATTTGAGGTAGAAGAAATTTCGCCGTTGAGCAGCTTTGACCAAGAGCTGTGAGCAGTCACCTGCTCAATTGTTGCGCTACTTGAAGCCGCAAGTGCTGGCGCATTCAATCGGACGTCCAGCGTTTCATCGTCCAGCGTTTCATCGAGCAAGCACCAGGCCAGGGTCGTTACCTGGTCTTCCTCGATGTTTCTGTCACCCATTCCGCTCGCACCTTTGTCGAATTCAACGGTGGCGGTTGCAGTTTTTGTTAGTGTTTGTACGGCAAGGTAGGCGCGATGTGCGCCGCGTTTTTTTCGATTGGTCGCAAGGGCTGCGGTGCAGCCGAAGCCGATTAGGTCCTGAATTTTGTGTTCTTGCCCGGCTGTGTTCAGGTCACAGGCGCGCTGGAACGCTGCCATTGCCAGTGCGCGTGCCGTATCTGCGCTGCAGGCCTGATCGGGTTGTCCGCCGAGTTGTTCGACTAATGCGGCTTCAGCATAGGGCACGCTGGCCTCAAGCACAGTTGCCGACGCGCCAGGTTCAGACAGTAATTCTGAAAGCAATGTAACGCCGCCGCCGGTCACCAGAAACACGCCCGCAAATTTGCTCTGGTGCAGTGCTTTTGCGTGTGGGTTGCCCGGCATGACGGTTGCTTTTAGCTGCCCGCAGGCTCTTCAAGAAAGTTATCTACCCGCCCGCAAAATTCATCGAGCTGGTCGTGATGTACCCAGTGACCAGCGTTTTCTATGGTCTCTACTCTGGCATTGGGAAATCGGGCAGCACGGCCGTCCGCGGCTGGATCAGAGGCCCAGGATTCAGCGCCGCGAACCAGCATGACCGGCTTGTTCATGCGCTCGTTGAGTTTGTGCTGATCATCGAACGGAACGCCAACAGGTGGAAAGGCGCGGACGTAGTTGTCGAATTTCCAACTGTAGGTGCCGTCTTCATTGCGATTGATGCCGTGCACGGTTAGATGACGCGCCTGTTGCTCGTCTAAATGCGGGTTTTCTGATTGCATGCGCTGAAACGCTTCTTCAACGCTTACGTAGCGACGAGGAGTTCGACCACTAATCTTTCGCAGATCATCTATCCAGTTGGTGATTCGTTCCTCAACCGGAACGGCCATGCGTTCCTCGATCATTTTTGGCGGCGGCCCCATACCTTCGATGGCAACCAGCTTGTTCACGCTTTCCGGGTACAGGCCTGCGTAGTTCAGGGCAATAGATCCACCGAGTGAGTGGGCAATAATTGTCGCCGGCGTCATCTTGGTTTGATGCAGCAGCTGCGCGATGTCGTAGACATAATCGACGATGTTGTAAGTGCCGCCCACCAGCCACTCTGAATCGCCGTGGCCGCGAAGGTCGGGTGCAATAATGTGGTAGCGATCGCGATAGCGCTCGGCAAACCAGTCCCAGTTTCGACAGTGGTCGCGACCGCCGTGTACCAATAGCATAGGCGGTGCGTCTGGGTTACCCCAGTCGACGTAGTGCAGTCGCAAGCGTTGCGAGAAATAGATGTGAGATGTGGGTCCGTGCATAACTTTTACTTCTATAGCGTTCGGCTAATCAGCTCTTTCATGATTTCATTGGTGCCACCGTAGATTTTTTGAACTCGGGCATCGGTGTACATCCGGCTGATTTCGTATTCGTCCATGTAACCGGCACCGCCGTGCAGCTGTACACAGCTGTCAATGATCTCGCACTGTTTGTCGGTGCACCAGTACTTCGCCATGCTGGCAGTAGTGGCGTCGAGTTCGCCTCGCATGTGTTTCTCGACAAGCTGATCAACGAAGGTTCGGCCGATAGTTGCTTCTGTTTTGCATTCTGCCAGACGAAATTTGGTGTTTTGAAAATCCATAACGCTTTGGCCAAAGGCTTTACGCTCTTTCACGTAGTCTGCGGTTATTGCGAGCGCTCGCTCTGCACAAACAATTGCTGACTGGGCGATGCTTAGGCGCTCTTGCGGCAGCTGCTGCATGAGTTGATAGAACCCTTTTCCTTCTTCTGCGCCGAGCAGACTTGTGGCTGGCACCCTGCAGTCAGAAAAAAACAGCTCGGAAGTGTCTGCCGCTTTCTGACCCATTTTTGCAAGGTTCCTGCCGCGTTCAAATCCAGGTGACTGCGTATCGACCAAAATGAGCGATATTCCTTTTGCCCTCGCTTTCGGATCCGTCTTGGCTACAACGATCACAAGATCGGCGTGTTGGCCGTTGGTAATATAGGTTTTGGCACCGTTGATAATGTAGTCGTCTCCGTCGCGAATTGCGGTGGTGCGAATAGATTGCAGATCGGAACCTGTGTTGGGTTCGGTCATTGCGATTGCGCCCACAGCGTCGCCTGTAACCATTTTGGGTAGCCAGTGTTGTTTTTGTTCTTCTGTTCCGTAGTGCAATACGTACGGCGCTACAATGGTGCTGTGAACTTGATGGCCAAATCCCACCACACCGGTTCGATGCATTTCTTCCATCACTACGGTTTCGTGGCGAAAGTCGCCGCCAGCGCCGCCGTATTCCTCGGGGACTTCCGCGCAAAGCAAACCCGCGGCGCCCGCTTTTTGCCAGGCATTGCGATCGATTTGTCCCTGCGCAAGCCAGCGTTCGGTATGTGGGACAAATTCTTTTTGGAAGAACTTGTTGGCGGCATCCGCAAACATGCGCAGCTCATCGTTTTTCCAGCACGATTCGGATTGCGGTAGTGATGCTTGCCCAGATAATTCAGATGAAGATGTCGAAGTGTTCATTTGGTTAGTCGTTTCTCTGCTGAGGATACTGGTGAGAGTCTTAAGGGTAACCGGCTGCGGCGTAGGGAGCCTTCACCCGCAATAGCTGCCCGGACAATTGGGCTTTGCATTCATCCGGCGTAGATGATTTTGCGCTCAGAATATACAGATCTGTTCCGCCCAACATGCACGCAAAGGCACCGCGGTCGAGGGCTATTCGGTGGCTTAGATTGCCGCCGCGTTCCATTCTCAAGCATTCGTTGGTGGTGGGTGAAGCAACCCACACGCCACCCGCTTCATCGAGACAAATACCATCAGGTACGGCGCCCTCGGGTAGCTCTGCCCAATCTTCCCGTGCGCTCAGCGAACCGTCTTCCGCTACCGCATAGCCTGTGAGCTTGCCGCCAAAGGTCTCGGCGATCACAAGTGTTTTACCGTCGGGACTGATCACCGTACCGTTTGGAAACACGAGGTCGCTGGCACAGTGGCTGGCAGTACCTTCGGGCGAGACATAAATCAGTTGCGTGGGGCGAAATTTCTCGCCCGCGTGCAGGTCGTAGCCGAAGTTGCCCACGTAGGCCGCGCCGCTGGGCAGCATGACCATGTCGTTGCACAGTCCAGGCGCCAGATGCGATAGATCGGCCCAGGTTTCTAACGTGGGCGGCTGCTCGGCGTCTGGCTGAACAACTCGCAGCAATGATCGGCTGGTCATGCCCACAATCACCATATCGCCATTGGGTAGCCAACCCAGGCCTGAGGGTTCCTCATCGAGTTCAACAACCACAGATACGGAACCCTGGGCGGGGTCAAACCTGAGGACCTGATGGGCGTGCATGTCGGAGAAATAGAGAGCGTCGTTGTGGTATCTGGGGCCTTCGCCGAAGGCCAGGCCGTCGTGGAGGATCTCTGGAGTTGTAGATATATCAATGGTATTTGGCATCTGCTTCCCTTGGCTTCGATTTGAAAGGGTCCAACAGCCTGACGCATTGCTGAATGAACAGGCTGATCTCAACGGCTGATCGGACAGGTTGCAACAGAATATTGTCGAATTGGCTGTTTTAGGCCCTCAACTTTACAGATGCTAGCTGTAAGTACGGGTGTGGGACTATTTCTTTTGGGGTATTCTCCTGCTCAGACAAACCGGGGGAATCACTGGGTTTGTTCGTTTGCGATAGAATGTTCGGTCTGCACGAGCATTCGGGCAAAAAAATATAATTATGGAGAATCACATGACCAATCTAACGAAACTGTTTGCCGCTGCCCTGTTGGTGGTTGGCGTGTCAGCTTGCGGCGACAACGGTGCAAAAGGCGCATTAGACAGCGCGGCAGACGGAATGAAAGACGCAGCAGGTAGCATGAAAGATGCGGCTGGCGACATGGCCGATGGCGCGAAAGACATGGGCGGCAAAGCGATGGACGGTATGAAGGATGCTGCTGGCGGCATGGCCGATGGCGCGAAAGACATGGCCGCTGGCGCGAAAGACATGGGCGGCAAAGCAATGGACGGTATGTCTGACATGGGCGACAAGGCCATGGATGCCGTTGGTTCAGCTGGCGACTCTGTTTCAGGCGCTGCAGGTAGTGCTATGGACGCTGTTAAAGAAGCAGGCAGTGGTGCACTGGACAAGGTTACTGGCGGTGCAGGCGGTGCTTTGGGCGGTTTGACTGGCGCTGGTGACGGCGCATTAGACGGCGCAGCCGATGCTGCCGGCGCGGTATCTGGAGCTACAGGTGGAACTACCGACGCGATCGATGAAGCCAAGAAGAGACTGATGGAAGCTGGCAAAGAAAAGGCATCAGGCCTTCTCGGTGGCGACGGCTAAACCAGACTGGTTAGGCGCTGGCGCCTGACCTCTCAGTCGAGCTCTTTGTAGCTCGGCTGTTGATCTTGAAAAGCCGGGTACTCGTTGCAATGGTTGTGGCGGATACGCCGGCTTTTTTGTCCTGTGTTTTCGGCAGCCGGCGTGAAGCTAGCGCCAATTAACCGATCTGAGTAGACTCAGGGCGCGTACTAATTAGTTAAATCATTGGAAGGGGGCGACTATGCGCGATGTAGTTATTGTTGATTCTATGAGAACGGGGCTCGCGAAATCTTTTCGCGGTAGCTTTAATCTAACGCGATCGGACGACATGCTCGCCCATTGCATTGATTCTTTACTGGAGCGCAACGGCGCTTTGGATCCAAACGAAGTTGAGGACGTTGTGGTTGGCGCTGCAAGCCACGCTGGCGAGCAAGACGGCAACCTTGCGCGTCTCGCGGTTGTACTGTCAAAACTGCCTATTACCACTGCAGGCCAAACCATCAATCGGTTTTGTTCTTCCGGTTTGCAGTCGATTGCCATTGCGGCAACACAAATTGCGTCTGGCCAAACCGAGATTGCGATGGCGGGTGGTGCAGATTCCATTTCGATGCGCACTCGACAAGAGGCGGGCAAGTCGACGCCTAACCAACGCCTTGTTGATGAGAAGCCTGATATCTTCATGGCGATGGGCAACACCGCGGAAGTGGTAGCACGGCGCTACCAGGTAACTCGTGAAGCTCAGGATGCCTACTCAGCCGAGAGCCAGTCTCGTTATGCCAATGCGGTAGACCAGGGCTGGATCGCTGAAGAAATTACGCCGATGAAGGCCACCATGCTTAAGGTCGACAAAGAAACTGGCGACGAAAGCCATGTTGATGTGGTTGTTGATCGTGACGAGTGCAATCGTCCGGGTACCACTGTAGAAAGCCTGGCCAAGCTGAAGCCTGCGTTCGAAGAAGACGGTTCCGTAACCGCGGGAAATGCTTCCCAGTTGTCAGATGGCGCCTCTATGACGCTGCTGATGACCGCCGAGCGCGCGAACCAGTTGGGTCTTGAGCCGATGGGTATTTTCCGCGGTTTCACCGTCGCCGGTTGCGAACCCGATGAAATGGGTATCGGACCCGTGTTCGCGATTCCACGACTGTTGAAGAATCTGGGTATGAAGCAGGACGACGTCGACCTGTGGGAACTTAATGAAGCCTTTGCGTCACAGTGTTTGTACTGCCGCGATGCCCTTGGCATTGATCCGGCGAAGTACAACGTCAACGGCGGCAGCATCAGCATTGGCCATCCGTTTGGCATGACGGGCTCTCGCACCACCGGACACGTGCTGCGCGAGCTTCAGCGTCGCAAGAAGCGCTATGGCGTTGTGACTATGTGCATCGGCGGCGGCCAGGGCGCTGCCGGGTTGTTTGAGGCCGCATAGAGCACAATCCGTCCAAGCAGTCCGCCCAATAGATAGATGGGCGACCGAAAAACCGCAATCCCTCGGATTGCGGTTTTTTTTGTCCGATACCCAGCCGCCGCGCCACCCGCTGCGGCCGCCTCCCTGGACTGTGCGGTTACATATTGAAACCAGCTGGTAATTGCACAGCGCTGTTATCTGTGGAAAATTAATATTGTGTAAAAACTGGCAGGCTGAACGCTTGATCCGCACCTTTCTCCCAAATACCCGTAGGTCCAACTATTCGGGTTACGCGCCTGGATATACACCCCGATGTACGGCCAGAGATAGCGTCCGGGTATCCGGTGGTGCGGCTGTGATTGCCCCTCTGGTTGCTGCGGTGATCGCTGCGCTACTATTTTTGGTGCCGCTGTCGACTTTGGCGGATACCGTCGTTGTCACTAAAGCTGTTCCCTCTAATGCGTCCGAACTGACCACTGAGCAACTGA
>CAZFIA010000045.1:18977-25743 GCA_964519335.1 uncultured Pseudomonadales bacterium
AACTGACCACTGAGCAACTGAAAACTGAAGAAAGAGCCTTATCAGACGGACCCGATAGACTTGATGAATTATCCGATACACAGTTGACCCGTCTCGCCGCCGATTGGGGCGCCTTGGACGATGTTGAGCGCACGGAGCTCATTCAAGAAACTCGCGAGCGTATGCAGCCTCAGGCCTCTGCCGTTGCTCCTGTCGCTATACCTTCTACAGAGCGGCGTCGCTATGGGCGATTGGTGCGACAACCTGATGGCACAGTCGTCCGTTCAGTCGTCGAGATCCAAACCAGAGTTCGGGTACAAGGAGAAGATCGACGCCGGGCGTTTGGTATGGGCTTCGAACGGCGGCACAACGGTGCCTCTCAGCGCCCGCAAGAACCTTCACCTAACAGCGTTATAAGCGTGAGGGATATCCCAGGCCCCGGCATTCCCTCAGATCCCCGTCAGCGCTGATTCCTCTTCCTATCTGAGCTCTCGTCGTTGCGACTCTTCTTGTAAGGCATGAGCTTTTCTACCATTAGCTAGCTACTGGCTAACAGTCGCGTCTTCATTCAGAGTAACGGCGTGACAAACAGTACTACTAATCCGTCTTCATCTGGGTCCGCGGTTTCCCAAAGGCCCGCAGGTTCAACTATCGATGCTATTGGTGCCAGCACGTTGCTAGTCGTAGACGATGATGCTGAACTTCGCGAACTCACCGTCGAGTACCTGACGCAACAGGGTTACGGCGTAGTTGCTGCCGAAGACGCACACTCCATGGATGCGATTCTTGCCGCGCGGCAGATCGATCTGGTGATTCTTGATCTCATGTTGCCCGGCGAAGATGGACTGTCTATCGCTAAACGCCTAAAAGCAGCAACATCGATACCTATCATTATGGTTTCAGCTCAGGGCGAAGACATAGATCGTATCGTTGGCCTAGAGATAGGTGCAGATGATTATCTGGCAAAGCCTTTTAATCCACGTGAGTTGCTCGCGCGCGTTAGAGCAGTGCTGAGACGAGGCGCAGTGCTTGCAGAAGTTGAGACGCCAGCGATAACCGTTTTTGAGTTTGGCGACTGCAAACTCGATGTCCGATCCCATCAGTTTACGCGGGACGGTGCTCCGGTCTCATTAACCTCCGGGGAGTTTGATCTTCTAGCTATCCTAGTTGCGCATCCAAATCAGGTTCTCAATCGCGATCGCATTCTCGATTTGCTCACTGGTGCAGAACGCTCGCCATTTGATCGCAGTATTGACGTTCGTGTGACTCGATTGCGCGGTAAGCTCGAACCCGATCCCGCTCAGCCCGCCTTTATAAAAACGGTTTGGGGTAAGGGCTATATGTTCTGCCCGGATGGCGACTAACTCAGACACTTCTGATATGGAGGCCAGAGTGACCGCCGGTGTTGGGCGTGGCTCCTTGTTGGTACGAACCAACCTGGTGCTCGGTATCAGCGCGTTTACGATTATTTTGTTGGCCATGCTTGCGCTCGATCGATTTGTGCTGCAACCCATTCTCGAACGTTCGGCTGATGACGAGGCAGCGCTGCTGGTTCTCTCTGCGCAAACTTGGGTTGAGTTATCGCCAGAAGCGCGGCCCTACTTTGAACTTGAGCTGGCCGAGAGCCACGACATGATCATCACCAATGATCAGATAGAAGAAGAGATGCCGGTTTCGGGAGTTCGCCGCGCTGATGTTCTGGCCGAAAAGCTAGCGCAGCGACTTGGCGAGCCCGTCGAACTAACGCGGACTGACGAGTTAATGTGGGCAAGAGTACCGATGGGAGAGCGTGATATTCGCATTGGTTTTTCTGAAAACCGACGCTCGATCGAAACGCTTTATGTCGCCGCGATCATTCTTATTGCCGGGGCTGCGATTGTGTTTTTCACATCGCTATTTATTGTTCAGCGTATCGCGCGCCCGCTGGTACGCACGGCCAACCTCGCCGAGACTTTTCGCGGTGGCGAAGATTTTGTGCCCTTGCCTGAAGAGGGACCACGTGAGCTTGTATCGCTTGCGCGGAACTTTAATACCATGGCGCGTGATATATCGACTCTGCTTGCCAATCGCACAACCTTACTGGCTGGAATCTCGCACGATCTGCGTACGCCGCTAGCGCGAATGCGGCTGGCGGTAGAGCTGTTGCCGGCGGAGGTTTCCGAGCCTGTTAAGGAGCGCTTTGAGCGCAATCTAATTGCCATGGATGACCTGATAAGCGACACCATGCAGTTTGCCAAGGGTGCCGGGGAGTCGCCGCAACTGGTTAACGTGCTAGGGGTACTCGAGGATGTGCTTGGCCATCAGGACGAGCCGGTACAGAGTCAGCTCGAAATTCCGCACAGCCTGCGGATGCCCATAGCCGTAGGTGCGTTTCGGCGGGTACTGCAGAATCTAATTAGTAACGCTATTCAACACGGCGACAAAGTGTCTGTTAAAGCGCGTCTAAGGGACGGCGATCTGGAGCTGTTTGTCGATGACTGTGGACCGGGTATCCCTGCGGGCTCTAGGATCCAGGTCTTCGAGCCGTTTTATCGTCTAGATAGCTCGCGCAGTGTGAACACCGGAGGCAGTGGGCTTGGCCTCGCGATTGTTGCGCAGCTGTGCGAGAGCCACGGCTGGCGCGTTTCGATTGACGACGCCCCGCAAGCGGGCACCCGCGTGCAGTTAAGTCTGCCGTTACCTGTAGAAGCGAGCGTGTAACCCTTGGGTGTAACAAATTGACACAAATATGCGGGTCGAGGTAATCGGCGCGAAACACGCATAGGGCACTATGCGAGATGTAACCGAAGGCGTTTGAGAGAGTGCTGCAGATTCAGACCAGCGTGGCGGGTAACCACCTGGATCGTTTGTCTGAAGATTGCAGATCTGGATCATTCACCGTTGGATACTTGAGGCAATCTCTATCCCCTATAGGCCATGGGGTTCGTAACGGATTATCCATCCCGACCGGTCCCGTTCAGTGGCCATTAGCCCGTAATTCTCCTCTCCAGAGTTGCGGGCTTTTTTATGCCTGAATCTTATAGATCTTTCGTCACTTTACTTTTAAGCGCCGTTTTCGGGCATATACGCAAAATAGCTGCCTAATATTAGGGCTAAACCACTGTTTAGCTGGCTGTACAATGGTAAGAGGTTCGCCTACCCTACGCACGGTTTGCTGGGCCAAATTATAAGAATTACAAGGTTTTGCCCTCTACGTCTCGACCAGGAGCAGAGATTAATCAAATGAATGTCTATAAAAAAATATTAGGGGTTGTAGGAGCAGCGGTTGTTGCTTCTGCGTTTACATCGGCTGTTGTGGCCGAAGATCATGGTCCAACACAGGGCAAGTTTTATCTGCCAGTGTTCGCTCACTATTACTCTCCCCCTGAGGATGAGGATCTGAGTGATGATCTCGAGCTTGGCGTAGGAGCTGGTATTGGCTATGGCTTGACAGATCGACTGCTGGGTGAGATCAACTATCTGCGTAGTGATCACGACGTTACCGTTCCAAACGGCGGCGCTGATGAAGCCAAGACTGAACAGGTTTGGCTGGATCTGGTTTATAAGCTTTCCGACAGCAGCAACAAGGCATTCACTCCTTACCTTGTGGGTGGCTATGGTCGAGTTGAAGCACAACGTCAGGGGCTACTTGGAACACTGCGTGAAAACCAGGTGAACGCTGGTGTTGGTTTCTTCTCAAACATGACACCCCGGGTTGCGTTGCGTGGTGACCTCCGCGGCGTTTATTCGGAAGACAGTGGCGGTGTACAACCTTTTTTCAAGTTAGGTATTACGGCGATGCTGGGCGCAATTGAGGGCGCTTCAGACGGACCTACAGATTCTGATGGCGATGGCGTTTACGATTCAGATGATCGTTGCCCTAATACACCTGCTGGTACTGCGGTGGATAGCGATGGCTGTGCACTAACAGGTCCAGGTGACGCTGACGGCGACGGTGTTAATGACGACGCTGATCGTTGCCCAACAACGCCTGCGGGTGTCGAAGTAGATTCCAGAGGTTGCGCACTCGATAGCGATGGCGACGGCGTACCGGACTATCTAGACAAGTGCCCTGATTCAGAGCGTGGCGCTAAGGTGGATGCCGATGGTTGTTACGTTGAGCTCGAGAAGGAAGTCACGATCGACCTAAACCTCGAATTTGATACTAACTCCGCTGACCTGCGTAGCGACCACTACCCAGAGATCCAGCGCGTTGTCGACTTCCTGCGTCAATACCCAACGGCTAATGCTGTGATCGAAGGTCACACCGATAGCCGAGGTGCTGCAGCCTACAACCAGTCACTCTCAGAGCGCCGCGCGGCATCGGTACGTGGCTACCTCGAGACTCAGGGTGGCGTCGATTCAAGCCGACTGTCCTCTCGTGGCTACGGCGAGACTCGACCCAAGGCCTCTAACGAGACGGCCGAAGGTCGACAGCAAAACCGCCGTGTGTCGGCAGTGGTTGCCGGTACCCAGACGGTACGTCAATAGGCTGTTAACTCGGTAAAAAGCCCGATCTATGGGGCAGGCCGCAGGGTCTGGCCCCGCTAGACGGGTTGGCCCCACCGACTAAAAGACCCAAAAGGCGCATTCTCTCCCTGCAAAGGATTTGAGAATGCGCCGTTTTTGTTTGTGTCCGAACAAACTACAATGGAGCCCTGTGTAACGTTCACCTTTCATTTTTCACTTTGGAGAAAACGACGTGAAACGCCTGATGTCGATTACCGGTACTACTCTATTGCTTGCCATGTTGGCCGGCATTAGCGGCTGCGATTCTGTTTATTACGGCGCCTGGGAGCAGTTTGGCTTCGAGAAGCGGGATCTGCTGGTGAGGAATGTCGAAGCTGCGATTGAATCTCAGGAAGAGGCCAAAGAACAGTTCAAGTCTGCGCTCGATCAGTTCGAGAGCGTCGTCAATATCGAAGACAGCGATCTAAAGAGCATGTACGAAAGCCTTTCAGATGAGTTTGACGAGGCTAACGATCGCGCCGAAGCGGTTACCGAACACATCGACGATGTCGAAGACGTATCGGAAGATCTGTTTGCAGAGTGGCGCACCGAGATTGAACAATATTCCAGTGCCGAACTTAAGCGATCAAGCCAAACACAACTACGCACCACAGAAACAAAGTACAAAGCTCTACTTGGTTCGATGCGTAAGGCCGAAGATCGAATGGAACCCGTGCTAAATGTGTTTCGCGATCAGGTGTTGTATCTAAAACACAATCTTAACGCCCAAGCGATCTCAGGATTACGATCTGAACTTAATGCGGTTGAAAACGACGTGTCTATTTTGATTGCAGATATGGAAGAATCTATTTCGCGATCGCAGGCGTTTATCGAAGACATTGAGGCCGGTGCCTGATCGAGTGAGTGCGGTCGATGCAAGTTCCTACGAGAACATACTCTTAGAAGTAACAGGGCCGTCCGCGCTTATCACCATAAATCGGGTGGACAAGCACAACGCTATTTCACTTGCTACGCTTGCAGAAATGCAGGCTGCAGTTGCGTCGGTTGAAGCGGACGATAGCGTTCGAGTGTTAACCATAACCGGGGCCGGTGGGCGTGCCTTTGCAGCAGGTAGCGATCTTGCCGAGGTGATTGACCGCGACCTCAAAAAAGCGCTCGAACCCATAGTGCAGGGACTTGCTGATCAACTGGAGCGTATGCCCAAGCCTACTATTGCGGCCATTGACGGAATCTGTATGGGCGGTGGACTAGAGGTAGCGCTTGGCTGTGACTTACGCATTGCAACGCCTGAGTCTCGATTTGCTACACCGGAAGGCAAACTCGGCATTATTCCGGGTGGTGGCGCCACAGCGCGATTACCACGCATTGTGGGTCGCGGTTGGGGTATGGAAATGCTCTTAATGGGCGAGCCCATTGATGCTGCCCGCGCACTGCAGATAGGTTTGGTTACCCGCGTCGTCGAGCGCGCTGAATTGCTGCCGGAGGCTGAGCGAATGTCGTCGCAGCTAGCCCAGTTTGCGCCTTTTGTGCCGCGTACCATGAAGGCCATGGTCAACTTCGGGATGGAAGGTAGCCTGGCCTCGGCCCTTATGTTCGAGAAATACGCGCAAGGCGCGCTGGTGCAAACCGAGGATAAGATTGAAGGAATTTCGGCATTTCTCGAGAAACGTAAGCCTGAATTCAAAGGGCGCTAGCCAGGGGCCTGGCGTCCTGACGAAGCCGCTTTAACCCTCGATTATTCAGGATTTTCTCCAGTTTTACGTGGTTGCCGCGCCCCATACCTTCGGTGATACTCAGGGTCTTCTGGTAATAATAAATACAGGTAAAGGGGGAAACTATGGCGATTGACAAGTTCCCGGTTGAGGGGAGCCACATCATGATGTTTGCGCGCTCGGTAGGCGATGACAATCAAATCTATTACGACGATGACTATGCAAAGGGCACCGAACCCGGGCATGTTATTGCGCCACCCACATTCGCGCAGTCCAGCGCTCAGTTTGATCCGGATTATTTCCTGCGTCCAAAGATCGGCGGAGACTGGTTCGGATCGGGCAAAGAACCCACGGGCGTTAAGAAATCTTCCGGTGGTGGTGGGGGGGGTAACGGTGGCGGTCTGCACGCAGAACAACACTTTGAATACCATCGTCATCCCGCACCAGGTGATGTATTGCAGGCGACCACCAAGCCGGGCAAGACCTGGGAAAAAGAAGGTAAACGCTCGGGCAAGTTGGTGTTTACAGAGTCGGTTACTGAGTACCGCGATCAAAATGGCGAACTGGTAATCACGGCTACAGGCGTTGGCGTTCGTACCGAACGACCTGTGGATTCCAAGTAGGGG
>CAZFIA010000046.1:0-20918 GCA_964519335.1 uncultured Pseudomonadales bacterium
CGGTTACACAGACTATGTTGCCTGCCTGCGCCGAAGGCAGCTCGACACGATTCAATCCGTGATGCCCCAGTACTGTAAGTACGCGCGCGCGACGTTCCTTGCCTTTAGAATCGACGACGATCACGGGTGAATTAGCGGGCAAGGTACCGCGTCGAACGCGGCCGATGCCAAGTACACCGATGTAGGTAGAGTAGTCGAGCGACGTGATCTGCATCTGAAACGGCGCTTCAAGCTCTACTTCGGGCGGCGGTACAGACTTTACGATCATCTGAAACAGCGGTTCCATGCTGTCTTCCATCTCGTCCGGATCAAGACCCGCTATGCCCTGAATGGCCGAGGCAAACACCGTAGGGAAATCCAGTTGTTCGTCGTTGCCACCGAGGTTATCGAAAAGATCAAAAACCGCATCTACCGCCTTGTGGGGTGCTGCGCCATCGCGGTCGCACTTGTTCACCACAACAATGGGGTTGAGTCCCGCCGCAAAGGCTTTGTCTGTGACAAACCGGGTCTGCGGCATCGGGCCTTCAACCGCATCCACAATCAGCACCACAGAATCCACCATGGCCAGAATGCGCTCTACCTCACCGCCAAAGTCGGCGTGCCCCGGGGTATCTACAATGTTGATGGTGAAGTCGCCGTAACGGATGGCCGTGGTCTTCGCGAGGATGGTGATGCCGCGCTCTTTCTCGAGATCATTCGAGTCCATCGCCCGTTCTGGCAGCTGCTCGCGCTCGCCCAGAGTCTCGCTCTGACGCAGCAAACAGTCGACCAGCGTGGTTTTGCCGTGGTCGACGTGGGCTATGATGGCAACGTTGCGTATGTGATCAACTGACATAGAGTAGTTATGGCTTGGTTAAAAAGCAGGACGGAAAATAAGGGCGCGGAGTATGAAGGATAGCGTCAAGGCTGTCGCGCTCATCTCTGGGGGCCTCGATTCGCTGCTGGCCGCCAAGGTGGTCCAGGATCAGGGCATTCACGTCGAAGGGCTCAACTTTTACACCGGATTTTGCGTTGAGGGTCATACCCACTCGATTCGCAAGTCGCTGTCTGACGCCCGGGCCAGGGCCGGCAAGCCCCCCACCCGCAACAATGCGCTCTGGGTGGCCGAACAGCTCGGCATCAAGCTACATATCGTCGATGTGATCGACGACTACAAAGACGTGGTGCTCAACCCCAAGCATGGCTACGGCAAAAACCTGAACCCCTGTGTCGACTGCAAGGTATTTATGGTGAATCGCGCCCAGACCTGGGGCTTCATGCAGGACGGTGGCTTCGATTTTGTGATCACCGGCGAGGTGCTTGGGCAGCGGCCCAAAAGCCAGGTGCGCGACAAACTGGAACTCATCGCTACAGAGTCTGGCGCCGAAGACCGATTGCTGCGGCCACTCTCCGCAAAACACCTGGCCCCCACCCTGCCCGAACGCGAAGGCTGGATAGACCGCGACAAGCTCTACGACTTTCACGGTCGCAACAGAAAACCCCAGATAGCGCTCGCCAAATCACTTGGCTTCGATGATTGGGCCCAACCCGCCGGCGGCTGCTGCTTCTTAACCGACCCCGAATACTCAAAGCGGCTTGGCGACATGTGGAAATCGCGCAACACCCGCGAGTACAGTCTCGACGACATCATGCTGTTAAAGGTCGGACGCCACTTGCGACCAAGCCCGAACTACAAATTGTTGATTGGCCGTGAAGAAGGCGAAAACAACTATCTCGAAGGCTACAAAAATCAGTTCACGGCAATACGAATAAACAGTCACAAGGGACCACTTACGCTACTCGATGGCAAAGCAGATGACACAGAGCTTGAACTCGCCGCGCGAATTGCAGCGCGCTATAGCCAGGGCCGCCTGGCTGACAAGGTTGAAGTAACCGTGCACGAAAGCGACGGCGTAAACAAAGTCTTTTCAGTGACACCGCTGCCAGCACACGAGATTCAAAAGAGCTGGCATGTCTAACCCAGAACTTACGCTAGACGCTCGACACCTGCTATGCCCGCTGCCGGTGATTAGAACTCAGGAATGTGTGGCAAGCCTTAAACCTGGCGATGAGCTAACTGTAATAGCGACAGATCCGGGAACGCTGCACGATGTGCCCGCCTGGTGTCGCGTACACGGCCATCAGCTGCTCGAGGCAAAGAAGGAGGGTGCAGAGGTGATCGTACGGTTCCTGGTTGTCGAGAGCGACTAGTTAACCAACCGCAGCTCCTTCCTGGCTTGCCGGCCAAGCAATTCAGTAAACTCGTCCGCCGGTAGCGGGGGACTAAACAAATAGCCCTGCACTTCATCGCAACCAATATCCGCAAGGTATTGCGCTTGCTCCTCGGTTTCTACCCCTTCGGCAACTATTCGCAGGCCCAGCGTTTGCCCAAGTTGTATGATTCCCCTGACAATAGTTTTTTCGATCTCAGATTCGTTGACGTCAGCGATAAACGAACGATCGATCTTAAGCACATCAAGCGGCAAGTCTTTCAGATAGCTGAGCGACGAGTAGCCCGTTCCAAAATCGTCCATGGCAATGGTAAAGCCCTGCGAACTCAATTCTTCGAGCACCTTTATGGCACTGGAGTACTGACCCATCAACATGCTTTCAGTTATTTCAACGTTAACACTCGACGGCTCGATCGAGGCTGCAGTCGCAACCGCGAGAATAGACTCGCAAAAATCTTCTTGTTTAAGCTGAGCCGCCGAAACATTGATGGCGACATGATCCAGCGCAAAACCTTCGCGCCTCCAGCGCGCCGCCTGATCTACAGCCGCTCTGGTAACAAAATCGCCCAGCCCAACAATCAAACCCGTCTGCTCTGCAAGCGGAATAAACTCATCAGGCGGAATAATGGTATCGCCGTCGCGCCACCGCACCAGTGCCTCGGCGCCTACGATTCGCCCGGACTCAAGATCGATCTTGGGCTGGTACATTAAAAACAAGTCTTCATTAGCAAGCGCCGCTCGAAGCTTGGCCTCCATGGACAGTTTGCGCCTGTTGTTTTCGCCCATCTTGTGTACGTAAACACAAACCGCATTTCCATCCGTGCGTTTTGCTTTGTACATCGCGAGGTCCGCGTGATTAAGCAGCGCCTCAGGGGTATCTCCATGATTGGGACAGATCGCAATGCCTATGCTTGCGGCAACGCTAAATTGAGTACTTGCATGCTCGATGGGCGTAGAGATTGCAGTTAAGAGCCGGTTTGAAATAGTCAGGGCGGTGTCAGAGTCACCAACATGGGGCAGCAACACAATAAACTCATCGCCACCGAGCCGCGCAGTAATTTGGGATTCGCCGCCGCTCCAGGAACCTCGGGAATCTTCCGGTCTCAGAAATCTGGCGAGACACTGCGATACGTGCTGTAGCACCGCATCACCCGCATCATGTCCAAGAGTATCGTTAATCGTCTTGAATCGATCCACGTCAATAAACAGCAGGGCACTGGGCGGAACGCTATCTTCCTCAAGATGCCGCCCCAGTTTTTCCTTAAAAGCGCGCCTGTTTAACAGGCCCGTGAGCCCATCGTGGTAAGCCATGTGTCGTATGCGCGACTCTGCGCGGCGCTTGGAGGTTAGATCGCGAACAATCATTACCAGCTGATCAGAATTCATCGCGATGGTTCGAGCCTCGTAGAACAGCTCATCCCCTTCTTCGCCTAGCGCAATATCAATTTGTTGGACTGTTCCTTCATCCATACATGCCAACATTTTTTCGATGACAACCTCAGACTGCTCAGCCCCCAATGATCGCCTGAGGTCATCCCACGAGAACCCTTTATGTAAAAGCGTACGTGGGAAAGCCGCGCCAAATTTAAGTGAAGTCACCCCCAGGTTTCTATCAAAGACCAATATGGTGTCGGGAATAGCTTCAATAAGGGCCCGGTTGTGCACAACATTTTCCTGCAATGAGGCAACAAACTGACCAATGTGTTTCGTGAGTTCTTGAACCTCCGCTGGGCCATCTGCAGTTACGCCAAATGCAGCGTTTTCGTTCAGCGCTCGCCGAGCAGATCTGGACAATCTCGAGATGGGCTGGCTTACCGATCTAGAACTCCACCACAAGACAGCTATCGCACTAAGCAAGTAGCAGATCACCGCCATTGGTATCAACAGATCCGAGCGCGATCGACTGTCCGCGCTAAACGCACGCTGCTGTTTAAGGTTCTCCGCAAACTGCATTTGCAAAAGCGTTACTGATTCAACCAGCATCGCAGCGATATCATCTACTCGCATCAACTGCTCCGAGCTAACCTGCAGCGACGAAAGTCGGGTCTGAGCCCGAATGTCGACCACCTCGTCCGCAAGCGACTCCAAATTAGTGTGAATGGCTGTGAGCTGTTCCTGTTCGCTGCTGTCACTGTCCGTCAGACTCTCGCGCACCATAGAACTAAGCTTCAGGGCAGCTTCAAGTTGTGCACTGCTGGGTTCAAGCATGTAGGTCTCTTGAGAACCAAACAACAGATCTACCGAGATCAGAAGCTGCCTGGTGTGATCCGAAAAACGATCGAGCGCATGTTGCTGCTCTACCCGCAAACTCAACGCCTGATTGTCCTCATCAAACATTTTTTGTCGCTTAATAAGCAGTGCGCCCAGCGAAAGCCCTCCGAGCGCAGCCACTAGTACCGCGATAATTAGATAACTACTAACGCGCATCTGACGCAGCGTCACCAATCAAGCCATCGCGGACCATGGAGCCTGCATGGCGTTGCGATAAGAGAGATATTTCAAGGGCAGCCAGATCAACCAACGAGCTGCAATTTTTTATTCCAGTCGGCGCTGCTCCAACCGCTTCCTTAAACGCCTCACTCTGCCTTCGGCTCGTGCTGTCTATGACATTGAGAATTTCCCCATATGGGCTTACCAACCACCATAGCGAGCGCTTGGGAGTTTCCAAATCGAATGGCGACTCAACGGCAAGCGCAACGGTCTCCCCAGCCTGACTTACAAGGCTATAACCCGAGAGCTGGTCGCGTTGAAAAGCAGGCGAATCGGTGAGCCCGTTGGCGCTTAACAGCGCAATCGTCGACGCATCGAACAACGACTCTATCGGATCAACGGAGGCGATATTTGGCAACGTCGAAGAAAACACCGCAAGCGGCATTCGTGCAACCAGCTCGTCGGGCCAAACAGTTTCGGTAATCACCAGAGTCTTCATCGCGGACGACAACAGCAGGTGTTGTGCGGAATTGCGTTTGCTTCTTTTCGTGGCATGTTCTTCGATGAGCGAATCAAGAGTCCGATCGCCGACCATGCTTAACAGCTCGGGCGCTGACAGCCGGCGCAGAGACGGATCTCGAGAGCGTTGGATGCTTACGGTTCGAACGCGCAAATCAAGTTCAAGTGCCCAGGCGAATTCCGTAATGCCCCACCGGCCAGCTTCGCTGCGCGCGTGAACAAAACCCACGGGCTGACCTTTTTGCAGAGCCACATAAAGTGTGTGTCGGCCAAGCTCGTTAAAATGCAATTCCAAAGGCAGGCGTTCCGCTACAGCCTCTCGCGCTGCGCGCCCTACTGTCTGCACATTGGAGCGGTAACTGTCAGCCTCCGGAAACAGCGAATAAATCGTATTCACCGGATCTCTCAACGCACAGTACGCAACCGCAAACGTCGCCTGAGCGTGCAGCAGCAGCACGGCGGTTAACAAAAACGGGGTAAATCTGGAAGGTCGGGGCATGCTAATTTCGCTCAACTCCTGAATCTTAGTTGCATTACGTATGCTTGCGAGCCACCGGCGGATCCCGATAGCTGCTGAATCTCTGCGCTTGCGCTCCACCTGCGTGTCGGCTCATAGCGCAAACCCAAACTTGCTTTGGGCGAGGTGGATGCGCCAAACGCGTTTTGCGTATCTCCATTGCGCCACTGAAGATAAGTAACCAGCGCTTCCGTTCTGTTGGTGTAGCCAAGCTCGCTAAACAAATGGCCGCTCGACACAGAATTGGTTTCCCCAACGCTGTACTCCGTCATCAGGTGCAAGCCGTTTGGCAACCGAACGCCAGCATCCACCGCCACACCTTTCAGATTTACTAAAGCGTCGTTAAATTCAAGCTCGCCGGAAACACCGGATACACCCAGCCACCACGACCGGTACCTGGGCAACCCAACGCGCCCAACAAAGTAGCCTTTTGCATCTGTCCTCAGTCCGTTACCACCGCCGCGCATAAAGCCGAGTTCGTATTCGAACCCCGGTAATTCGCCATTCAGGCTTATGCCCCAATCGGTTTTTAGACCAGTGTTAGCCGACGCATTCGTTTGATTAAGTGTGCCGTTGGTTTGAATAATCTGTTCCAGCCCAAACGGTAACTCGAAGTGACCAACGCGCACGTTCAAGCGCCCACGCCCAATCCCTGTGTAGTTAAAATTGGTTATTCGCCACTTAAGTCCCGTGTCGTTTTCCTCAAACGACACGCCAGCCACCGTCTGATCGATATCAGATCGAAGGAGAAACGGTTGAAAAATTAAGGTACCCACATCGCCGCGATCGGTTGAAAACACGTTGAAGTAATCGAGACCCACGGCGTACAACCCAGAAAACTGGCCGTCGAAATGATTGAGTCGCGCGCTCACATCCAACGATGATCTCGCGTTGGCGAGCCAGGGTCTCGCCCCCTTTGACTCCAGGCCGGTGTCTGCCCTCGCCGCTGGAAATATCCACAGGAGAAGCAACAGAAATAGCAGCGGAACAACCGATTCTTTGAACTTAAAAAAGGCCATGCCAAAGCGTAGCTTTTGGCTTACAAGCGTTCTGTAGATCGAATCCCACACAGCTCCTGCTGAAATACGAATCGGAGTCTGGTTGCAAAATTCGGGATCGGCCGCGCGCCCTGCCAATTCAGCACCCGAACTTCGCAACAATCGCTGCCAACCTTTTGACCCTTGAACCCAATCAACCCGAGGAGGTACTGTGTGTGCTGCTGTCCGCAGAGACAGCGGGGACACTTGGACACATCGCAGCTCAGACTATGCACCTTAATGGTGCAATCATCTCATTCGCGCCCTAGATAGGAGCAACGATAGGAGCAAAGATGGGAGCGTATTAACGCTTGCCTGCCCTGTTTCCATATAAGTGATCAAGGAGAAACCAGCACAGTAAGTCACTCGCTGGGCGTCGCCGACAGCGGTCCGTCAGTGGCATACATATTGCTGTTTCTAATTCATAGAAAAAGTCTAATCAGACCAGAATAAAAAGCACTAAGGAGCAGGACACCAGATGTCACAAAACACGCTAAAAATGATCAAGGACAACGACGTCAAGTGGGTGGACCTGCGCTTCACTGACCCGAAAGGCAAGGAACAGCACACGACCGTGCCCGCAGCAGGCGTTGACGCCACCAGTTTCGGCAACGGCTTCATGTTTGATGGCTCATCCATATCGGGTTGGAAGTCGATTAACGAATCCGACATGATCCTGATGCCCGATGACGACACTCCGGTGCTCGATCCTTTCCGTGACGACACCACCCTTTTGCTGCGCTGCGACATTGTTGAGCCCAGCACCATGGAAAACTACGACCGCGATCCGCGCTCTATTGCCAAGCGCGCCGAGGCCTACCTCAACTCAAGCGGCATGGGCGACACCGCCTACTTTGGCCCTGAGAACGAATTTTTTGTATTCGACGACGTGCGTTGGCAAAACGACATGGGCCACACCATGTACAAGATCAACGCCGAAGAAGCCGCCTGGGAATCGGGCGCTGAATACGAAGGCGGTAACCTGGGTCACCGACCAGGCGTAAAAGGCGGCTACTTCCCCGTACCGCCGGTCGACTCGTCTATGGATCTGCGTGGCGCCATGTGTTCTGCGATGGAAGCCATGGGCCTTGAAATTGAAGTGCATCACCACGAGGTTGCAACGGCTAACCAAAATGAGATTGGCGCCAAATTCAACACGCTCGTTAAGAAAGCCGACGAAGTTCAGATCTATAAATACTGCGTGCACAACGTCGCAAACGCCTATGGCAAGTCAGCGACCTTCATGCCCAAACCGCTCGTTGGCGACAACGGCAACGGCATGCACGTTCACCAATCGATTTCGAAAGGTGGCGAAAACCTGTTCCACGGCGATGCTTACGCCGGCTTGTCAGAGACCGCGCTGTTCTATATCGGCGGCATCATCAAGCACGCCAGAGCGATCAACGCTTTTGGTAACGCCAGCACCAACAGCTACAAGCGTCTGGTTCCCGGGTTTGAGGCTCCGGTAATGCTCGCCTACTCAGCACGCAACCGCTCAGCGTCTATTCGTATCCCTTATGTGCAGGGCGGTCACCCGAAAGCTTACCGGGTCGAAGTTCGCTTCCCCGACAGCACGGGCAACCCGTACCTCACCTTTGCAGCCATGCTGATGGCTGGCCTTGACGGCATCAAGAACAAGCTGCATCCCGGCGAGTCCTTCGACAAAGATCTGTACGAGCTGCCTCCCGAGGAGCTCGCAGGCGTACCGACTGTGGCAGGCAGCCTGGGCGAAGCTCTGGATGCCCTCGATTCTGATCGAGAATTCCTTAAAGCAGGTGGCGTCTTTACTGACAGTGCGATCGACGGCTACATCGAATTGAAGCGTGAGGAGGTGGATGCCCTGAACCAGGCCACACATCCCATCGAATTCGACATGTATTACAGCTGTTAAGCCCCTCCTGAGGTAATAGCGAGGCACTGGGCCTTACAAGCTGCTATAAAAGCCCCGGAAACCCCGGGGCTTTTTTTATGTCCAACACTTTATGAGCAAGCATGCGACATCCAGGTTCACCATGAATACGCACTATTTGACCAGAATCCGCTTTTTAGCCCCGCTCCTGGCTGCGAGCCTCGCGCTATCGGCAGCCTCCCCCGCATTTGGTGAGATCTTTCGCACCGTTGATGCGCAGGGCAACATCAGCTACACCGACCAACCACCCAGACCCGGCGATACCCAGATTAAATCTGAGCAAATCGAGATCTCCAAGACCAATACCTTCCAGGACAGCACCCCCTATGAGCGCTGGGACCCGGACGTTGAAGAAGGCGCAGACAACGCTGCACCAACAAGCTACTCACTGGCTATTGTTTCACCAACCAACGACGCATCGATTCGCAACAACGCCGGAAACGTTGTTGTTCGCACACAAATCGCTCCGGACCTGGCATCTGGCCATGTGGCGCGGCTTGAACTCGACGGCACGCTCACCAGCGAAGCCGTCGAATCAGGTTCCATCTACTTGACGAACGTGTCCCGCGGAACCCATCAGGCGCGGCTGGTCGTCGAGAGCGAAACAGGTCGGCGGCTTGCCGAAAGTGCAGAGAGCGTTTTCCACTTACAACGAATCTCAGTATTTTCACCGGCTCGGCCTCCGCCACCACCTCCTCCACCCGCCGGACCCCCACCCGGCACCTAATCGAGAAGACCCCAAGCAGGACTAGCGACGAATATACTACGAGCACTTGCACTAATTTAGTGCAAACAGCATCCTGTGGCTGCTCACGACCCGTATATCTATGCGCAGCATTAGGTATAGTGAGTGCTTACTTACTTCTAGCACCCGTGCCTACCGTTCTGGTCCGTAAGTTGCACTGTCTGCTCTACCAGTTAACGGACCCAATTACCGGTGACTCACATTCGTACAACTCAGGAGGCCGCAACTCTGGACCCGCAGGGCTTGCCCTCTGCGACCCTGGATTTGCTGCAGCATCTGCAGACTGCCGTGCTCCTGCTCGACCCGTCGCTGGGCATTAGCTACATGAATGAGGCCGCCGAATCGCTATTTCAAACCAGCCTGAACCGGGCCTCGGGCGAACCCTTTGCCTCGCTGATTTATCTCGATGCCGCCAACCCCGCTGAAACGCCCTTGATGGCCGAGCTGGAAAACGCGCTCGCTGATGTTCAGCCGTTTACCCAACGCGAAGCAATTCTCGAGGTGTTTGGTAACGGCCAGCTCACCGCCGATTACTATGTCACGCCCCTCATCACGACCGAGGCGAGCTCCATCGCCGACTTTCTGTTGCTCGAATTTTTGCCCATCGACCGCAAGCTGAATATAGGCCGCGAGGAGGAGCGCTTAACCAGCCAGGAAACCACCCGCATGCTCATTCGAGGGCTGGCCCACGAAGTTAAAAACCCACTGGGCGGTATCCGCGGCTCAGCGCAATTGCTGGAAGCAGAACTGACCGATCCAACCCTCAAGGAATACACCCAGGTAGTGATCGAAGAAGCCGACCGATTGCGCAATCTGGTAGACCGACTGCTTGGTCCAAACCAACCACCAAAGATCATGCCAACCAACATCCACAGGGTGCTTGAGCACGTCACCAAGGTCAGCCTGGTCGAGCTCAGCAACCCGCCAGAGGTAGTGCGCGAGTACGACCCAAGCATTCCAGAGCTCGATGCCGACTACGATCAACTCGTTCAAGCTTTCTTGAACGTTTTGCGCAACGCGCTTCAGGCGCTAGGCACCCAACCCGACCAGCAGGTTAGGTTGCGCACACAAACATTGCGCCGTTTCACGATCGGCGACGTAAATCATCGGTTGGTGGTTCGCGTCGACATCGAAGACAACGGCCCGGGTATTCCCGAAGAAATTAGCGATCGGCTGTTTTATCCCATGATCAGCGGACGAGCAGATGGCTCTGGTCTAGGCCTTTCAATTACGCAAACAATCATTGGCCAGCACAATGGACTTATCTCTGTAGACAGCGAGGTTGGCTGCACAAGATTTTCCATCTACCTGCCACTAAAACAGCGCGCCGAAGACTGTAACTGCAGAACACATTCACCCACACACGCCTCCAAGCACTCCTCAGCGAAAGAGGCCGAGCAAACAAAATGAATGAGCTAACCACCGCGTCCAGTAACCCGGTTTGGATCGTAGATGACGACCGATCAATACGCTGGGTGCTAGAGAAAGCGCTAGAAAGACAGAACATTCCTAATCGGAGCTTCGAATCCGCCGATGAGGCGATGGGTGCGCTGGCGACCAACGACGTTCATCCGGCGGTGGTGCTTACAGACGTGCGCATGCCAGGCATGGACGGCTTTGAGTTTTTGGAGGAGCTATCAAAAAGAGAGCTCTGCCCGGTTGTGGTAATGACTGCGCATTCAGATCTCGACAGCGCCGTTACATCCTATCAGGGCGGCGCGTTTGACTATTTACCCAAGCCATTTGATGTAGACGACGCTGTGGCAGTTGTTGAGCGCGCCTGCGCCCACGCCGAACTGCAACGCAGCGCAAACGATGAGTCAGGTCAGTCTATAACTGACAGTCTGGCGCCCGCTGGAATTATTGGCCAGGCGCCAGCAATGCAAGACGTGTATCGCGCTATCGGCCGGTTGTCAGGCTCAAGCATCACGGTTCTAATCAACGGCGAATCGGGCAGCGGCAAAGAACTGGTTGCTCGCGCGCTACACACCCACAGCCCGCGCAAGAGCGCGCCCTTTGTTGCACTCAACATGGCTGCCATTCCAGCAGAGCTCATAGAAAGCGAGTTGTTTGGCCACGAAAAAGGCTCGTTTACTGGCGCTACCGGTCAACGCATTGGCCGTTTTGAACAGGCCAACAGCGGCACACTGTTCTTGGATGAAATTGGCGACATGCCCTCGCCTATGCAAACCCGACTGCTGCGAGTTTTGGAAGACGGTCAGTTTTTTCGCGTTGGCGGGCGCACGCCCGTGCAAGTTGATGTGCGGGTTATCGCCGCCACCCATCAAAATCTTGAAGATCGAGTAGAGCAAGGCAACTTCCGCGAAGACCTGTATCACCGCCTCAACGTAATACGCCTGGTGCTGCCCCGGCTCGCCGAACGCCGCGGCGATATTCCCTTGCTTGCCAATCACTTTTTGGAATCTGCCGCCCGCGAACTGAACAGCGAGCTGAAAGAGTTAAGTCCAGACGCGCTCGAGCATCTGTGTCGCCTCGACTGGCCAGGTAATGTGCGGCAGCTAGAGAACACCTGTAGATGGCTAACCGTTATGGCAAGCCCGCGCGAAATACAGATCACCGATTTACCGCCAGATTTGCTGGACGACAGCACACCGCTCGCCGCTGATCATAGTTGGCAGCAGCTACTTTCCAGCTGGGCAAAAGAGCGCCTGCAAACCGCAAGCGCCGAGCAGCCCGTGCTCGAAGAAGCCGTACCTATATTCGAACGTACACTCATCGAGGCAGCACTCGAACGCACCAGCGGTCGCAAGCGCGACGCCGCGGTATTACTGGGCTGGGGTCGCAATACGCTCACCCGTAAGCTGAAGGAATTGGGCATGAACGGTGCCGCCTAGGTTCGCGGCTGTTCTGCAAAGAGGCATACTTGGGTTATGCCCTTTCAAATTGCGCTTTTTGAACCCGAAATACCCCCCAACACCGGCAACATAATGCGCCTGTGCGCCAACACCGGCTGCAAGCTGCACTTAATAGAGCCGCTTGGCTTTAGTCTCGACGAGAGGCGTTTGCGCCGGGCAGGTCTCGACTATGCAGAATACGCTGACGTTCAAGTACACAACGACTGGCCGTCCTTCAACGATGCGGTGACAAGCGATCCAGCCACCCGGCTTTGGGCCTTCACCACACACGGTAGTGTGCACCTGCACAAAGTAACGCTGAAAGAAAATGACGTGCTGTTGTTTGGTCCCGAAGGTCGCGGTCTGGGGGAGACCCTTTTAAGTACGATAGACGCGGGGCACCGGGTGCGGCTGCCCATGCTGCCAGAGTCACGCAGCCTGAATCTAGCGAACGCGGTATCTGCAGCGGTATACATGGGCTGGCACCAACTTGATTTTGTTGGAGGCCAGTAGCTGGTAAAAGAAGACTAGCGCTAGTGTCTTTCCGCGCCGCCTTGCTCAGCCTCGGCTTCCGCCTGCAGGGCCTGGGCATACACCGCATCAAAGTTAACCGGCGCTAGATGCAGCGGCGGAAAGCCGCCCTTCGACATCAGCGAATCGATCTGCTCCCGCGCGTAGGGAAACAGAATGTTTGGGCACATGGTCGCCAACACCTGCTTGAGTTGAGCTTCTTCAAAACCCTGAAGCGAAAACAACCCGCTTTGGGTTACCTCAACAACGAGGGAGGTGACCTCCGCGTCGGTTTCAGTAGTAACCGTCACCCGCAAATCAACTTCATAGCGATCGGCAGTGATCAACCGTGTGGCTGTATTGAGATCAAGCTTCACCTTGGGCTTCCACTGCTCGGTGAAGATCATGGGCACCAGCGGTGACTCGAAGGAGATGTCTTTAACGTACACTCGCTCGATGTTGAATTGGTTCGCCATGATTTGCTCTGTTCTAACTCTTGCCCTTAACGACCGGCAAGTTCTGGTTTCGCCATTCGACAATACCACCAGTTAGGCGGGCGACCTGTTCAAAACCTGCTTTCCGTAACAGCGTGCCCGACGCACCCGAGTGCTGACCCATCTTGCAGGTAAGCACCAGCGGCTTATCTTTGTACTTGTTGATCTCGCTCATGCGGCTTTCCAACGCCGTATGCGGGATGTTGATGGCATCCACAATGTGACCGGCTTCATATTCCTTTGAGTCCCGGACGTCTATCACCACGGCATTTTCGTTGTTAACCAGGTTAACCAGCTGCTGGGCGCTGACGCTTTTACCGCCCCGGCGCATCTCATTGGCAACAAACAGTCCCAGCAGGGCGGCAAAGGCGCCTACCAACAGAGGGTGATTGCCAATAAATTCGAAAAGCTGCGCCATGTTGTCTGTGCTCTGTGTAAACCGGTTCGCAATTCCGCGGAGCGCGGATTATACACACCCCGGCTTCTGTTAAAGTTGGCTCTAAAGGACAGGCGAACCCAGATGGACGCAAAGTCAACGAAAAGACCCTGCACGGCACTTATTGTGCTCGACGGCTGGGGCTACCGAACCGAAACCGAGCATAACGCTATCGCTGCCGCTCGCACGCCTAATTGGGACAGCATGTGGGCCAACCGGCCTACCGCCCTGGTATCCGGGTCGGGTCTGGATGTTGGTCTACCCGATGGCCAAATGGGCAATTCAGAAGTCGGGCACATGAATCTGGGCGCGGGCCGAGTAGTGCACCAGGATCTCACGCGCATTGAGCAGGCAATTAAAGATCGCAGCTTCCACAGCAACAAAGTGCTGCTTGGTGCTATCGACCAGGCCAAGGCAGCGGACAGTGCCGTGCATGTATTTGGTTTACTGTCTCCAGGCGGTGTGCACAGCCACGACAGCCAGATCAACGAGTTTATCGAGCTCGCGGCAGAGCGCGGCGCATCCAGAGTTTATTTACACGCGTTTCTCGATGGCAGAGACACGCCTCCACGCAGCGCTGGCGAGTCAATCGCCACCACAGAGAAGTTGTTTGCGCGCCTGTATCCCAACTCAGAACAAGACAGCCGCATCGCCACCATCAGCGGCCGCTACTACGCCATGGATCGCGACAAGCGCTGGGACCGGGTACAAAAAGCCTGGTCGGCACTGGTTGACGGCGAAGCCGAGCATCGCTATGCAAGCGCAAGCACCGCCTTAGACGCCGCCTACACCCGCGACGAAAACGACGAGTTTGTACTACCCACCATCATCGCCGGCGACAACCAGGACGCCGCCACCGTCGGCGACAACGATGTTGTTGTGTTTATGAACTACCGGGCAGATCGCGCACGCGAGCTTTCGGCTGCATTCACTGTTGCCGACTTCGACGGCTTTGCTAACACACCGCCTCGGCTCGCCGCCTTTGTTACGCTCACTGCGTACGCAGACACACTGCCAGCAGAAGTTGCCTACCCTCCCGAGACTCTGCACAACACACTCGGTGAGTATCTAGCGAGCCTTAACAAAACCCAGCTTCGCATCGCAGAAACCGAAAAGTACGCACACGTAACCTTCTTTTTCTCTGGCGGCCGCGAGGCACCGTTCGATGGTGAAGAGCGCACTCTTGTGCCCTCACCCGATGTCGCAACCTATGATCTAAAACCTGAGATGAGCGCGGTTGAGCTCACCGACAAACTGGTAGCTGCAATCAACAGCGGCAAGTTTGACGCGGTGATTTGCAACTACGCTAATGGCGACATGGTAGGCCACAGCGGTGTGTTTGCCGCAGCAGTAAAAGCCTGCGAAACCATCGATGCCTGTTTAGGACGAATCGCCTCCGCCATCGACTCAACCGGCGGTCAGTGCTTGATTACCGCAGACCACGGCAATGTAGAACAAATGCACAACCCCGAGACCAGTCAGGCGCATACCGCTCACACCTGCGAGCCAGTCCCGCTGATTTATCTAGGCAAAAAAACCCTTACCCTTGCGCCCAACGGCACCTTGTCAGACATCGCACCCACCCTACTGAGCCTGATGGAGTTACCTCAACCTGCCGAGATGACAGGGCACAGCCTTGCCTCATTTGATAAAGATCACGACCAACAGGGTGGAAGCCAAAAGGCAAAGCCTCTCGGTACCGGCAGCTCACGCACACTAGACGGCCAACAAAAAAGGGCGTGACCAACGCCCGCTCAAGCGACTGGTTAAAGTGTTTGGTTGTTGCTGCGTTCTTCGCTTCCGGACTAGCAATCGCACCCATCGTCTACGCAGCTGACGCATCTACAGATACATCTGCAAACACTTCGGTAAAAAATACCAAGAGTGAACTCGCAGCGACGCTTGCGAGGCTAAACGAGCTAGAAGTCTGGCTGTCTGACGCCGAGAAAAAGCGCGCGCTGTGGCAACAGGAAATTCAAAGCGCTGATCGCGAAGTAGCGCGCTTGGGACTAAAAGTTGCCGGGTTGAAAAATGCAGCCAAAGCTATTGAGGCAACACAAGCAGAACTGGCCCGCGAGGCAATAACCCTGGCCGCAAGGCGTCAAACCGAGCGCGAACGAATAGCCGAACATCTAAACGCTGCCTATCGGATGAGTGACCACGATTTCTTCAAACTGCTACTGAATCAGGAAACCCCCGAAAAATTTGATCGCATGATTCGTTATCACCAGTATTTCAGCACTGAACGCGGGAAAATACTGGAGGGCTACCGCGCAACACTCACGGCCATTGAACTCAACCAATCAAAAGCTGCAGCTGCAGAAGAAACACTAAGAACCCAGCAAACAGCTACCGCAAAAGAACAGCAGGTGTTTGTGGCACAAAAAAATGTGCGCAAAGAACTTATCGCGAAGCTATATAGCAGCTCCCAGAATAAGGCGGCCGAGCAAAAACAACTGCGAGATAGTAGCCTGCGGTTAAGAAGGCTCCTGCAACAACTCGAAAACAGTTCACAACAAACTCTAGAAAGAACGCTGGGTAAAGAATTTGCCTCCCGCAAAGGCAAGCTCGGTTGGCCAACCAAGGGGAAGCTAAAATACGACTTTGGTGAACCCCGCGCCGACGGCCGGCTGAAGTGGCAAGGCAGCTACATAGTGACCGAGCCGGGCGAAGTTATCCGCGCTGTCCATCGCGGCAAAGTTATCTTTGCAGAGTGGCTACGCGGTTTCGGCCTGCTTACCATTGTCGATCACAGCAACGGTTATCTCAGCCTTTACGGCTACGCTGACGTCCTGCTGAAAGAACCCGGTGATCGAGTCGAAAGCGGCGAACAAATCGCCAACAGCGGTCGTAGCGGCGGACAAGACAGTGACGGCCTGTACTTCGAAATTCGCAAGGACGGCAGCCCTGTAAACCCCTCCCAGTGGTTGTTTACACCTTCTAATGAGTGAGCCCGCACAAAAGGTGTAATCTAGAGTTCGACTATCAGATCTAGGCGAATCAGGAAGTACCCGTCTAATGCACATCCGCAACACCGTTTTGTTGGGCATCATGCTCTCTATCGTAACGGGCGTTACTCTAGGCGCCGCGCTGTTTCGTGAGCACCAGCGGAGCACCATGGAGGTAGAAGAAGACAGCCGGGCCAACCTGTTTAACCAGTTGCTGCAAAAAGTACGCGCCAACTACTATCAAGAGCTCACCGATGAAGAGCTTTTAGATGGCGCATTCAACGGCGTCATGGCCACCCTCGATGAACACAGCCGGTATCTCGACAAAGACGACCTCGAAGATCTGACAGAAGATACCAGTGGCCGCTTTGGCGGCATTGGCGTTGAGGTAGGTGTCAGCAACGGCGCGCTGGAGGTTGTGCGCCCCTTACCCAACACGCCAGCCGACCGGGCCGGCGTCTTGTCTGGCGATATCATCACCGGAGTTGACGACTACCTGATCGAAAGAGGCGACATGACAGGTGCCATGGATCGTTTGCGCGGTGCACCCGGCACGCGGGTTAGCCTGCACCTTAAACGCGACGATCAACCCCTAACCGTTGAACTCGAACGCGCGCAGATTCGCATCAACAGTGTACGTAGCCGCATGCTGGAGCCAGGTTACGGTTATCTGCGCATCAGCCAGTTTCGCTCCGGCACTCTCAATGATCTGCATGCAGCCCTCGAGGAGCTCACGCTCGAGGCCGATGGTCCCCTCGACGGCCTGGTGCTTGATTTGCGCAACAATCCCGGTGGTTTGCTGCAGAGTTGCGTTGCCATCAGCGATACCTTTCTGGATGGTGGCCAGATTGTGACCACCCGCGGGCGCGACGACGAGGTCATCATGAGCTTTGCAGCACGGCCGGGTGACGCCCTGAACGGCGCGCCTATTGTGGTGTTAATCAATGGCGGCAGCGCCTCAGCCGCAGAAATCGTGGCTGGTGCGTTACAAGATAACTCGCGCGCCGTGCTGCTGGGTACCCGCAGCTTTGGCAAAGGCAGCGTGCAGACCGTGATGCCGGTGGATGTCAATCGAGCGATCAAAATCACCACGGCGCTGTACTACACCCCAAGCGGCAGATCGATACAAAAGCAGGGTATAAAACCCGATCAGGAAATCGCCGTTCCCGTGGGTCGCTCCTACGAGAGCACCTTGATAGAGACAGCGCTGAAGAATTTGCAGCAGCAAGCCGATAAAACCGCCAGCGACCTGACTTAACAGTTGATGAGTGACGCTTGCGTGGCTATTCTCTCGCTCGGGACTGCACATCGGTAATAAACAGCCTGGATTAGATCGCCATACGTGCTAAGCCTCTTGCTAAAGAGACTTAGAGCGAAACAAGGCGACTGGATCGAATGAGAGGGGTGAATTCGACTTTGAATTTGATCCTTCCGCGACCAACAGAGCTGTAAAGCGTTGCGCTAACGACTGACATCAGACAGGGATAACCAAAACAATGACGAATCCGCTACGGATCGTCCCGCCGTGCACAGACGCGCGGCGGCTGAGTTTGTGGGCAAAATTAGGACTTTGGGGGGCCGGGGTTTTCGCTGGGGCTCTCGGTTCGCCGACTTCGCTAGCTGCGGACAATTGGGAATACAGCGGCGAACGGCCGTTCCAGCCCGTAGTTCTCGAGCAACCCGCCTCTGAAGCCTCTGAATCCTCTGAATCCTCGGAGCCCGCGGAGCAAAAAGAGCTCCCCATCGCCGTCTCCGAACCCTGGCCAGCCGCACAACTTGCCATAGTTATTGATGATCTAGGGTACGACAGGCGGCGTGGACTACAGGCAATTCGTCTTCCCGGTCGCCTGACCGTGGCCGTTATGCCCCACACACCCAACGCGCGGTTCTTGGCTGAAGCCGCTCACGAAGCGGGCCGCGAAATTATTCTGCACCACCCCATGCAGGGCTCAGACTATAACGCCGGCGGCAAAACGCCCAAGGGCATCCTGACGCTCGATATGGGTCCGTCCGATATTCGTTTTGCCCTGCGCCAGGCGCTCACCAGCGTTCCGCACTGCATGGGCATCAACAATCACACCGGCAGCACGCTCACTCAGGCGCGCAGCCACATGTATTGGCTAATGCAGCAGGTCGCCTCTACCGATCTGTATTACCTTGACAGCCGTACCACTACCCAAACCGTCGCCGGCGAAGCAGCACAAGCCTGGGGCGTACCTTTTGTGAGTCGCGACGTGTTTCTTGATCACCACAACGATCGGGAATCGATCGCCAGGCAATTCAAGTACGCCGTAAAGCTTGCGAAGCGTCGCGGCCATGCCGTATTGATTGCACATCCGCGGCCACTAAGCCTCGAACTGCTCGCCCAGCAACTGCCACTGCTCGATTCTTCAGAGATTGAGTTAGTACATGCATCAGAGCTGATTGGCGCGCGTGGCCGGCTTAATCCAGGCTCCAATACGCTGGCTGGCGGCCGCTAGCCAGCGAATCAGGCAGCGTCCAACACCGCCTGACCTTGTTTTAGATCCAGCCGACCGTCGTAAATAGCGCGGCCGGTGATCACGCCCAAAAGCTCTCCCGAACTGGCCGCAAAGCCAGCCTTCAGGCGCTCCAAATCATCAAGGTTCGACACTCCGCCTGACGCCACCACCGGTAAGCCGGAGGCTTCCGCCATAGCCACTGTCGATTCGACGTTCACGCCACCCAGCAAACCATCCCGATCAATGTCGGTATAGACAATGCCTGCTAGCGGCAGCTCACCGGCGCGACGGCCAAAGTCGAGCGCTGATCCGCCTTTAGTTTCAGCCCAGCCTGACACCGCTAGCTGATCGTTGCGTGCATCGAGCCCGAGAATAATCTGTCCGGGAAAGCGTGCGGCGACTTCTTCGAGAAACTCAAGTCTCTCGATAGCCGCCGTGCCGACAATGGCAAAGCCGACGCCGGCATCAAAATAGGCCGCAACCGTATCAGCATCGCGAATCCCGCCGCCCACCTGCACCGGCATGCTATCCGCCGCCACCACCATGCGCTCTATCAAGTCGCGGTTGCGCGGTTTACCAGCAAAGGCGCCATCCAGATCAACCACGTGCAGTCGCCGACCGCCCGCTTCGCGCCAACGTCCAACCATCGCTACGGGATCATCAGAAAACACCGTAACGTCTTCCATCCGGCCCTGCTCCAGGCGCACGCACCGGCCCTCTTTGAGGTCAATCGCCGGAATCAGAATCACTGCTAGAGCGCGCCTTTGGTCGAGGGCAGTGCATCACCCAATCGCGGATCGGGGGCGACCGCCATGCGCAGAGCCCGGCCAAACGCCTTGAACAAAGTTTCGGCTTGATGGTGGGCATTCAGCCCGCGCAGGTTATCGAGGTGAATAGTAATCAGGGCGTGATTAACAAAACCCTGAAAGAACTCACGCAGCAGATCTACATCAAACTCGCCGATGCGCGCCCGCGTGTAGCTAACGTGATAGTCGAGTCCCGGACGCCCGGACAGATCAATCACCACCCGAGACAGCGCCTCATCGAGCGGTACATACGCATGCCCATAGCGCACTATGCCCGTCTTTTCGCCAAGCGCCTGGGTAAAGGCCTGGCCAAGAGTAATGCCTACATCCTCTACGGTGTGGTGAGCATCTACCTCAAGGTCACCGGTGGCCGCGATGTCGATATCGAACAGCCCGTGTCGCGCAATCTGATGCAGCATGTGATCAAAAAACGGCAGACCGGTATTGAGGTTAGCCTCGCCGTTGCCGTCGAGGTTAAGGGCTACCTTTATCTGAGTTTCCAGGGTGTTTCGTTCAATCTCTGCGCGACGCATTGGCCAATCTTCTGTTAGATCTTCTGTTAGACAGCGCGGCAGTATACCCGCCTACAAACGGTCCATCAGACTGCCATGAGGCAAAAACCGGTTGCCGCTGTTGGCCTTGATCCAGCGGGTTAGAGAGCGGTCGTAACTGCCGCGACTCTTGAGCACCTTAACCAGCGCAATCACCGGCGATTTATCCCCCGCCTGCCAGCCACCAATTGCCTCCTCGGCGAGGGTAAGAAAGCGAATAAGCGACTCAATTTGTTCGCTGCTAAGGGCCTCAACGGCCTGTTGCCAGCGCTCGGCCGGCGCCGTCATTAGCCCCGCCATGGACGATCGTTCGAGCGCCGAGAGTCCAAAATTGCCCTCAATCTCGCTACCTTTCTCAGCCCCATCGGACAGAGCAGTACTCACCTCAAGCAGCCGCTCCAGTGCCGCATCGGTAAGCTGGGTGGCCTGCGCCCCTGGATCAAAGCTCTCAACACTCATGCTCTACTACCT
>CAZFIA010000046.1:21018-25668 GCA_964519335.1 uncultured Pseudomonadales bacterium
GTACCTATCCAACGTACCTATCCATCGTACCTATCTAAGCCCCAAACCCGACCAAAAATAGGCAGCGATCTTTACGCTACTGCAACAGTTGGGTCACCGATTCGTCATCAAATTGGTCAATAATTCGTCCCATGAGCGCGCGAGTGAAGAAGTAAATGCAATCGCTCAGGGTGCTTACACAACTATACATTGGCCAACTATCAGCGTGATCTAATCACCTGATCAACTCAGAGCCAATGCTGCAGGAAGGACACAGACAATGGACAATGAACGGCATAAAGAGCGCATCTATCAGGAAGACGATGGCCAGTGGTTTTACAGCCGCCGAGGCGACCACGCAGGCCCTTTCATCACCCATGACGCTGCCGACCGAGCACTTCGCAAGTATCTAAGATCTCGCAGCCGCAAAATCGATTCCGATCTCTTTGGCTCAGGTTTCGATCTTGTAAAATCCCTATTCAGAAAGATAGCTGCCTGATATCTCTTTAGCGGGATTATCCCCGCTTTCACCCGCGCCAGATATACTCTTGGGAAACCTATCCCAAGGACGACTAGATGCGCACTTTGATCATGATTATTGCCGGGCTGGTCGGCCTGCTTATTATCGCTGGCGTGGCCCTTCTCTGGCTCCTCAAAGATCCCAACCAGTACAAGGATCAGATCGAGGCCCTCATTGAGGAAAACGCCGGAATAAAGATCAACATAGAAGGTGATCTATCCTGGCGGCTGTGGCCCCCCATCGTTCTGCAGGCCGCTGACCTCAGCTTCGAAAACGAAGAAACCAAGTACGATCTCGAGCGCTTGAGCGTTCACGCCAACGCAACGGCTCTGCTGGCCTCCGAGCCAGACCTGCAGATTCAAAGCCTGGAGCTAGGCGGCCTGACCATGAGCGATAAACGCTTCGACTCAGTTACCGAGGTCACCACTCTTACCCTTACTGATTTTTCGCTCAACAAGGCAAGCCCGCTTCACATAGAGGCCATAACCGGCGTCGGCACCCCAGAACCCACACCCTTTGAGATGGACGCGCTCATCACCTATCGGCAAGACGACGACGCGGTGGACGTAAACAACATCGAGTTCGAAACCGCCGGCATCGTGGGTACTTGCGACGCCGTGGTTACCCAACTCAGCCGTGAGCCCACCAGCAACCACGCAGAAACATCCGAAGACCTGCTGCCGCTCGATACCTTTCGCGCGCAAGACTGGGATGCCACCTGCAACATTCCCTCTATGGATGCGGGTGGCCTGACACTTGCAAACATTGGCGTTACCGCAAAGAACACCGGCGGGCGCTCGAACATCAACGTAAACGTGCCTGATTTCTTTGACGGCACCGCCAAGGTAGACGTCGACATTAACGCGAGCCGCCATTCACCACGCTGGAAAGTAAACCCCGATGTAAGTGGTGCAGACACTCAGGCTGTCATGGCCTGGATGGAGCAAAACCTCAAGTGGGCCGCGCCGCTATTGTTCAACGGCGAGTTCACCATGATTGGCAACACGACCAACGATTTGATCAGCTCGGTTAGCGGCAACGCCAAATTTGACGGCGGCACGGGCAAGATCGACATCAGCGTTATTAAAGAAAGCGCGTCTACGCTTGCGTCACTTGCAAGTGTGGCAGGCGCTAACGTTTTGCCCGAACTGCAACAGGCCATTAATAAGGTAGCCGCCTGGCCAGAGGAGCTCGACTACTCAGAGCTTGCCGGTAACTGGAAGATTAACGGCTCCCAACAAACCTTCGATCTTGCGCTCGATAATCTCAAGATCAACGCATCAGGCACCGCAGACGCCCTAACCGACAAACTGGATATGCGCGCAGAGCTAACCTTTTTGGAAAACGCGGCTCTGAACAGCTTCGATATTCCCTCAGAGCTACGCAACATTCCCATTCCGGTACGCTGTGTGGGCACACTGGAAGAACCGGACTGCGGCCTCGATCGATCAGCGACCCAGAGCATTATTGCTGGCGTTGTGCGCGGCCAGGCAAGCTCCAAGATTCAGGATGCCATCGCCGACAAAGTACCGGATGAGTACAAGGACGCGGCCAACGACCTGCTTAAGGGTTTGTTTGGCGGCAAGAAAAAGAAAGACAACTAGAACGACGAAAGTCGCTTGAGCAAAAGCGCTAAGGCAAACTTTGCCGACCGGTTGCTGAATTGGTACGACGAGTTCGGCAGAAAAGACCTGCCCTGGCAACACCCCCGCGCGCCCTATCGCGTGTGGGTATCAGAGATCATGTTGCAACAAACCCAGGTTGCAACGGTTATTGATTACTTCCAGCGCTTTATGCAGCGCTTTCCAACAGTTAGTGACCTGGCATCTGCACCACAAGACGAAGTGTTGCATCTGTGGACAGGCCTGGGTTACTACGCTCGCGCGCGCAATCTACACAAGGCAGCTAAAGAAATCGTAGAAATACACGGCGGCGAGTTGCCCGCTGACATCGATGCACTAAACGCACTGCCAGGCATCGGCCGCTCAACAGCAGGCGCCATAGTGTCGCAAGGCTTCGACACTCGCGCGGTGATACTGGACGGCAACGTAAAGCGTGTGCTCACAAGGCACAGCGCGGTTGAAGGTTATCCGGGCAAGACAGCAATAGAACGTGAGCTGTGGACACTGGCTGACGAGCGAACGCCAAAGAACCGCCCCGCCGACTACACCCAGGCCATCATGGATTTGGGCGCAACCCTGTGCATTCGCCGGAACCCAAACTGCGCGGCCTGTCCGGTGGCAAGCGATTGCAAAGCACATACGACAAATCGTGTCGCCGAGTTTCCCTACCCCAAACCAAAAAAAGAAAAACCGGTACGCCAGGCTCGGATGTACCTGGTGCGTGGCCAGGATGGTGACGTGCTGTTAGAGCAACGCCCACAAGAAGGCATTTGGGGTGGGCTGTGGAATCCACCGGAGCGCCCGGACGACTATGTAGATGCAGATTTTTTGGCGGAGTACGGATTGATTGATTGTGAGGTGACTCAGGGTGAACAGTTTCGCCACACCTTTAGCCACTATCATTTAGACATCACGCCTGTATTCGTGGAACTGACGAGCGCTATGCCGGCACTTACCAGTGATGGCGATGCGGCCCTCTGGTATCAGCCCGAAGGCAATCAACAACAACTGGGCCTGTCGGCGGTGGCAGTAAAACTGATCGCCGCCCGCCTGCCCGAGCCACAGCTCGCTTTTTAACCTAAGCTAACTCCATGACCCGAACCGTACACTGCCGCAAATACGATGAAGACCTGCCCGGCCTCGAAAAACCGCCCATGCCCGGCAAGAAAGGCGAACGGCTGTTTGAGACGGTTTCAGAAAAAGCCTGGACCGAGTGGACCGCACTGCAAACCCGGCTGATTAACGAGAAAGCGCTGAACATGATCAACCCCCCAGACCGGAAATATCTGGCAGAGCAATTAGAGCGGTTTTTGGATAATGAGGCGACGGATGAGGCGGAGCATTATGCGCCGGAAGACGCCCGAGAAGGTGGCGAATAGGCCTTTTGGGCCCGGTTGACGAAACCCACCCTGCCCGGTTTAATACCGCGCTCGCTGTCTCCGAGACCGCCATTTCAGGCGTTTTAGGCAGCAAAAAACTCCCTCAGGAGAAATGGCCAGATAGCTCAGTTGGTAGAGCAGGGGATTGAAAATCCCCGTGTCCGTGGTTCGATTCCGCGTCTGGCCACCAACTCATTTCGCAAAGCGAAATGAGCGACCACCTTCCAAGATTCGAGAGCCGCCAGCGATTTTCGCTTCGAAAAACGCGAGAGGACCCTCTAGCGATTTTCCAATCCCCGAGCCTAGTTCGGGGACTGTTTACTAATTAAGCCTGTAAAAGGGCCTACTCCCTATCCACCGCGAATCAGTAAACTCTCCCCGAATTACGATCAGGCGATACTATTCGCCACAAACCCAATCACCAATGCAATCGCAACCATAACGCCAATAGTGATCGTCAGGTGTTTCATGATTGCTTTGTCGGCGAGCTGATTGGCTTCATCAGCATTAAGGGGTACAGCTACAGAGGGATCTTGAGACATCGTCTTTCCTACTACTAAATGGAGACGGCCGTACTTTAGAGCATCTGGCACGGGCCAGGTGTGAAGTTTTGTATATACCGGCTTGGTTGGTTCAGTATTGTGAACTAGCGCACAACTAACAGCTCCCCAAAAGGATGGTTACTCTGGCACTTTACTCTGACCCCATTAGTTCAGTGGCACCACACCCCCAAACCCAACATCAAACCCCTCATACCGCTAAACTCCAATCATCCAAAAGAGAGGAACCACAATGGGCTACCAGGCAACAGGTCGACTGCACAAAATTTTCGACACAGAGAAGAAATCTGACTCTTTCTCTGCCCGCGACTTCGTCATCGAAATCGAAGACGGTCGATTTCCTCAAATGGTGAAATTTCAACTCGTGCAAGACAAGTGTGCACTCATCGATGACTACTCAGAAGGTGACGAGATCAACGTTGAGTTTGATCTTCGAGGCCGCGAGTGGAACGACAAATATTTCACCAATCTGAATGCGTGGCGAATCGGGTCAGCTGAGTCCAATAGCAAAAGTAAGAACGACCAAGACACCATTCCCGATGAACCCATTCCCGCAGACAACGATTTTGATGACGAGATCCCGTTCTAGC
>CAZFIA010000047.1:0-4182 GCA_964519335.1 uncultured Pseudomonadales bacterium
GTTGACGGCTACACCCGGGCAACGCCTTTGGGTGAGGTGGCTGCCGGACTCGAGAATTCCGTGAGCTGGATGCAGGCCTTTCTTGGCAACATGCCCGGATCCTTTGGTGAAGCCTCTGTGCTCGCCATTGTGATTGCTGGCGCCATTCTGTTGGCCACCCGCATTGCCTCCTGGCGAGTGATGCTGGGCATACTGGTAGGCATGACGGTGACAACGCTGTTGTTCAACCTTATCGGCTCAAGCGACAACAGAATGTTCGATATGCCGTTCTACTGGCACTTTGTGTTGGGTGGCTTTGCCTTTGGCACGGTGTTTATGGCAACCGACCCTGTATCTGCTGCCATGACTGATCGCGGGCGGCTGTACTACGGCATTCTCATCGGCGTGATGTGCGCGCTTATTCGCGTCGTTAACCCCGCATTTCCTGAGGGCATGATGCTCGCCATTTTGTTCGGCAATCTGTTTGCCCCGCTCATCGACCATTTTGTAGAGCAAGGTAACGTTAAGCGGAGACTCGCCCGTGTCTGATTCCTATGACAAAGACAGTTTGAAGAACACGCTGCTGGTTGCCATTGGCGTGTGTCTGGTGTGCTCGATTTTGGTATCGCTGTCAGCCGTTGCACTTCGACCGGCGCAGCAGGCCAACAAGGCCCTCGACCAGAAGCAAAACGTGTTGCGTGCGGCGGGCATACTGCCCTCTGATGCAGTAACAGACGCGCAAGGCCGCGGTGTTGAAGAGCTGTTTGGTTCCTTTGAGGCGCGGGTGATCAATCTTGATACCGGCGAATATGTAGAAGGTGTCGATGCCGTCGCCTTCGATCCCATCCGTGCCGCCAAACAGCCTGCCATGTCTGTGGCCCTTACGCCGGATGAAGACGTAGCGACGCTCAAACGTCGCGAGAATCAGTCGGTGGTGTATATCAAGCGTAACCCCGATGGCAGTATCGATCGGTTGGTGATGCCGGTAAGGGGCTATGGTCTGTGGGGTACGCTGTTTGGCTATCTTGCTCTTGAGGGCGATATCCAGACGATTGCCGGACTGGGCTTTTATTCGCACAAAGAAACGCCCGGGTTAGGCGGTGAAGTAGACAACCCTAAATGGAAAGCCGCCTGGCCGGGGGTCATGCTGTTTGATGGCAGCGGGTCGCCGGCGATAAGCCTTGTGAAATCGCGAGCGCCAGAAGGTTCGGATCGCGCGCGCCACGAGGTGGATGCCTTGTCGGGTGCAACCTTCACCACCAAAGGTGTAGAAAACATGATTCGGTATTGGATGGGAGACGGCGGCTTTGGTCCGTATCTTTCGAAACTAAAGGCAGGAGCGGTCTGATGGCGAGTGCTAAAGAAGTCTTAGTCGACCCGATATTCAACAACAATCCGATCGCATTGCAGGTGCTTGGCATTTGCTCCGCACTTGCGGTTACGGTGCAGATGTCCACCACCCTGGTGATGTGCCTCGCGGTGATATTTGTAACTACTGCCTCCAACTTTTTGGTATCGGTGGTTCGCAACGCAATTCCCACCAACATTCGCATCATTGTGCAGATGACCATCATTGCGAGTCTGGTGATTCTGGTCGATCAGGTGTTGCAGGCGGTGGCGTACGACATCTCCAAGAGCCTGTCTGTGTTTGTTGGCCTTATTATCACCAACTGCATTGTTATGGGGCGGGCTGAGGCCTTTGCCATGCAAAACCCGCCGCTGCTGTCGGCCATTGATGGCTTTGGTAATGCCGTGGGTTACAGCCTGATACTGATTCTCGTGGCCTTGATTCGCGAGCCGCTAGGGTCTGGCACGTTGCTTGGTTATGAAATCTTGCCACTGGTCTCTAACGGCGGCTGGTACCGGCCGAATGGCATGATGCTGCTGTCACCCAGCGCCTTCTTTATTATCGGCCTGTTGATCTGGGCATTGCGATCCTGGAAGACAGATCAGGTCGAGGCGCCTGAGTATCAGATTGCGCCAAACACACAGTATCGGGAGGCTCTGTAATGGAGGCATACCTCGGGCTGTTTGTCCGTGCCATCTTCATCGAGAACATGGCACTCACGTTCTTTCTTGGCATGTGTACCTTCATTGCCATCTCCAAGAAGATCTCCACGGCCATCGGCCTGGGTGTTGCGGTTATTGTAGTGCTGGGCATTACGGTGCCTGCCAATAATCTGATCTACACCTACTTCCTTAAGGAAGGCGCTCTGTCCTGGGTAAGCGCTGATTTTGCGACGGTTGATCTGAGCTTCTTGACGTTTTTGGCCTACATTGGCGTGATCGCTGCGATGGTGCAGATTCTTGAGATGTTTCTGGATCGCTTTGTGCCAGCGCTCTACAACGCGTTGGGTGTGTTCTTGCCGCTGATTACGGTGAACTGCGCGATCCTTGCGGGCTCTCTGTTTATGGAAGAGCGCGACTACGGCTTTGGCGAAAGTGTGGTCTTTGGGTTGGGTGCCGGTGTCGGTTGGGCGTTAGCAATCACCGCGCTCGCCGGTGTGCGTGAGAAACTCAAGTACAGCGATGTACCGGAGGGGCTGCGTGGTCTTGGCGTTACCTTTATCTGTGTTGGCCTGTTATCACTTTGCTTCATGTCGTTTGGCGGCATTGATATTTAGTAAATGATATTTAGTTATAGAAGCTAAGCGGAGGAGACGCCTGATGTTTGGAACCACAGTTGCTCTGGGTATTGTGATGTTTACGCTCACTGTACTCGTGTTGGTGATGGTGATCTTGTTTGCGCGCTCGCGGCTGGTGAGCACCGGTGACGTTACTATTGAGATTAACGGCGACCCGGAGAAGCGAGTGGTTGTACAGGCGGGCGGTAAGTTATTGAACACGCTTGCCGACAAGGGCGTGTTCCTGTCCAGCGCCTGTGGTGGTGGCGGCACCTGCGCCCAATGTCGCTGTCAGGTGAACGACGGTGGCGGGTCTATCTTGTCTACCGAAGAAGGTCACTTTACACGCGGCGAAATACGCGAGAACTGGCGCTTGTCTTGCCAGGTGGCCGTAAAGCAAGACATGAAGATAGAAATTCCCGAAGACGCCTTTGGCGTGAAGCGCTGGGAATGTGAAGTTATCTCTAACAACAACGTGGCCACCTTCATCAAAGAGCTAACGCTTAAGTTACCCGAAGGCGAAGAGGTTGCGTTTAAGGCGGGCGGATTTGTTCAGCTCGAGATTCCTCCCTATGAACTCGACTACCGCGAGTTTGATGTGGAGAAGGAATACCACGGCGACTGGGATCGCTTTGGTGTTTGGGATCATAAAGCCAAGGTTGATGAAGTGACCATCCGTGCTTACTCGATGGCGAACTACCCTGAAGAGAAGGGCATTCTAAAGTTTAATATTCGTATTGCCTCGCCTCCGCCCGGCACCGACTTCCCGCCCGGCGCCATGTCGAGTTACTGTTTTAATCTAAAGCCCGGCGACAAGCTCACCGTGTTTGGTCCCTACGGCGATTTCTTTACCAAAGAAACACCCGCCGAGAAGATTTGGATTGGGGGTGGCGCAGGTATGGCGCCGCTGCGCTCGCAGATATTTGATGAGCTTAAGCGCAAGAAGAACGCTGACTTGAAGATGAGCTATTGGTATGGCGCTCGATCGCTCACCGAGATGTTCTACAGCGAAGAATTTGATGATCTGGCTGAGGCCTATGACAATTTCGAATGGCACGTGGCACTCTCGGATCCTCTGCCTGAGGATGACTGGACCGGCGAGACCGGTTTTATTCACAACGTTGTGCTTGAGAATTATCTGAAGGAACACCCGAATCCTGAAGATTGTGAGTATTACCTCTGCGGTCCGCCGCCCATGATTGCAGCAGTGCTTACCATGCTCGATGACCTGGGTGTCGAGCCCGAGAACATCCTGCTGGACGACTTCGGCGGGTAGTGCGGTGACGGAGGAGAGCGCACCACTCTTCTCCAACTTTGCCTTCAATAGTGGCTATACCTCTAGATCGGCCCGCGCCTTGCGCTGGGCCCTGGTTGCTTCGCTTGCAGTGCACGCGCTTTTCTTAATTGGGTACCTGACTCGCGATTTGGATGCACCGGCGGCGGTGGTTGAGACCTTGCGTAGTTTAGAGGTGGTGTTAACGCCACCTGCTGAGGCACCTGTTGATGCTCAAGTGTTTGATGAACCCGCCGACAGCGCCGTCGAAACCGCTGCTGTTGAATCCTTGGTTCCCGTCGAAGC
>CAZFIA010000047.1:4282-17664 GCA_964519335.1 uncultured Pseudomonadales bacterium
GAAGCACCAGTCCCCTTTGAAGCGCCAGTCCCCGTGGAAGCTAGCCAGCCGCGGGTTCTTGATTTGCAGCGACCGAGCGATTGGGATGCTCTGGTATTGGATTCACCCGACGCCGCGGAAGGGTTGGTGTTTAAGGGTTCTACCCGGGCAGCCATTGCTAAACGCCGTGAGCGACAAGACGCGCAACGAGCCCTGTCGCGTGCCCAGGTTGCCCGCTTAGGTTTGCCCGCTGAGACATTTCGGCGTCTTACCGACGAGGGTGAAGAAGTTAAAACGTCAAAGGGATGCTTTATTAAGCGCGAAGAACAGGGGCTGTCTGGTGCCCAGACTCGCTGGTGGCGGACCGCTTGTGTGGACGCGAAGAAGCCTGCCTGGAAACGCGAGGTCTTGAGTTTTGGACCCGATCACAGAGTCGAAACCAAACCGGCTGACAGTAAATCAGATTGCCCTAATGGGCGCTGCTGGGCATACTAAAAGCTAAAATAATCAGCGTGTTAGGGAGGGGAACTTGAGCGCAGATTTATATCGCGAGCTGAGAGCCGTGTGGGGCGAAATGACGGGTCCTGGGGGGCCTTTTGAAGTCGTTACCGAGGATGTACTAGGCGCGCCCACACGTTGCTTCAAGGCCGCACCGGCCAATGTGCGGGATGTCTGGCTCTCTTCTGCGCAATTCGCCGAGCGCGACTACCTGATCTACAACGACGAACGCCTCACCTATGCCCAGGCCCATGAGCGAGTTGCATCCATCGCCTGCTGGCTGCAAGCCCAGGGAGTAGAGCCCGGTGATCGTGTGGCGATTGCCATGCGCAACTATCCAGAGTGGATTCAGTGTTACTGGGCCGTGCTTTCCATAGGGGCGGCGGCCGTTGGCATGAATGCCTGGTGGGTCGGCGAAGAAGTGCGTTATGCGCTCGAAGACTCGAAGCCCTCTGTTTTGATTTGCGATCATGAACGACTCGAACGCTTCTTGCCGATGCGCGAAGATTTTCCCGAACTGCAAGTGGTGGCTGTGCGTTGCACTGACGCGCTGCCTGCAGGGGTTGTCGCCTTTGATGAGCTGCTTGCGCAGGGCGGTGAACTGCCACAGGTGAACATAGCGCCCGACGATGACGCCTGCATTTTCTACACATCTGGAACCACCGGTCGCCCGAAGGGCGCGCAACTAACCCATCGTGGTTGTGTAACGAACCTAATGAATTTGATGTTTGGTGGAATGGTGTCTGCACACGCCATTGCTCGTGCAAATGGTGTGGCACCGCCCAATCCGGAAGATGCGCCGGTACCCGGGGCGATAGTCACAACACCGTTGTTTCATGTCACGGCAAACAATTGCGGGGCTTATTCTATTACTGCCGCCGGCGGCAAGATGGTGCACACCTACCGCTGGGATGCGGGTGAAGCTCTTGAGCTCATCGAGCGCGAGCGTTTGACCTCTGTTGGCGGCGTGCCGGTAATGGCACGCGAAATTTTGATGCACCCTGACTTCGAAAAACGCGATCTCAGTTCGTTAGTGGGTATCAGCGGTGGCGGCGCCCAATTTTCGCCCGACCTGGTCGAAAAAGTCGACAAACTCGGCAAGGGTGCGCGCCCGAGTACGGGCTACGGCATGACGGAAACCTGCGGAATTATCACGTCGTTTGCCTCAGACTTTTTTGTGGATAAGCCCAACAGTGCCGGGCCCGCCATGCCAACCTTCGAGGCTAAGTGCGTTGATGAAGAGGGTAACGCTGTGGCTCAGGGTGAACACGGCGAACTGTGGGTGCGTGGAGCGTCGGTAATCAAGGGCTATCTGAATCGCGAAGAGGCCACCACCGAATCGATTACTGATCGTTGGTTACACACCGGTGACGTTGCGCGTATTGATGAGGATGGCTGTATCTTCATCGTAGACCGCGTGAAAGACATGGTGCTGCGCGGTGGCGAGAACGTCTACTGCGCTGAAGTAGAAAACGCGCTCTATAAACATGCTGCAGTGTCTGAGTGCAGTGTGTTTGGAGTTCCTGATGATCGTCTCGGCGAAGAAGTGGGTGTGGCACTGGTGTTTGGAGACGGCGCGAGTGCAACTGTTGAGGAACTTCGCTCGCATCTGGGCGAGGTGATCGCCAAGCACAAGATTCCGCGCTATATGTGGATACTAGGTGAGTCCCTGCCGCGTAACGCCAGCGGCAAGTTCTTGCGTCGCGAGCTCAAGGACCAGTTGGCCATCGCAGACGCAAGCTAGGCTATCTAACTCGTTCAACTCGGAGAGGCAGACTATCTGCCCTTGAATTCTGGATCGCGCTTTTCCAAAAACGATTTCATGCCTTCCTGAAAGTCTTCACTTTGGAACAGCGGCAAGAGCTGCAGGTAAACATGGTGGACGTGGTCGTCGAAGTTCTCGTCCATGCCCATACGCATCATGCGCTTTGAGGCCTGCACGGCCATAGGGGCGTTCTTGGCCACTTGCTGCGCCATGGTGCGAGCTGCATCAGCCACCTCGTTATGCCCAACCACAGAATTGACCAGGCCGTAGTCAGTACACTCGGCAGCGCTGAGAGTTTTGCCGGTAAATATGATCTCGGAGGCTTTTGCCCAGCCGATCATGCGTGGCAATAACCAGGTGCCGCCAGATTCGGGGACTATGCCCCGCGCCGTGAAGGCGGCGGCAAGCTTTGCGTTGTCGGCCATGATGCGAATATCGCAGCCCAGCGCCAGGTCCATACCGTAGCCCGCAGCAGAGCCGTTAAGGGCGGCGATAGTAGGGGTGTTTACGTTGTGCAGAACGGTGGGTGGCGTGTTGCGCAAATCAAGTGTCGGGTGAACTCTTGGTTTCTTCTTCTTTTCAGAGCCGGGTCCGATATCGCCGCCCGTTAGGTCGAGACCTGCGCAGAAGAACTTGCCGGCGCCAGTGATGACGATCGCCCGCACGTCTTCGTCGGCATCAGCGGTAAGCAGATGCTCACTTAAGCCATTAAGCATCGCCTGCGAAATAGTGTTGCGTTGTTCCGGCCGGTTAATGGTGAGGGTGGCAATGTGATCCGACACCTCATAAAGCACATCGGTGGTTGTCATGATTTTTTTTCTCTTTTGGGCATAAGTTCTTCGTTTACGTCATATCCTGCTTCCGGCGGAATGCACAGATAGGTGTCGTCGCCACGTTGTTCTGTCCAGGGCAATACCGGTACGGGTTTTTCGGCTTTGCAGGCATCCAGAACAGCGGCTACGGTTTCAAAACGCGCAAGTTTTTCTATGTTGCGCAGGGTGGGAAAGATAATTGTGCGCTTGCCTTCTGCGGCCTCGGCAAGCGCGGTTGCCGGCTTTATCCAAACCGAATCCACTGACTCGTGGCCATCGTGCAGCGCCAGATGATCTTCCGGTGCAGATGCCGCGTAAAAATGGGTATCAAATCGCTTGGGCATCATGGCAGGTGTGATCCAGTGCGCGAAGTGACCCAGGGTACCGCACTGCAAACGCAACCCTTCTTGCTCCAGCAGTTCTGCAAAACTCATCTCGTGATCGACGATTGGTTTGCGGTATTTCTGAAGTGCTGCCAGTTTTACGCCATCTATGGTCTTGTCGGTTTCAAGGTCTCGGGCGAGTAAAATGCCGCATTCCTCAAAAGTTTCGCGCAATGCAGAAACTTCCGCTGCAAACAGTTTGTCGTCGCTATTACCGTCGTCGGCGAGCTTACGCAGAGCAGGTTCGAAGTCTTGCGGGTCGGCCTTGCCGCCGGGAAATACCAGGGCGCCCGATGCAAAATCGATCTGGTGATGGCGAACCACCATGAATACTTCGAGGCCGTCGGGGCGGTCGCGCAGTAAAAGCACTGTTGCAGCCGGAACTATAGGGGCCTCAGCGGGTTTGGTTTTTTCAGTCATTCAATAGTCCGATAGTAAAGCGGGTTTGGGAACAGGCTAGCGGCCGGCTACCCGAGTGATGAAGGTGTCGAGCGTTTTAAGCTTGTCTGGCATCGCACCTAGCGTGAAGTCTGGAACGATTAGTTCGTTCACACCGATGCGCTCGTAGTCTTTGATGATATCCGCCACCTCATCGACCGTGCCGATGATGGTTTGCATCTCCATGGGCGTTGCCTTCATCTTTTCAACAAAAGCGGTATCGTCGCTCATAAACAAAAGCGCAACGGCGGTGCGATGGATATCTGCCGGATTGCGCTTTAGGTCAGCACAGTGCTGGTCAAGTATTTTCATCTTGTGTTCGAGGGTGTCCACCGTTCCCCACACGTTCCAGCTATTGGCGTGCTCGGCGGTGATTCGCAAGGTGACCTTCTCGCCGCCGCCACCGATCAATAGCGGCAAGGGCTCCTGGATGGGTTTGGGTTCAAGGGTTGCCTCTTTAAGCTGGTAGAAACGGCCGTCGAAGTTTGCCCTGGTTTCTTTAAACAGCTTATGGATAACGTGGCAGGCCTCGTCGAGCCGGGCCAGTCGCTCGGCGACGGTATAGAAGGGCAGGCCATACTGGGTGTGTTCATTTTCTTGCCAACCTGAGCCGAGGCCGAGCACGGCGCGGCCGCCACTTATGTGATCGAGGGTGGCGGCCATCTTGGCGAGTACCGCCGGGTGGCGGTAGGTGTTGCCGCTAACCAGCGTGCCCATTTTTAGCCGGGGTACGTTGGCCGCAAGGGCAGATAGGGTGATCCAGGCCTCAGGCCAGGGGGCGGATGTATCCTCAGCGTTTGGCATGAAGTGATCGGCGTACCATAGGCCGTCCCAGCCGGTTTGTTCCACGTGTTGCGCGAGGGCCAAAACGTCGGCGTACGACTGGCTCGGATTGGGCCAAAAGCTGAATTTCATGATGTTCTCCCCTTAATCCAAGATGTTCGCTTATACCCATCCCTATGGCAAACTTCGGCGATTCTTCCCTCTCTAAACACCCGCACAAGCACATATGACCTGGTCTACAGATATACCCCCGGTGCCGGTGATCCTTATGGTGCTGGAATTTCACCTGCACGGCTGTAATTCGCTTAAGGAGAAGCGCGCTCGCGTTGGCGGATTGCGTCAGCGCTTTGGGAAAGGGGTGGGTGTGGCTGTTTGTGAATCCGATTTTCAGAATAGCCACACGCGTGCTCAATGGAGTTTTGTGGCCACCGCATCTAGAGCGGTGAGTGCCCAACAAACGCTGCAAGAGATCGAAACCTGGGCAGCGCAGTTTCTGGATGCTGAGCTCGTATCGGCGCGCTCCTTTGAGCTAAATTGAAACCGGGGGTTTTGAGCCGTCCTTCTGTAACGGCTATTTTTGCCGTTGTGCTGACGATTGCGGGTATCTGCGGATGCAGCTCAACAGATGATCCGGGCGAGCTTTACCTTACACGTCTTGCATCAGCGCTTAATCAAACGGCCGATGGTTACCTCGATAAGTTCTCCAATGAACCGCCGCTTGAGTTGTTTCCACAGGGCGATGCACTGTTCATCTCGCGAGCAGACAGCAAACTGAGTGTTTTGAATCTGCTGGAGGTGCATCGCTGCGAGTTGGGTCCTCTGGTCGGTGCGCGCAATAGCGGGCTAGGACGAGTACATACACCCAGCCAGCGATTTCTTTATGATCTGGAGTTGTTTGCGGGTCTCAAGGCGTGTGAGACAGCGGGGGAAGCCTTGCGACAGATCGAAACTGAGCGCGGGGCCGAGCTGCCGATTTCTGCATTCAATGCACTGTTCGCAGGTGAAGAGTGGCACGACTTTGCTACACCGGCGGTCGCCGAGTCTTCCGACAGTGTTGAGACGGGAAGTCTTTCCAGAGCACTCGCCAATCTGCTTCCTGTGTTCTCTCAAAAAAGCAACACTGCACAGAGCATTGCTGCAACAGAACTTGATAACTTTGAAGAACAACTATCGGTGCTGCGCTTTAGCCGAGCGCTTGGCGAACAACGGCGCAGGTGGCGACAACAAAGCAGAGTATTAGAGGCGGCTACTCAAATGCTGCTTCGCGCTCGAGATGAGAATCCTGGCTGTCGAACCGGCGCACCCACTGAAGCTGGTCACATCAGGCGCAACATCTTCGACACCTATTATGCGCAAGGCTATCAACCGCAACTGGCCCTACAAGCGCAACCTGATCGAGGCTGGCTAGCGCAGGTGTCGCAGCTGTTGAGAGCAACCCTCGAAGGCGTTCGACATACGTCACAAGGGCGGCGGGTTGAACGTTGGCACGCTCAGGTGCTGGGGGAACAACCCGATGAGGAGTTTGGCCGCTGGAAAGCTGCCATCAGCGGCCACACACAAGCCTGGCAGTGGCAGCTGCGCGCCTGTGGTCTGCTTCCTGTGCCGACTAATACATGAAAATGTAAACCGGGCTTGCGCCACCCCAAGAGTTTTAAGAGCATAGAGCCGTGAATCAGCTCCTTCCTCTATTACTTGTTTTTGCTTGGTTTGGGTTTGTGCTCTGGCGCCGCTCTGTGGGCCAACGCAAACGCTGGCTGCGTCAGCTCGGCCTGCCCGGTAGCTGGCAGTGGGAGTCGGGCGACAGCGTACTCAGTCTTTCGGGAGAACTGTCCTCCGGCAGCTTTCTGCTGCGCGAAGGCGACCAGCAATGCTCTGGCCGCTGGCGGTTACTCGGCCACAGCTTGCACCTCTATCCTAGCCGCGGTGAACTCGAGCTAGGCGCCAAGAATCCCTATCTGCTTGATCTGCGACGCTTTGAAACCGGATCGCTCGGGCTCGATGGCGAAGGGCGAGAGCGACGCATTTACACCCGCAGCACCGAAAACGTGGTGCCGCTGCGCGGCTAGGGTAATTACCCGCCCCGCGTGCCATAGTCGTCACAATGAGTGAGCCAACGTCTTCTTCTTTTAATTTACGAGCGCTGCTCGTGGATCTTATCCGCCGGCTGCTGCATTGGTTGCCGCAGGTCGATGGCGTGGATTGGTCTAAGGCTCATGCCGCGATCTGGCGGCCCGGTCCTCTTGGCGGTGGCTTCCGTAGTAGCGGACAAATCGGCGATATCAGGCTCGATGATTTACTGGGAATAGACCGGCAAAAACAGAGCCTTGCGCAAAACACGGCGCAGTTTGTTGCCAGGTTGCCCGCTAACAATGCCCTGCTTTGGGGGGCCAGGGGTACCGGCAAGTCGTCGCTGGTTCACGCGCTGCTAAATGAGCATGCCGCTGAGGGGTTGCGACTGGTTGAGATCGACAAGCAACAGCTCAGCGATCTGCCCGAGCTGTTGCGGTTTCTGGTCGATCAGCCGTATCGATTTGTCTTGTTCTGCGATGACCTGTCTTTTGAGCCGACGGATGCTAGCTACAAAGCGATCAAGAGCGCGCTCGATGGTTCGATATTTCGCAACGTTGAAAACGTGGTGATCTATGCCACGTCCAATCGTCGCCACCTGTTGCCGGAATCCATGACCGATAACCAGCAAGCCCAGATGGTGGGGGATGAGCTGCATCCGGGGGAGGCGGTGGAGGAGAAGATCTCGCTGTCGGATCGATTTGGGCTGTGGCTGAGCTTCTATCCATTTAGTCAGGATGCTTACTTAGAGGTGGCCCAGTACTGGGTGGGGCAGATTGCGGCACGGCATTCCAAGGGCGGGGGAGATGCCTCTGGTTATGCCTCTTGGAGCGATGAGGCCAGGGCAGAAGCCCTGCGCTGGGCGCTCGCCCGGGGGGTGCGTAGCGGCCGTACTGCAGAGCACTTTGCACGGGATTGGGTGGGGCGGAAACTCACTTCCTGAGCCTTCTTTTATTGGCGTAAAAACCCTGTCTCAGAACCTCGAACAGTCGCTTGACTCACCCTCAGGGCCTCCCTAGAATCTCGCGCTCTTGTTCGTCCCCTTCGTCTAGAGGCCTAGGACTCCAGGTTTTCATCCTGGCAACAGGGGTTCGACTCCCCTAGGGGACGCCATCTCATCCCCGCTAGCTGCCTGTGAACTCAGGCTCCCGCTTTTCCCCGAACGCACGTCGACCTTCAGCGCCATCTGCTGAGTCACGCACCTCCAATAATCGAGAACGCGAAATAGCCCCCGCTTCTGCAGGCGAGCGCGGCATAGTCGCAAGCGAGAACTTCTTAATTGTTTCGACCACCAGTGGCGCTGAGTTGGCAAGTATTCGGGCGTATTCGCGTGCGCTCGCAAGTTCGGTACCTAAAGGCACCACCCGGTTCACCATACCCACCTCATAAGCGCGCTGCGCATCCAGATCTTCGCCGAGCAGCATGAATTGCATCGCCACCTTGTGACCCATGCGCGCGACGGTGCTCGCGATTAGTCCGCCGGTGAATCCTAACTGAGCCTCCGGGTATTTGAATACTGTATTGTCAGCGGCAACTACCAGATCACACATTTGCACGATGCAGTAAGCGCCGCCGATACACCACCCGTGCACCGCAGCAACGATGGGCTTGTTGAGTTCAACGCCAACGCTTGGCACGCCTTGCCACATCTCTTTGGGCGGGTCTTTGATGTCGGCGCCCACGGACCAGGCTCGATCGCCGGCGGCATGAATAATTGCGCAGCGATCGTCTGAGTCTCTATAACGAACCCAGGCTTCGTTAAGACCCTGTATGACAGATTCGGAAAGTGCGTTTAGCCGCTCAGCTCGGTTGATCGTGATGGTGGCAATGCGCTCTGAAGATTCGTAGGTCACTACATCCATGGTGTGGTTCGCTCCGCGCCTGATAAACAATAGCCATCATAGCCTTTATTCAGGGTTTTCCCACGTCGCCGGATGTGTAACTAGTGCTTGTCCATAATCAGGTGGACTGACGTTTGCGACTCAACCGTTTGGGCATCGTGCAGCGCAGGTACACGCCCGACAGCACACCGGTTAACAACAAGATTCTGGTGATGTGATTCGGCAGATCCAGTGCCCTGTGTTCCCAGGTCAGAAAACTCCAGAGCAGGCTGCCTACCGCCCAGATTGTCGCGCCAATAAGAACGTGGGTTACGACGCCTAGACCAACGAGGCCGGCCAACGTTTGCGTTAAACCCGAGCGGCTATAGGCAGTTTTGAAGGTCTTGCTCTGGGCAATCCCGACCTCGCTGTAGAGTTTGGTTTCCTTTTGATTCAGCATTGCGTTCATTAGAATTGTGCTCCTTCGATAGTACTTTGAGGCAGGGCAGTGCTGTTCGGTTCAAACTGATCAGGTAGCACCTATTCAGGCGCGTTGGCCGCGCGTTTAGAGACCCTGGGAAAAGCCGTTCTCTCGGTTGGAAAATGCTGTTACTTTGTTTGCAGGCCCTACCTCTGCGGACGGCTGAACGCTTTGTACGACGCACCTAATTTAGAGCGATGGATTGAATCACATGAGTAATTGGAGCCCGTTCAGCGCGGAGACCCTCAACGACCCCGGGCCGGGTCAACGGTGGTTGCTGCAACAGTGTCCGGTTCACCGCTGTGACGAATTCGAACCTGCCTTCTATACCTTGTCGCGCTATGCCGATGTCGAGAATGCGCTACGCGATATCAAGACATTCTCAAGTGAATATGGGCAGGGCCCGCGGTTTTCTGATCCTATTGGCATGCTGTGCGACCCTCCTCAGCACACCGAGGTTCGCGGGATTGTGCAGAAAGCATTCACGCCCAAAGCCATGGCCGCGTTAGAGCCGCAAATTCTGGCCACAACAAACGCGCTACTCGACACAATTCTCGCCGGTCCTGAAGAATTCGATTTTCACGATGATTTCGCTTTCCCGCTGCCGGTGTTGATCATCGCCGACTTGCTTGGTGTGCCTACTGAGGACCTTGATCGGTTCAAGTATTGGTCAGATATTCAGGTCGCCGCCATGGGTGCCGAAGATCCGGCTCAATTCGCTGAGCCTCAGGCTGAATTTTTTGCTTACATGCTTAACCATCTGCGAGGGCGCCGTGAACGGATCACGAAAGGCTATGCGGTTCCCGAAGACTTGCTAAGCCTGATCGCTGGTGCGCGGCTTGCCAGTGGCGAGTTGCTTTCCGAACCCAATGCTCAGTCTGTTCTAAACCAGTTGCTCGTTGGCGGCAACGAGACAACCACGTCTCTGATGACCAATTTGGTATGGCGCCTGTCTGAACAACCCGATTTATGGGCGCAGCTGTGTAAGGAGCCCCACAAGATTGATGCGGCCATTGAGGAGAGTTTGCGCTTTGATCCGCCCGTACTCGGTTTGTATCGGAATACCACGGTCGATGTAACACTTCACGATCAAACGATTCCGGCAGGCAGTAAAGTATTTATGAATTACGCTGCCGCCAACCGTGACGCGTCAGTGTTCGATCAGCCAGACAAGTTCAACTTCGATCGACCGACAAAGCGACACATGGCGTTTGGACTAGGCGTGCACTTTTGTCTGGGCGCACCGATGGCACGATTGGAGGCCCGAATTGCAGTGCAAGCCCTGATCTCGCGTCTGCCGCAGTTAACCTTAGTCAATCGCGGTGAGCGAATTGCACCTTTCTTTCTTTGGGGCCGACGCAAACTGCCAATGCAGCTTGGACAGTGATTGACCGACCTTGCTAGCTGCTTGACTCAGTCGCTTGACCCGCAAAACGCCGGCGCAATAACAACATGAACGCAATGCCGAACGCGCCGAGCAGAGGTGGCTCTGGAGCGGCCAGTGGTGCAGGCCCGAGTACGGAGAGGCTTGTTGTCAACGCAGAACGACCATCAACGAATCTCGCGGCACCATTGACGCCGCCGCCAAAAAAGTCAAACTCGATTAGAAGTGTATGCGATTGCCCGGTTTGCAATACCAGGGTGCTGTCGGTGGTCGCGTTTGCGATAGGGCGGTTGAACTGCCCATCAACGACGGGCGTCAAGAGAGAGCTGTTGAAGTTCGCCAGGCCCATCTCGTCTAGCCCCGACATTAGGCTGTCTACCGAAATCATGAGTTCCAGAAAATCTGAATCAGAGGATTCGAGCGTAAAGTCGATGAACACTCTTATCGATGTGGTCGCCAAGCCAAGAATGTTCTGAGTAAGATCAGAAGTCACACCAATGGAAGTATCATACGAAAATGTATTGGCTGCCTGATCCAGATTAAAAGCTATATCTACGGATGAGGAACCCGGACCGAGCGCAGAGCTCACCGAGGCGTTTGGTGGGCTAGGGGTTAATGCAATGCTAGCGTTGTTGGTATCACTGACACCCGTAGTGGCATTGGTTACAGACGTCGAGGCCGTATACCTAACGGTCACAGCATCGTATTGGATAACACCAGCGGCCGCCGAGATGGGTAAAAGCAGCAGAATCGGAACGAGAAACCTGACCATTGCGTTGCGCATGACTTTCCCCCGGCAAACTAGCTAAACGGTATTTAGACTACAAACTCCCACAAAAATATAACTATCACACTGGACCATGGGTCTGATGGAAATAGTTGAAAGCGGTTTGTAAACTGACAAACCTAACTGAACGGATCGTGGGTTTAACTCACTTCACGCCCAGTTCGCGCAGCAAATTTTCTGCACCATCCACTTCTTGCATTACCCACAGCATATAGCGCGCATCGACGTGGATGCTTCGCGTGGTTGCCTCGTCGAAGTCCCAATCAGAGTTGATGCTCTCGTAGGTGCCATCAAATAGCAGCCCAACCAGTTCGCCTTTGCCGTTGAGGGTAGGTGATCCTGAATTGCCGCCGGTGGTGTCCAATGTGCTCAGGAAGTTCACGGGGACCGAGTTGAGATTCTCGACATCGAACCCTCCAAACTCTTTAGCCTCAATCTTATCGAGTTGGACCTGCGGTGAATCAAACGGTTCTTCACCCGTGTACTTGGCGGCAATCCCGCGCAGGGTAGTGAAAGGTTGATAGACCAGCCCGTCACGTACTTCAACGGCCTTCACGGTGCCGTAGGTTACCCGCAGTGTTGAATTGGCGTCGGGGTAGGTGAGCGCACCATTCGCTTCCTGAAAAGCGATGATGGCCTCCATATACCTTGGCCTAAGCAGCTGCACCCGTCCGGCGATGCGCTTCCTGTCTTCTTCGCGGGCGATGTCAGAGTCGAACATTGCCCTCGCGAGCTGCATGAAGGGATCCTCGGATTTGTCTAGTGTTGCAACGTCGGTGTCTAACAAACGCAGGCGTTGTTCTTGATCGCCGAGGTTGGTTTTGGCGTAGAACTCGCTGGTGACCTCCGCGGTTGCGGTTTCGTTCCAGGTGTTGGTTAAACCCAGTTGGTTATCAAGTGCCGTGACTCGTTGGTTCTCAGGCACGTGCTCGACATAATTCTTTAGAAACGCGAGCCAAATCGACTGATCAACACTTGCATCAAAGCGTCTATCCAGCGCTTCGAGGCGCTGTTTGATAAAGGGGTGATCGCGCTCTTGATAACCTGGCTCGCGCTCGGCATCGGGCTTTTCGCGTTCTTTGGCATAGCGGTACAGAGTGCGTGCGGTCGAGAGCATGGCTGAACGGCCCATCAAACCCAAATAGAAGTCACGTTCTGCGGTGCTGTTGACTTCGTCTACCAACGCATCGAGATCTGTTATGGCAGCACCGTATGTTGCCTTGCGCTTGGGGTCTTCTGCGACCCATGCGTTCAAGGCCTGTTCTCGCTGACTCCGGCGCCCCACCAGATCAACCTTCTGGGCGCCTTCAATTTGACCCTGAGAGTTTTTTTGGAAGTTGTTTAATCCGGCAACCAGTGGCGCATACTTTATGGCGGCGTCTTCATTGTCAGCGGTGCTTGCATCTATGACGCCAAGCCAGGTGTCCAATGTGGTTAACCACCTTGGGTAAAGAAACTCGAACTGATTCTCAACCTCTGCCAACCGGCGATAGCGGCTGGTGCGACCGGGATAGCCGGCTACCATCACAAAATCGTTTTCCTTGAGGTTATCGGAGGCAATCTTCAGGTGACTACTTGGCTGAAAAGGGACGTTCTCTTCTGCGTATTCGCTTGATGCGCCGTTGGGCGCCACATAGGCGCGATAAAATGCGAAGTCACCCGTGTGTCGAGGCCATTGCCAGTTATCAACGTCGCCACCAAACTTGCCGATCGATTCTGACGGCGCGTACACCAGGCGGACATCTTTGATCTCAAGGAGCTTGATTCGAAAGTACTCGAGCCCACCGTGAAACGATGCAACTCGACAGCGGTGACCTGGATCAGCCTCACAAGCGGCGATGACCGCCTTTTCTCGGTTCTCAATTTCCTGATAGCGGGCCCGAGGAGTGAGGTCAGTTTTTAGGTTGCCCACGATTGCGTCAGTAACTTCGTCATAGGCCACGGTTACGTAGACTCGCGAGCCAGGTGCAGCTTGCAGTTCTTCGGCCTGCGTCTTGGCGAGGAAGCCGGTCTCGAGCAGGTTTGCGTCTTCTTTGGAGTTGTATTGAATCGAGCCGTAGGCGCAGTGGTGATTGGTAACCACCAGTCCCTGCGGCGAGACAAACGAGGCGGTGCAGCCGCCCAGAGAAAGAGGAAGCCGGTCTCGAGCAGGTTTGCGTCTTCTTTGGAGTTGTATTGAATCGAG
>CAZFIA010000047.1:17764-25628 GCA_964519335.1 uncultured Pseudomonadales bacterium
GTAACCACCAGTCCCTGCGGCGAGACAAACGAGGCGGTGCAGCCGCCCAGAGAAATGACCGCGTTCATCGGGAACTCGTCGAGCTGCGTAAGCTTGCGTGGATTTATTTTTAAGCCAAGTGCCCGCAGTTCTTTGCGTAACTCTGGGAGTTGATCGGGCCGCCACATTCCCTCATTGGCCCAGGCAACGCCCTGCGTCAGCAGGGCTAAGCTTAGAAACGTATAAACAAAATTTCTCGCGAACTTGAACTTCATGAGGGTCTACCTTTATTTATTCTACTTGCACCTCAAACTCGATGGTGAAGCTTGGCGTACCGCCTCCGGTTGCTCCTGCCATTGCCCCCTGCATTTCGATAAGAATTCGCGCGACGTTTGAGTCGAATCCGCTGGTGGGGGTAAAAGCCGTGTTGGCCGAATTGAGAAAGGTAACGCCATCTGTTGTGCTACCCAGCGTGGCAAAATCGAAAGTCAGTCCGCTGCTGTTTGCTCCGCTTCCGTCTGTGAAGACAAAGGGTGAACCGTTGCCGTCTAGATCTCCAGTGAAGAGGGTGGTCTCGCCAGGTAGCTGATCGTTTATGGTTACAGAGTCAACGTCTGTAGCCCCGCTACCCGTGTTTGTTACGGTGATCGTATAGCGCAAGATGGCCAGCGGAATGGCTTTAGGGTTGGTTGTGCCCTTAACAGGGTCAGACAGCACCACGGAAGTTTTGGTGACCGTAATCGCCGGGAGCGGTGTGATGAAGCAAACGTCATCCACATGCCAATAGTCAAAATCACTGCCGCTGCCGGCAGTGTAGCGAAATCGGATTTGAAAGTTAGGGTGCTGCATCGCCGCGGTGGCTGGGTAGACTCTGTCGAAGATCTGACCCGGGGTGCCGGCTCCCGCGAAGGTTTCTATAGCCACCCATGCTCCAGCGGCATTAAGAAACTCAATGACGAGATCTTCGCCGCCATCGGGATCTTCGCTAAACGCATCGGAACCCCGTTGCACCCAGACGGTGATCTCATTCAAACCGGTGGTGTCGATTGGGTTGCTGGTGGTTATAACTGGACCATGGCGCAGAAACAGTGAGTTGTTGGGCGAATTGGAAGTGTCTGCATTGATGCCGCTGCGCACCGAGTCGCTAGCCGTAAAATTGATGAGTCCTGATTCGAAATCGTCGCAGCTGTCTGAGGTTAGGTTTGGGCTGGGTGGGCTGACCCCTGTTTCTTCTAGTTGCACGTCATCGATGTGCCAAAAGTCAAAGTTGTTTCCGCTTCCCCCTAGTTGCTGAATGCGTAGTTGAAAGCCGCTGTGCAACGCCGAAATGGGCAGGGAGAGATCGACAATGGTGATGGCCCCATCAGCGATGTTATTTGCAGAAAAGGTTTGCAGTGCCTGCCAAGAACCCAGGCTGGTGAGATACTCAATGATTAGATCTTCGCCGATGTCTGGGTTTTCACTGAACGTGTCTGCGCCTTTGCGAACCCAGGTGGTAAGGTCAACGCCGGTAGCCCCCGAAAGATCAACAACCCGGCTCGTCACTATTACCGCGCCCTGAAAAGTGAAGAGGGAGCAAGGGTTAGAGGCGGACGTTTGTGTCCCAATGCCAGCGTTAGCCGGTACATCAGCGGTCCAGTTTGGTGCAAGTGTCCCGCAAACGGCCCCGTTATCGAAGTTGTCTGCAAACAGAATATCGCCGGGAGCGGCTATGGCGGGCTGAAAACTGGCGCAAAGCAGAATTGCTGTGCACAGTCTGGCCCTCTAGACCATAGCGAAGAACCGATTGAATAAATGTGGCTGGTACTGACAGTGGCCAAAATGTGTTCCCCATCGCGGGGGTTTGGTATCCCTTATGAGCTGCAGATTTGAGACTAGCGCATTTATTATAAAAGGAAAGAGATGATATGAAAGTGACCAAAGCGTTGCTGCATCCAGCCATTGTCTTGCCAGCTAACCCACAATCGAGTTAATTTTGAGCCTATGAACTATCCGGGCACTTTCGCTGAGACCACACCTGACAAGACGGCACTGATTCTAGCGGGCTCGGGGAAAACCCTTTCGTACCGAGAACTCAATAATCGTTCCAACCAGCTGGCGCAGTACTGGCATGCGCAAGGGTTGCGTGAGGGCGATCACGTGTCGCTGTGGGCGGGGAACGTGCTCGAATACTTCGTGGTGTACTGGGCGGCCATGCGAAGCGGGTTCTACTTCACTGCAGTCAATCGGTTTCTTTCGGCAGAGGAGGGCGGTTACATTCTCAGTGACAGCGGCGCCAAGGCGCTCGTCGCAACCACCCGATATCAACAGGTTGCCGGTGAGGCGCTGAGTCATGCGCCAGCGTGCACGCTTAACCTTTTACTCGGTGGGTCAGACGAAACTTTCCAGGACTACGAGGAAGTAGTGGGCGCCTTCTCAAGCGATGCGCTCGCTGAACAACCCATGGGCTCCTTTATGTTGTATTCCTCAGGCACCACGGGGCAGCCAAAGGGAATCAAAAGGCCGTTGCCGCATGTCTCAATTGAAGAGCAGGTCCCAACCACCTCAGCCATGGCGCAGATGCTTGGTGGCATGGATGAAAACACCGTCTATCTGTGCCCAGCACCGCTGTATCACTCGGCACCCCTGGCCTGGACTGCATCGATCCATGAGCTAGGCGGCACGACTGTGATCATGGAAAAATTCGATCCGCAGCTTTTCTTGCAGTACGTCGATCAGTACAAGGTTACTGCCACTCAAGTAGTGCCCACCATGTTTGTGCGCATGCTCAAGCTTGCCGAGTCTGACCGCACGGCGCATGACCTAAGCTCACTGGATTTCTGCATACATGCAGCAGCGCCTTGTCCCGTAGACGTTAAACATCAGATGATCGAGTGGTGGGGTCCGATCATTCACGAGTACTACGCCGGAACCGAAGGCAACGGCATGACCTACATTGGGCCGACAGACTGGCTTGCGCACCCCGGTTCTGTGGGTAAACCACTGCGGGGAATCCTGCACATCTGCGATGACGAAGGCAAAACCGTGGCCGACGGAGAAACCGGAACGGTCTATTTCGAGAACGAAGCGTTGCCCTTCGAATACCACGGCGCACCGGAGAAGACCCGGGCTGCGCAACACCCTGACCACCCACTATGGTCAGCTCTCGGCGACGTGGGCTACATCGACGACGACGGGTTTCTGTATTTAACAGATCGTAAAGCGTTCATGATTATCTCTGGTGGAGTAAACATCTACCCGCAGGAGATTGAAGACTGTCTGGTTATGCATGACAAAGTCGCTGACGTCGCTGTATTCGGTCTTCCAGACGCTGAGATGGGTGAGTTTGTGCAGGCGGTGGTGCAACCAGTAAATGGCGTGGCAGCCAGTGACGAATTAGCGGCCGAACTCATTGCGTTTGCACGCGACCATATAGCCCACTACAAGGTACCGCGTATTCTTGATTTTCGTGATGAACTGCCCCGCTTGCCAACGGGGAAGCTTTACAAGCGGGTTCTTAAAGATGAGTACGTGGCCGCGGCTAACGCATAAACTGGCCAACGCATAGACTATTGAAACAGGTCGTCTGTTTTAGGCTGTGCTTTGAAGTTGTCTAGGTCTTTTACCACAGCATGAATGGCTTCAATGTCATCAAAATTGAGAATGCCGCTACCACCTTTCACATCGAGGCTACATGCCAGTATCGATCTATCGGCCGGGTTGTTACAGGATGGTCCAAACTTGGCGGCCACATAGACGGACGGTGTCCCTTCCGCGTTAGTTTTGAAATCGAAATCAATCGCTTGTGTGTTTCTTTTTTGCCCCCACACCATTCGCTTTGATTTCTTGAAGTTCTTCACGTCGTTCTCTTCTGCAACGTCTCGCCACTCTTGCATCTTTGTCAGTGTTTCATCAAAGGAAGCCATTTGGGCTTCCGGAACATACAAGACACGCTTCTTCAATTTTGTGAATTTGTCGATGCTATCGACTTCCAGGGCGCCGTCACCGTAGCTAATCGTATGCCGGCCATCTGGTGTGGTGGTTTCAGCATTCAAAGGAATGCTGGTTGCCACGGCTGCGATGGTCAGTATGAGTGTCGTGAAGAACAATTTTGAAACGTGCATATGAACTACTTCTTTACAGCTTATATAAGCCTATAGTACCCCACGAGGGCCTCAAGCGCCTTTATCGACCAAAACCCAGCGGAGGCGCTTAGAGCGTGCCTTCAAAACACTCACCCTTGCTGCAGTAGTTATAGCTAATTTCTAGCGCACCCGTTTTTGGTGACGTCCACGAGGCCTCAACAGTCGTTTGCTTCCTAACCTGGGTGAGCGTCCCTGAACAATCCGGATTTTCTGTCCACTGTGTTTCACCATTCGGGCCATTGAGAGTGAAGTTCTCAACATCATCCTTGGAGCGTGACCATTGCGATGTGCCCTTCGAATCCTCAATAGTTATGTTGCTGTAGTCTCGACTGGAAAAGAGCACTCGCGAATTCTTACCCCGCCCATCAGGAGCGGTGTAGGCGAGGGTACCTTCAGCTATTTCGACGTTACTGACCGATCGGCTAAACAGGCCCGTGCACTTGTCGCTGGCATAGAGCTCGAAGTTACACAGAGAAGCTGCGACAGTTTGCATTTGGTCCGCTAGCGGCTGAATGGCCAACGCCCCCAAGGCTTGAGTCTTTGCAAGGTGGGGCTTAAGGGCTTCAGCCTTGGCTTCAGGCGGCAAGTCTTTCATTGCCGCGAGGTCTGCTTTCAGAGTGTTTCGTATCCGCTTCATCTCGCCTTTCATGGTGGCCAGGTTGAAGTACACGAATCGAAACGGCTTTTCCGGGTTGTATTCGCCGCCGTGACAATAACTAGGTCCTGCTGGTTTGGATGGTGGGGCCTTTGCGACTGTTTCAGGCCGGTTGGCTTTTCCGGTCGATGCCGCTTTGGGGGCCTCTTTGTCTCCTCCACAGGCACTAAGCGCGAGGCCTACGGCAGCAATGTAGAGCAGTTTGGGAAATAGTGTCATGTTCGAGACCCGCATGTTTTGATACGAAAAACGCAAGCTGAGAGAATGGACGTTGTTGAGCCGGATTACAAAAATTGAGGTGATCGAGATGAGCAAGCCAACTAGCGGCATGATGTTTAGTGGTTTAGTGGGGGCTCTAGCTGCGCTCCTCGTAGCAGGCTGCGGTGGTGGGGGCGAGTCTGCAAGTTCAAGCGTGAACAAGAACGAGCCGAGCATGGCAGAACTTAGAAAAGAGTTGGTGACGGAGCTGCCTGAGCACGTGAAAGTCACCGACTTTAATGTCGAGAGCATGGAGAAGGCTGCTACCGAAGAAAAACCAAGATTCGATATTCGTTTCAAAGCTACCGTTGAGATGACCGAAGAGTTGTTTAGCGTCGATGAAGTTCGTGGAGACACGATATTTATGAAACCGACGGGCGCCGTGGGCGACTCGGCGATTGTAGAGGGCACCGCGTCGTCGATATTCTCGGCAGACGATTGGGCTTACTTTGTTCGTGTTAAAGAAAACTACACGCTGAAAGGATACGGCAAGCCAAGATCGGAATTTTCGGCAGGCGCCATCCTTAAAGGCAGTCCTGAGGAGGCCAAATTCTATGCCGATCTGGAAGCAACGGACGCTGAGTTTCAGGCGAGCATTGCTGCACTTGATCTCACCGCCATGATTGGGGAGTTTTATGAGAAAGATCGTAAGGGCAAGAGCTTTCTCTACGAGATGTTGGCGCACCGGGTAGAGAAGAAGACGAATATGAATGCCTTTGTGCACGCGAAGTTCACCTTTGCCAAAGCAGAATCCAGAAACCGGTCTTCGGGTACGATTCGTCGAGCCTTTACCCTGCGAAGAAAGGAAGGGGAGCCATGGCGGGTCGCTTACATGGGGCCTCGAGATTCAGGAAAGATCGACTAACCTTCGGAGACCCTTATGCTTAACGAACTCTTCGGCCTGGACGGACAGGTGGCGGTGGTTACCGGTGCGGGTCGCGGCATAGGTGAAGGCATAGCGCGTACGTTGGCCGGTGCCGGTGCAACTGTTGTTTGTGCAGCCCGCCGTACTCACGAGATCGAAAAGGTGGCAAGCGACATTGTGGCCGCGAACGGCAGTGCGCTTGCGGTGACAACAGACGTGACCAGTCGCGAAGACTTGCAAGCCGCGGCCAAGGCCGCCACCGATGAATTTGGTCGGCTGGATATTTGGGTGAACAATGCGGGTGGCTCGCCGATTCAGGCACCGCTCGTTGAGTTGCCGCGAGAAGAGTGGGACGCAACGCTTGCGCTCAATCTAACCGCGGTGTTCGAGGCTTGTCGCGTTGCCGTGCCGCTCATGGCAGATGGTGGTCGTATTCTCAATATTTCTTCTGTAGCAGCGCAAGACGTTTGGGCGGGTAGCGGTCATTACAGTGCGGCAAAAGCAGGTGTCAATCTGCTCACCGAGGCTTTGGCGCGCGAACTGGGTCCTAAGATCAGAGTAAACGCGATTATGCCGGGTCTGGTGCCGACTGAAATCGTCCGCGAATCGCTCAACCTAACGGATGCTGATCTGCCTGCTCTTGAGGAGTCGTTGAACCTGCCTGCGGGCCGACTTGGTACGCCTGAAGACCTGGGGGCTGCCGTGTTGTATCTCTGTTCGCCGGCGGCCGAGTGGGTAACGGGTCAGTGTATACGGGTATCTGGCGGCGGCTAGGCCACGAACGCGGTGTTACAGGCCGCCGGTAATGTACAAGCACTGTCCAGTAATCCAGCTGGATGCCTCGCTTGCCATAAACACGCAGGCGTTGCCGATATCGTCCGGCGTTCCCATGCGGCCGAGCGGTACACCAATTTGCTGTTCTATGGGCTTGTCCTCTCTAAAGTTTGTGCTGGCGTTAAAGTTCTCTGTGGGTATTGGCCCAGGCGCTATAGCGTTGACGCGAATCTTTGGTGCAAGCTCAATCGAAAGTGTCGCCGTAAGGCTATTTACTGCAGCTTTTGAGGCGGCGTATGGCCCGTTCTTGATGGATGCGCCAAGAGCCGCGCGACTAGAGATGTTGATCAGGCTTCCCGATTCCATATGTTCTGCTGCCACCACGGCAGAGGTCCAAACCGCTTTAAGGTTGAGATCCATCTGCGCATCCCACTTTTCTTCGGGTGTGCGTGTGAGATAGCGCGGAGTGGCATCGGGCAATCCGCCTGCGTTGCTCACCCAGGTGTGGATAGCCCCAAACTCTTCGATCGCATTTTGGGCGAGCACGCTAAGTTGGTCGCTGTTGGTTACGTCGGTGGGAACAACCAGCGCCCGGCGACCCATCTCTTCAATCTGAGTTGCCACGCGATCGAGATCATCCCGGCTGCGCGAGGCCAATACAACATTGGCCCCCGCTCGTGCGAGGCAAAGCGCGATGCCTTCCCCAATTCCTTTGCCAGCACCTGTTACGACGGCGACCTGGTTCGTTAGATCAAACGCTGAGTTGTTCATGGCTTCTTCCTTCATAACTCTGTTTGGTTCAGAGTACAGGTTTGAGTCGTCCCGGTGAATCTGTGAGGTTGAGAACCTTAGTCGGTCAACAAGTCGTTTTTGCCGCGCTTGGACTCTGGATTGCGATGCAGTTTGGCGTTTGGGATATCGCCATGGTAGCGCCTCGGTGGTGGACCATTGTTACGGGTATCGTTATGGGCGTTGGCCTTATTGCGCTGGCGGAGCTTTCCTCACGTCTGTTCCCGGTAGCGATGGAGCAGATCGAACAGGCGATGTTGCAACTGTGGTCGAAGATCGAATTGCAGTGGACGCCTCTCACCATTGTTTTGTTGTCCGTTACGGCTGGCGTGGGAGAAGAGCTGTTGTTTCGGGCGGCCGTGCAAGGCGTCTTGGTGGCTCATTTGCCCGTGGGGTTGGCCCTGCTGTTGGCGGCGATCC
>CAZFIA010000048.1:0-25480 GCA_964519335.1 uncultured Pseudomonadales bacterium
TCAGGGTCGGCATCGAGCATGGCAGACGCATCAACCAAATAGCCTTGCTTCAGACTGACTCCCGCATCGTTGTTCGTCGCCACTTCGAGCTCTACGACCCCAACCGCCTTGCCATATTCGTACGCCTGGACCACAACGGTGTTTCCAATCTGCACGGGATCGCTAATCCGAGTATGCGAATGCCCGCCCACAATCACGTCTATGCCCGGCACTGAAGCGGCGAGCGCCTGTTCTTCCACGTGACCGATATGCGAGAGCACCACCAGCACATCTACCTGCGGTCGTAGCACCGGCACCAACTCAAGAAGTGTCGCACGAGCCTCGCCAAAAGTGACGCCTTCATTACCGAGCGGCGTAATCATTGACGGAGTGGACTCGGTGAGCACGCCTATAACGCCTATCTTGAGTTCGCCGCGCGTAACAATCTGGTAAGGAAGATCGGCCAGTAGCTCACCGCCCGGTCCGCGCGCATTCGCTCCCAGTAAAGGAAAGTCTACGGCCGCGCGAAACTTCTCGATTTGGCGCCAGCCGTGATCGAACTCATGATTACCGAGTAACCCCAGGTCATAACCCATGCTGTTCATTACTTCGAAGATGGGCTCGCCTGAAAACAGCGTGGAGACGGGCGTACCCGATATGGCATCACCAGCATCGAGCACCAGAACGTTCTCGTGCTGGTCACGCATACGCGTGAAAAACTGAGCGATTCGCGCCGCACCCGCAGATTCATCAGCCTCAGCTATATGGCCATGAAAATCATTGGTGTGCACTATGACCAGAGATGTCGAGCGAGACAGCTCTTCCGGGGTTGATGATTGGCACGCACTGGTAGCGGCAACAACCAGAACCAATAATGTAATCGATAGATAAGCGCGCACGAGAGAAGTCAAAAACTCTCGCTCTGTGGCGCCACTGCAAAGCCTGGCACCTCTGCCGCGTGCTTCACCCGCACTTCGCCGTTTTCACCGCTAACCAGCAAGTCCACAATCTCTTCCGCCATAAGCTTCGGCGACATCATATTAAATTCTGGAGCTTTGAAGGAATCGGGGACGATGGCGGTTTCTACTACCCCAGGGCAAATCACATTAACGCGAATATCGTTAGGCTCGTTCGCCGCCGCAACCGCCCTGCCAAACCCAATAACAGCATGTTTGGTAGCGGCGTACATTGGATCAATTCCCAACACGCTCAGGCCTGCCGTAGAGGCCGTTAATGTAATGGCTCCGCCGCCTGAACGCATGTGCGGTAAGAGTGCCTTCACTCCGTGAAACATGCCATCGAGATTAACACCAACTATTTTTCGGTATTGCGCGCAACTGACATCCTCAATAGCGAGAAAGGGTGTATTGGTAGGCACCGTCATTATTCCAGCATTTAAATGCGCATAGTCAGGCACGCCGAGTGACTTAATGCAGCGTGCAACGGCCGCCTCAACGCGATCAAAGTCTGTGACATCACAGCCAATAAACTCAGCGCCAATTTCTTCGGCCAAAGCGATGCCAGCCTCGGCATTAATGTCGCACACAGCAACCTTTGCGCCCTGGCTTGCAAATGCCCGGCAAACTTCCGAGCCAATACCTGTGGCCGCGCCTGTTACAAAAACGACTTTGTTCTCTACTGTCATGGCTAAAACTCGATTAAGAAGTGGTACATCTGTTATCAGGAACATCAAGCTGATCGAAGCGAGACCGTAATCGCATATTGGTCTCTCCGGTCGTCACGCTAATCAACGTCATTAAGTACGACCGTTCATATTCCCGAGCAAGGTTTGTCTGTTCGGTAAGGCCCATAAGCCAGCTCCAAATAACGCTCCAGCCCTGACCAACCAGATGATCCGAGATGATCTCGATATCAGTCCCAGGCGCAAGTTGTCCGTGAGATTGGGCAGTCTTCATCTGTTCAAGAAAGAAAGGTCTGGCCCGCGCATAAAGCGCATCTACTGCAGGGTCATCGCGTTTGAGATTAAACAGCGAGCGGGCGAGCGCTTCGGCATAGCCGGGAGAGTCAACAGACGTACGGCCCGACGCCACAGCCAGACCCAAAATAGCATCGACACCTGGCTGCGGATTGCTAGCCAACGCCTCAACACGCAATTCATCCAGAAGCGAATCGAGCGCCGCCAGAAACAACTCGTCCTTGCCTCCGTAAAGATTGTAGAGCGTAGCCGGCACAACCCCCGCGCGCTCTGCAAGGCTACGCATTGTTGTACCGTTGTAGCCCAGTTCAGAGAGCATGCTGCGTGCCGTCGAGAGGATATGCGATTGCCGCTCTAGCTGTCGGCTGGACCCATATTTTTTTCGAGGTGTGGCCATCGCTTTATTTTAGCAGGCGAACCTCAGTGATCCCAAAGAAGAAAGCGCTGAGGCGGGTTGCAAACCGGGAACGAAACAGAGGTAGTCTGAGCAATTGAAAGACCAGCAAGCGCAGCGGTTCGCCCCACCATGATCGACTTAGAAGCAATCTGGGAGGGGCGGCCTGCAGGCGCTGAATAGGTTCAATCTCAGGCATTCTTTCGTTTTCGATAGATTTCAGGGCCTGATCGACCAGCAGAGGTGAGGAACTGGTCCCGGGTTCAAATAGCGGACGCAGGTGATTGGCCGCGACGATCGCATCGCGCAGCGCAAGATTTACTCCCTGCCCGCCCACCGGCGACATGGTGTGTGCAGCATCGCCAATGAGTAGTACACCGGGCAGACTCCACTGCTCAACGCAGTCAGAGACGGTGTCGAGTAGGAATGGTTTCTCCACCGATTCGCGCTGACCACGAAGGTGTTCGGCAAGATCATCACTAACGTGATCCGCCATCTTGTCTACCCACTCCGATATGCCACGCTCACGCAGGCTGCCAAAGTTGCCCTTAAGAATCACCCAGCCAATCTGCAACGCATCGTCCCAGGTACGATACGCCACCAGCAAATGACCGCGCCCCGCATAAGCACGAACACCCTCTTCAAAGTTAAACGTGTCGCTGCCGCTCGGCACCTTGCACCAAACAATATCCATTGGTGGACTGGCATGCTGATTCTTGATGCCAGAGTGTTTGCGTACCGCTGAATTGCGGCCATCAGCGCCCACTACCAACGCAGCGCGTAGTTGAAGAGACTGTTGACCACTGGTGTAGCGCACGCCGGTAACTCGACCGCCTGCGTTACGCATCAGCTCCTTCACCGCAGCACCACGGACGAATTGAAAGTTTGGAAAGTTCGCCGCTTCGCTGACCAGCATCTCGAGAAGCGCAGGTTGAGATATCGCCCAGATGTTCACGGGAGTCGCAAGACGTTCAAAATCAACGTCCACCACAGTCCGGCCATTTAGGTTCAGTTGAGCCGAATGAACTCGCTTGCTGGGGACCTCAACTGAGGGCTTATCTATATTTAGCAGGTCGAGGGCCGCCAAGCCGCTGGGCATGAGCACTTCGCCACGAAATTCACGCGAGAAATCCGTCCGCCGCTCGAGCAGGGCAACAGAAACACCCTGACGCGCAAGCAGAAGAGCAAGAGCGGCACCGGCTGGACCAGCCCCTACAATGGCAATATCAACCGACTCCATCATCTTTCCTATCGCTCACCTCCGCTTGTTTCTAAGTGTATTATCGCCTCAACCTGTTTGAGACAAGATTCATGCCCCCTATCGAACATGGTGACTCGAACACCAACAACATCGAGATACTCGACTATAACCATGAACGCGACTTCGAGGCGATAAAGCAGATTTGGCTTGATGTGGGTTGGCTCGATGCGGATGACGTTGACGATGACGAGAAGGGTCTGGAGGCGATGCTCCGCTGCAGCAAGACAATCGTCTTTCCAATAGACGGCGTGGCAGAGTGCTCCGTAATCTCTCAGGAAGGCTACATGCGTTACCTTTCTGATGATTTGAAACTGGGTATTGTCGCTGGAGTAACCACGGGCCATGTCGCACGGCGCATGGGTGCGGCCCGAACGCTCACCGCAGACTCACTGGCAACTCTCGCAGAAGGGGGCTCAGAAATTGCCGCCCTGGGCATGTTCGACCAGGGCTTCTACGACCAGCTTGGCTTCGGCACCGGTTCCTACGTTTCCGAGGTGCATTTCGATCCCAACACCCTAAAGGTAAAAAACCGCTTTCGCCCACCTAAAAGATTGTCAGGGGATGACTGGCAAGCAATGCATGGAGCAATGAAAAACCGCAAGCGATCGCATGGCGGGTGTTGGATAACAGCCCCAGAAACTTTAAAGGCAGAGTGCATCTGGTCTGATTCGCCTTTTGGCCTTGGCTACTACGACAATGCAGAGCTCACACACTTTTTTTGGGGTGAATCAGAAGGTCAGCACGGACCTTACAAGATTACGCTAATCGCCTATCAAACTACCGACCAACTCTTTGAGCTACTTGCACTTATCAAGTCACTAGGCGATCAGGTGAACAAGGTGCAAATGGAAGCGCCCGCGGAAGTACAGTTACAAGATCTGCTCGACCAACCGTTTCGAATCCGTCGCATGACTGAAGGGTCAGATCACGCAAACTGGCATGAAGTAAATGCGGTGTGGCAGGCACGCATTTTGGATCTAGCGAAATGCATGGCGAAAACTCACCTTGATGCGCAACCGCTGCGGTTTAATCTAATGCTGTCCGATCCGGTTGCCGACCATCTGCATCCGTCCCGGCAGTGGCAGGGGGTAGCCGGTGACTATGTAGTTACGCTAGGACCCGAATCAAAGGCCATAAAAGGTATTGATGACAGCCTTGATACGCTTACAGCCTCGGTTAATGCATTTACCCGGGCATGGTTGGGTGTACGCGAATCGTCCGCTTTATCGCTCACCGACGATCTGGCAGCTAGCCCTGACCTGCTCGCGGAGCTGGATCGAACCCTACGGCTGCCACCGCCGCACCTGGGTTGGGATTTTTAGCTAAAGCTCTCTATCCCAACAATAAGGCGTGCAGGCGATGCCTTGGGGTTTGCAAAACTCTTCACGTCATCGTGAATAATTTTTACGCTCTCGGGCGTTGTGAAAAAGCGCTGGCGTAAATCGTCTTCAGAACTAAATCCGCAAAGTGCAAAGCCGTCGTAGACCTCGCCTTTGAGTGTATTGGTGGTACTTAACTGCGTGTAGTGCGTCATGTGGCAGTGGTGCTCAAGTGCGAGCGGCGCGTGTTTGTCGCGCCAGTGAGCATCCGACTGTGCGTGTTCCAGGTCTGGATGGCGCACCATGGGAAACATGCCGATGGCTTGAGCATCACCTTCTTTGATCGTTCGCCGGCACACTACATACAAACCTACATCGGCAAGCTGATCGAGCTCAGCGTAATCGTCCGAAACGACGGTTGCGAGCGCACGAAACGGCAGATGCTGCCAGTTTTCACGCGCATCTGCATAGAAAGTACCGCCCAACAACTGTGTTGCAGCCCGTAGCTGCTCGGGATGATTGGAAGTAACGGCATACTGAAGCGAATAATTCTGGTTCATGAGTTCTTGTACCTATGTTTGTGCTTATGTACTTTTTTGTACTGGACCTAGTCCTTTATTAACCCACTCATAAGCTCCTCTTGAGCTTTTACTCGCGCAGGATCCGCTTCACCAAAGGCCGAGAGTATGTGTTCAAAGCGTGCGGCGGTGGCTTCCTTAAACTCGGGGTGCGAAAACAGATAGAGCTGGTTGGTTTTTACACCCTGCAAAACCATCTCGCCCACTTCGTCAGGATCGATGCCTGTGCCCATCGCCATTTGCATCAATTCATTGTGCTCCTGAGCCGCCGCTTCCGCCGCCTGTTCGCCGGGCTCAAAATCGTTCGGCCGGGTGCGCTCACTTTCAAGAATGCGCGTGCGCACCATGCCCGGACAAAGTACTGAAACACCAATGTTGTCTTCAGCCAGATCACCGTGCATCGCTTCGCTCATACCAACCACGGCAAACTTGCTCGCGTTATATACACCAAGACCTGGAGAGGTTGTCATGCCTGCCATAGATGAAGTGTTCACAATGTGGCCACCCGTACCTCTGGCCTTCATGCGCTCAACAAAGGTCTGTACGCCGTTGACAACGCCGCCCACGTTCACGCCCATCACCCAATCCCAGTCTTCGTAGGTGACCTTATCAATGGTTCCGCCGCGATAGACCCCGGCGTTATTGCAGAGCACATCAACCGTGCCAAACTCGGCCTCCACCTTGTCAGCGACTTCCTTAAATTGGTCTCTGTCAGTGACATCCAGCTGCACGGTTAACAACTCGGTATTAGCGCCTTTGAGGCCTGCGGCGGCGGCTGCCAGCGCTTTCTCGTCGACGTCTGCAATGACTACCCGCATGCCTGCGCCCAGAAAGGACTTGGCCATCGAGAGACCAATACCACTGGCCCCACCTGTGATGAACGCCGTTTTGCCTTCCAGATCCTGCATTTCCCACTCCCAATTATTCCCTAACGGCATAGTCTCTTTTTCTCAAGGCTAGTTCTACCTTGTTTGAAAGTCTGGGTACACTGCTAGCGCACTAGCCTACGAGCACTGACCATGGACTTAAGCCCAACCACACCCAACACTTGGATTGATCTTAGCGGCAAATCTGCACACGTAACGGGCGCCGGCAGCGGCATAGGTGCTGCCATTGCGCAGGCTCTTGCTATGGCAGGCGCACAGGTCATGGTTTCAGATATCGATCACTCAAGCGCCGAGCGTACAGCCGAGCAAATCAAAGACGCCGGCATGGCAGCACGCAGCATGCAACTCGATGTAAGCAACCGCCAGGATGTAGACGGGGCGATACAGCAGACCGTTACCGAATTGGGCAGCCTGGATATCCTGGTAAACAACGCAGGCCTGTACAACGGTTTTGGTGGACCTGTGCGATCGATCAGCGACGAACAATGGAAAAAGCTCTGGTCGGTAAACGTCGACGGTGTTTTTTACTGCGCTCGAGCAGCCGCTCACGCTATGGTTGAAGCCGGCAACGGCGGTCGCATCATTAACATCTCTTCTACCCAGGCAATGACCCCCGGAGTAGGCGTTACTTACGATGGCTCGAAGGCAGCGGTGCTGCAAATAACCAAGGCACTCGCGCTGGAGCTAGCACCACACAATATCAACGTAAACGCACTGGCCCCCGGGCCAACCTGGGTGCGAGAGGGTGAACCGCCGCCTGTTTCAGGCGGCCCCCTGGGTAACGGTCCCCCACCCACCGGCGATCCCTTAGCAGATACGGTGGCCGATCGAATCGCCCGGCTGCCAAAAGGTCACTGGGGCGATCCGATGGAGCAAGGCAAGGCGGCCGTATTTCTGGCCTCCGAGATGAGCAGCTTTGTCACCGGGATCTACTTACCGGTCGACGGAGGCTGGCTGGTTCTGTAATGCCCAGGCGTCTCGGACAATTATTTTTGATCCTGCTTGTGATCGCCTGCCTTGTTGCGCTGGCTGTAACGCAGCGACACCGTCTGCTGCTAATGACCTTTGGCAACGGGAAGCCTCCACCACTGACGGAACTTGAGGCGCTGCCCATCGCAGCGGAGGGTCCAGGTGCGCGCTGGCTTGATGACTACTTTCTAATTGTTGAGATTGACCCGCAGACCTTTGTCATCGCGGAGCCTCGATACGAACAACAAAATCTCAACTACCTGATCATCGGTCACGATCGCGCGGTTTTATTCGACGCGGGCTCGGGCCTGCGCGATGTGGCTGCGGCCGCCGCACAGCTAACCGACAAGCCAATCACCTTTGTGCCTTCACATTTGCACTACGATCACATTGGCAAAGGAGGTCCGTTTGCGCGCACTGCAATGATTGATCTACCGCACTTGCGCGCGCGAGCAGAACGCACTAAACAAGCCGAAAACGCAAAAGAAACAACCCAAATTCAACTGACCTGGCAGGAACACCTTGGCAAGCCAGAGGGTTATTCAGCACCAGCGATGCAAGTCGACGAGTGGCTCATTCCCGGCAGCGTGATGTCACTGGGCGGCCGAGCGCTACGAGTTTTGTATACCCCTGGGCATACCGACGATTCCATATCACTACTTGATAGCGCCCGGGGAATGCTGTTCGCAGGCGATTTTATCTATTCCGGGCCGCTTTATGCGTTTCTGCCCAACAGCTCGCTCGGAGACTACCAGCAGGGCGCGGCAACCTTGCTCGAAAACACGCTGCCCCACACAAAAGTGTTCGGCGCGCATCGGACCGGACCGCCAGGCGCACCGGTGCTAAATCGTACCGACATTCAGGACGTGCTGAATACACTGCAAAACATAGAAGCCGGAAATCTTGCTGCGGAGGGCGATTATCCGGTGAGCTACCCTGTCAACGAGCGCATCGTGCTGCTCGCCGAACCCAAATGGCTACAAAACTGGGAACAACGCTACCCATCACTCAAATAGAAAAAGTGCGTGCAAGACAAAGCGCCGGCGCTCTTACGCGCCCTACGCAAGGAGCTAAAGGCCCTCTAGGTTTAAGCAGGCTTGAACTCGATGTGCAGCTCTTTGAGCGACCGCAGCAAATAGTGCGGATGGTAGTCGAAGGTGTTCTTGCCTTCGGCGAACCACATGTCATCGATCTTCTCGGCCAATGCCGTAAAACTCCAGATGAGTTCACGTCTGGCCAACGGCGCGCCAAGGCAGTGGTGCACGCCTGAGCCAAATGCGAGATGACCACCCGGTCGCTCGCGATCCAGATTAAGCACTTGCGGGTCTTCAAACCGTCGTTCATCCCGGTTCGCTGCGGCATAGCGCACATTAACCAGGCTGCCTTTCGGTATGAGTGTTCCCGAGACCTCCACATCTTGGGCTGCAGAACGCATCAGACTCTGAACCGGGGACTCAAGTCTTAGCACTTCTTCAATGAAGATCTTCACATATTTGTCGGGGTCGCCCTTTAGCTGCTGCCAAACATCCTTGTTTTCTATCAGCAACTTAACGCCGGCTGACAGCGCGTTCGTGGTAGTTTCACTGCCGCCTACAAAAGTATCAGCCATCATTTCGGCATGCAGTTCGTTATCGGTTAGCGGCCGGCCCCATTCTTCGATAACCGTGTTAACCAGTTCGCTAAGCAGTGTACCGTTGGGTTCTTTTCGTAAGCGTTCGAACACGGGCTGAAAGTAGTGCTGCGCTTCGATTTCTTTGCGCACCGTATCTAGCTCATCTTCGGGATCAAGCATCATTCCAATGCGATGAAAGAAAGCTTCTGTCCAATCCTTAATCTGCCAAATGTCAGCGGGATTTGCGCCCATCTGGCGGCCGATGATCAATAGCGGCAATGGAATAGCAAACTGGCGAACAAAGTCGCAATGACCATCTTCCAGGAAGTCATCAATGAGCGAATAGGCGAGATCGCGGACTTCAGGATCAAGCTTTGCAACAACTTTTGGCCGAAACGCCTGGTTGAAGATCGCGCGCATCTGCTTATGCTCGGGATCATCCCGGCCGGCCAACGTGGCGCCCGGTACCCAGCCCTTTTCAGCAAACAGCGCTCTACTGGCTTTTTGTCGCTCGCTTAATTGTCCTTCGGTTACCTTGGTTAAGGCTGCACTGCTGAATCTCTCGGTGTCGGTGAGCACCATTCGGACATCGTCATAACGCGTAATCACATACATGCCTGTTTTGGGGCATTGATAAACAGGCGCTTCATCGCGGAGCTGCTGGTAGGCGGGATAAGGGCAACGCTGGGTTTCGAGATCGAATAGATCTACATCGGGCTGATCGGTGTTTGTCGGGGTCTTCAACGCTTCGCCTCCCTTCTCTTTCAGACTTCAAGCCTTTATGCCGATTTTACCCTTTTTTGGGCCACGGCATGCCCGGCTGCTTTAAAATGGCTGACTCAGCTGTTTCGATCAATGTGGAGATTCACCGTGCGCCTCAATTTTTTTAACTTTCGCTCAAGCCCCCGAGTTTTACTGACTGCTGCTCTCACGCTGCTGCTGTCGGCAACTCAAGCATTTGCACTTGATGTGAACAGAGCAAGCCTGGAAGAACTGCAAACCGTTGAAGGTGTCGGCCCGGTGATCGCCCAACGCATCATCAGCGAACGCAGCAGGGGCGGACGATTCGACTCCAGAGAAGATTTGATCGCTAGAGTGAAGGGTGTTGGCGACAAGACAGCCAGCAGAATTACTTCAGGCAGCGGCCTGAAGAAAGGCACGAAGACCAAGACGGCAAGCACTTCCAAATCTAGCGGTTCTAGCTCCAGCAGTTCCAAGTCCAGTAGCTCAGGCACCAGTAGCTCCAAGTCCTCAAGCTCTGGTTCAAAGAAAAAGAGCACTTCGTCCTCGGGCTCAAAAACTTCTTCAAAAAAGGCAGACAAAAAGAGCGCCAAGAAAGCCGCCAAGAAGAGCTCAGACAGCAGTTCAACAAAGTCTAAGAAGAAATCGACCCAAAAATCGACTAAGAAATCGACTAAGAAAAAGTCGACCAAGAAGAAGTCATCCTCGAAGAAAAAGAAGGCCAAGAAAAAGTCTAAGTCAGGCTCCTAGGTCTAGCGCTTCTTCTAGCGCCGCAGCAGCTCGCTGAACAAATCCAGCGAGCGCCCGGCGCTTGTTGGAGCGATCTGCGCCCCCTTCCGAGATAGCCGCCAAGGTGTTGGCAAAAGGCAACACCGAACAGAGATCCCAGTACCCAAGCACTCTGGCTAATTCACCCGGATCAAGCCCGCGAGCACGCAGATAGATTTCCGTAAAGCGACTGACCACTGCTTCATCTGTTGCCCACAGCAATTCCAGCCGGGCACAGGCAAGGTCCGCCAGTGCATCGCCCACACCAAAGTCTTCCCAGTCGATGACTCCAACAAGGTTGTCGTTCTGCCACAAAAGATTGCCGCTCCAATAATCGCCGTGCAGAAGTACGGGCTTACCGCTGACCAATGGCTGCGGAAACCGTTGCAGTAACTGCCGAATTTGCGGCTCAAATATTTCTTCGTCTGGCGGCACAGTCAAATCGCGTAGAGCTTGTCGAGGCACTAGCGTATTGTCAGCCGATACCTGCAAATTGAGGCGAGTGGGATCGAGCTTATGCAAATCCGCCAGCCAACTAGCCATGGCCGGAATTCGTCGACCAAGACCCTCTGCATCGCTAACCAACTCGCCTTCTACAAACTCATAGACGGCAAAGGGCCGACCAAAAACACTAGAGTCTCCGCCAAGGAAAAGCGGCCGCGGAACGCTCATCCCTGCCTCATGCAACGCAGTCACGCAAGCAAACTCATCTGAAGCAAGTAGAGAGTTTCTCGCATAGTCAACGTCGCCATGACAACGTACAACGGCATCGCGCCGCTTACCTGCGACGTCCAGGTAACCCATCTGATACACGCTTGCGGATACGCCGCCCTCTAAGGGCTGCCAATGACAAAGCGTATGGCCCAGCGCGCTACGTTGCAGCACAGACTCCCCGGCAAATTTCGAGCTATGATTAGGCTTCACCTTGAAGCACCTCAAAGAGAAATGTTTTGGCTACAGCAAGCAGTATAAGCGTTGACTACCTAATTGCGGGAAGCGGGGCAATGGGGCTTGCCTTTGCTGACGTACTGATCAACGAAACCGATGCAACAGTTGCCCTAATCGACAAACACGACCGACCCGGCGGGCATTGGAACGACGCCTATCCTTTTGTGCGCTTGCACCAACCCTCTGCTTTCTACGGTGTCAGCTCGCGGCGCCTTGGCAACAACGCAAAAGACAAATCGGGCTGGAACAAAGGGCTGTTTGAGCTCGCATCAGGCTCTGAGGTATGTACCTACTTCGATCAGGTGATGCAGCGCAAGCTCCTGCCAACCGGACGCGTGCACTATTTCCCGATGTGCGAGTACCTTGGCGACAACCGCTTCCGATCTCTGGTAACGGGGGCGGCCACCAATGTCGAGGTGAACAAAAAGTCAGTAGATGCAACCTACATGAACGTGCAGGTTCCTTCTGTGCGCGGTCCCTTGTACTACGTAGATCCAAAAGCGCAGTGTGTCCCCCTCAACGAACTACCCAACACGCCGGCACCAACTGATGGTTACGTTGTGATAGGCGCCGGCAAGACAGGCATTGACGCCTGCTTGTGGCTTCTGCGACATGGTGTTGCCCCGGGTCGCATTCAGTGGGTGATGCCCCGCGACTCCTGGTATCTGAAACGCGATAATATTCAGCCTGGCACAGAGTTTTTGGATGCAACTATTGGCGGCCAGGTGCGGCAACTCGAAGTCATATCTAAAGCCCATTCAGTCAAAGAGCTGTTTGATCTTCTTAACGAATCAGGGCAACTGTTACGCTTGAGCGACGACCATCGGCCAACAATGTACCGGTGTGCAACCGTAACAGAGGCAGAGCTAGAGGTTTTGCGCAGTATCGAAAACGTTGTCCGCAAAGGCCGCGTTAAAGAAATTAACGAAGACACTATTGTTTTGGAAGAAGGCAGCATTCCGACCAACTACAACAGACTACACGTCGACTGTTCAGCCGATGGCCTGGCTCAGAGGCCGGCAGTACCTGTCTTTAACGGCCAGCAGATTACTCTGCAGGCAGTACGAACCTGCCAGCAAGTATTTAGCGCGGCCCTCGTCGGCCACATCGAACATGCTTATGAGTCGGATGAAGAGAAAAACGCGCTCTGCGTACCCGTTCCACACCCAAACTCTGATATCGACTGGTTAAAATCCAACCTCGCTACCACACTCAATAGTATTGCCTGGAGCCAGCAACCCAAGTTGCAGGAGTGGCTTAACGACAATCGTCTTAATTTTGGGGCACATTTCGCCCCAAAGAAAAACGAATCCAGCAAAGAACTCGAGAAACTTGCCAGGCGCACCGCAAAATTGACACTGCCTGCTATTACCAAGCTCGAGGAGCTACTTACCCTAGAGCAGTAGTTCAAGCGCTAGAGCGCGCACTAGGCCGGAAGGCAAGACGTGTAAGATAGGGTGTTTACAACACTGGAGTGAAGGTTCCCATGCCAGATACACGCATGACTCAGGATGAGCGCGAAGACTTTCTAGCAGCACCGCGTATCGGCGTGGTTTCAATTCCACGCGCCGGTGGCCAGCCTCTATCGGCGCCGGTCTGGTATGAATACACCAAAGGTGGCGCACTCTGGTTTCTTACGGGGCCTATGTCAAAGAAAGGCAAACTCTTGGGGCTGCAAACTCCAGTCACACTGGTTGCTCAACAAGAAGAGATGCCCTACGCCTACGTCAGCGTTGAATGCACAGTCTCAGACATGCGACAGGCCTCTGATGAAGAAAGCTTGCACATGGCAACCCGCTATCTTGGTAAAGAAAACGGAATTGCCTATACAAAGGCCAATGCCGGTAGCGTCTCGATAAAACTCACACTGCAACCCCACCGTTGGCTGAGCGTTGACTACGCAAAGATGTCTCTTTAAGCCTTCGAGCGATTGAGTGAGCGAGGCGGATACCGACCAAGAGCCAAACCAGGAACCCTGGCTCGATGTGTTTGAGCATCGCGAACAACGCATGATCGCAGAAGCGGCTTTTGTGCTTACCGCACTCGCCGTACCGCACCAGGTCACTCGAAATCTGGAACAAACAGCGGACCCATCAGGTCTTTTAGGTCAACTGGGGAGGGCGCACGGTACGCCAGGACCCTGGCGTTTAAGCGTTCCTGTATCAAGCGCTGCCTTTGCCGGTAGCCAACTGGATATCTACTGGAGCGAAAACGCTAACCTTTCCAATCGACCGCTGAACAGTCCCGCTGTAGACAGCGGATTGATAGGTTGCCTTGGGTTTTTGCTCGTTATCTGGGCCTTGCCCTGGCTACAAGAATGGACGCTCTACGACTGGCGCGCTCAGGGTGTTATGGCAGCCCGTCTGGTTACCGAGGGCGAGTGGTGGCGCACCATTACGGCCCTTACGTTACACGCAGACTTTGGTCATATCGCGGGCAACTCGTTGTTTGGCGTGCTGTTCGGTAGCCTCTTGGCGCGCCAAATGGGATCTGGTGTGAGCTGGTTGCTCATTTTGATTGCCGCCGCTAGCGCAAACATGATCAATGCATTTAGCCAGGGCGATGCTTTCCGTTCCCTGGGCGCTTCCACCGCAACCTTTGCAGCATTAGGGCTACTCGCGGCGATAGTCTGGCGACGCGGTTACTTCAAAAAGAGCGGCGACTGGAAGCGAAGTTTTGCGCCAGTGTTCGCGGGCATTTGTCTAGTGGCGTTTACCGGTATCGGCGACGGCAACACAGATGTCGCGGCACACCTCTTCGGATTCGGCTGCGGTATAGCACTGGGCCTTACTTGTGCATCTATTCCGTTTAGCTGGCTACACCATCGAGTGCAGTGGTTGGCCGGCGTGACTGCACTGGGTACAGTTACAGCTGCGTGGTGGTTGGCGCTCTAGTTTGATCTCAACTTGCGAGCGCGTGAACCTTAACCGGCAGCGTTGCATAGCCGTGAACAAAGTTCGAGTTTATGCGCGTAGGTTCACCAAGAACCTCTACAAATTCAAAGCGATTTTGAATCTCTTCCCACAAGAGCTTTAGCTGTAACTCAGCCAGTCGATTGCCCATGCAGCGATGAACGCCGTAGCCAAACGAGACGTGCTGGCGGGCGTTGGAACGATCTATTTGAAGCTCATCCGCATTTTCGAACACCGCTTCGTCGCGATTACCGGACACGTACCACATGACCACTTTTTCGCCCTTGCGTATCTTGTGGCCATGAAAATCCACATCTTCGAGAGCGGTTCGTCGCATGTGCGCAAGCGGGGTTTGCCAGCGGATCATTTCCGCTACCATGTTTGGGATTAGTTCGGGTTGGGCGCGAAGTTTCGCGTATTGCTCCGGAAACTGATTGAGAGCGAGCACGCCTCCCGACATAGAGTTTCGCGTAGTGTCATTACCACCCACGATGAGAAGCAGAAGATTGCCAAGATACTCCTGCGGAGGCATGTCTTTTGTTGCAGGGTCGTTTGCAAGCATGGTGACCAGATCAAAGCCTTCTGTATTTCCTCGTCGCTCATTACGTAGCCGAGTGAAATACTCGAGGCATTCCGCTAGCTCCACACGCGCTTCGTCCCAGCTATCAACCACGCCGGTTTGCGGCCCGCCGGTTGCTATATCTGACCAGCGAGTCAGCTTCTTGCGTTCTTCAAAAGGAAAATCAAAGAGTGTCGCCAACATCTGTGTTGTCAATTCGACAGACACCCGTTCAACCCAATCAAACTCCTGGTCTACCGGAAGGTTGTCCAAGACCTTACAGATTCGAGAACGAATAAGGTCGGTCATGGCGGCTAGATTCTGCGGTGCAACCACGCCAGACACCGACTTGCGCTGCACTTTGTGCATTGGGTCATCCATCGCAATGAAGCTGGGTGCTACTAACTCTGGCGGAAGGTCTCGGGCGGTGATGTTGTCGAGGGAAGAGAATCGCGCGTTGTCGGCATCGATCTGCTTCATCTCGTGAAACCCGGTGATCGACCAATAGGGCCCTACCCTGCTGCGCTCGTGAAAATAGACCGGGGCGTCGCGACGCATGCGCTCGAAATAGGGCCAATGGGTGTTCGTTTTATACAGTGACCAATCAGTCACATCGATGTCCTCAAGCGGCATCGAGTTTGCTTGCTCCCGAGCGTCAGCGAGTGCGCTTGCGTAGGTAGCTTTTTGGCTGTTTATAGTCATGCTCGGTGCGACTCCCTGATTTTCTCCCTATAGGACTAACATTCTACCAGTTCAAGCCAGCGACAAATATCGTAGTGATCGCTATAGGAACCGGAAAACGAACAAGTGTTCGCCATAGGCCGAAGCCCAGTCCCGCTCCTAGACCAAGCTCTTGCGCAGTTGCGTCCTTGCTCATGGTCCAACCAGCAAACACCGCAATCATCAGGCCACCCAGCGGCAGCAGTATTTGATTGGGCACGAAATCCAGCAAGCCTGAAAGCGGCATGCCGATAATGCTCACCTCACGCCAGATGCTGAAGGATAGAACGCTAATCAACGAGCACAGAGCAATAGCGCAGAGCACCATTACCACTGCGGTTGGCCTGGCAAAATCCAGTCTTTCGCGCAACCAGACAATAAGTGGTTCGACTAGCCCCACCATTGAAGTAACAGCCGCCACAGACAACAACAAGAAGAACAGCACACCAACGATGTACCCGCCTGGCATTTGCGCAAATGCAAGCGGTAAGGTCTGAAAGATCAGACCAGTTCCTTCCGCAGGATCGAGTCCGTTGTTGAAAACGGCCGGAAAGATGACGAGCCCCGCTACTAGCGCGACCAACGTATCGCCCAAAACAATGATAAACGCGCTGCGTGCAATCGAAACATCAGAAGGCAAATAGGCGCCGAATGTCATCATGCCCGCCATAGCGACTCCAATTGAAAAGAATGCCTGTCCAACAGCGGCTAACAACATTCCGCCATCAACCTGAGAAAAATCGGGTGAGAAGAGGTAACTGAGCGCCTGCGAAAAGCCGCCCGCAAAGGCGTTATAAGTTGCGAGGCACACCAGCAGCACGAACAACATCGGCATAAGAATCCGCACGGCGCGCTCGATGCCCTCGCGCACCCCGCTAACAAGAATTAGGCCCGTTAAGCTTAGACCTAGCAAAGTCCATCCCATCGCACCAAAGGTATTCGCCCTCATCACATTAAAAGACTCAAGCGCTGAGTTGACCGTTGCATCACCAAACCCGCTAGTTACAGAAAGATAGAAGTAGCGCAGCACCCAGCCAGCAACAACGGCGTAAACCACCTGGATCAAGAATGCGGTCAGAACATTAACGCTGCCCAAACTTCGCCATCGCGCACTGGCGCCAGCGGCTAACGCAAGGCGCTCAATGGATGCGGGTGGGCTGCCTTGGCCCCGGCGCCCAATGAGTAGCTCCGCCATAAGAATGGGCACACCGATTAAGACTACGCAAATCAGATACACCAGAACAAAGGCGCCGCCACCGTTCTCGCCAGTGAGGTATGGGAAACGCCAGATGTTGCCAAGCCCTACCGCAAAACCAATGGCAGCCATCAAGAATCCAAATCTCGAGGCAAACCCAGAGATCAAGCTAGCTGCTGACGGAGATGTGGAAGTAGAGAGGTTGGATGGACCTGGAGGCATTCGGAGTTCACTAAACTGGATATTGTGGGCAATTCGCGAGACTTGTACCGCGACTTGCGCAAGCTCGCCCGTTTACAATACTAGCCCACATCACCGCCGGATTTTAGTAACCCCGGGTAACCCCACCACCGGTCCAACGTTTTGCCATCCTCGCAAACCCACAATCCATCCGAACTCAGTGAACTGCTGCGTCTAGCCTGGCCGATGATGCTTACACAGCTTTTCATCATGGGCACAGGCTTTCTAGACACTGCAATCTCGGGGCGCTACAGCGCAACGGATCTCGCAGGTGTCGCAATGGCAGGCAACGTACTGTGGCCGTCGTTTATGTTGCTTGCCGGAATAAGCTCAGCGCTCACACCCATCGTTGCGCAACTGCGCGGATCGGATCAAACCCATCTTGCCGGGGCGAGAATTCGTCAAGGGCTGTGGATCGCACTGTCAGGTGCGGTACTTCTAGTCTGCATCATTTTGAACGCAGAGCCGCTACTTCAGTACGCAGGCGTTAAGCCCGACATCATTCACATAGCGATGGGTTACCTGCGTGCTGTTGCCTGGGGCGCCCCATCAGTCGTGCTATATGTCGCGCTACGAAATGTATGTGACGGCCTAGGTGAAACCCGACCCGCCATGTACATTTCAGGAGCAGTATTACCAATCAACGCATTTCTCAATTATGGCTTTGTGTATGGCAAGTTTGGGCTGCCCGAACTTGGCGGCGTGGGTTGCGGCTGGGCCACATCGATCGTGCTGTGGATACAGCTTCTGCTTATGGTGATTGTGGTCCGACGCCCGTTCTTTGCCAAAGCACGGGTTTTCACCCAGTTCGATGCACCGGTGCTCATCGAACTGTGGCGCATTTTGCGCATCGGACTGCCCATCGGCGTCGCCATGTTCCTGGGCATGGGTGTTTTCGCAGCTATAGGCATGCTCATTGGGCGGCTGGGCGTCGATCAATTCGCAGCCCACAGCATCGCTGGAAATCTCAACTGGCTCACTTACGTTATTCCAATGGGCCTGGGCGCTGCTGCGAGCATAAGAGTGGGTTATTTCACCGGCGCCGAAAAACTCGACAATGCCAGGGGCGCAGCCTGGATTGCCTATAAGTTCGCACTGATATACGCCCTGTGTGTAAGCGTATTGCTGGTCCTATTCCGCCACACGCTGGTTAGCGTTTACACCACCGACCCGGAAGTTATCGGCTTCGCAGTTAACCTCTTGCTGTTTATCGCGGTGTATCAGATTGTAGACGACACTCAAGCCGTGGCGGTGGGCGCACTTCGTGGTTACAAAGACACTACGGTTCCGATGGTGTTCCAGGTGTTGGGTTATTGGATGATCGCCTTGCCGTTGGGAAGCGCACTCGCTTTCGGTTGGGGCTCCATCGAACCAATGGGCGTATACGGATATTGGGCGGGCATGACGTTTGGGTTGTTCTTAGTTGCCTGCGCCAACGGTTGGCGGCTGTGGCGTACCAGTCATAATCACGCCTTTGTTACCCGGCTAGCGGCGACCTGACAAAAGATGAGTCAGTGCAGCTCGCAACTGGGGGTAGGAAAACTCAAAGCCTGACTCAAGCAACGCTTTAGGTGCTACTCGCTGACTGACGACAAGCAGATCATCTGCCATGTCGCCCGCAACCAGTCTCAACAAACTGGTAGGGACTCTGAACAACACAGGTCGCCGCAGCACCGCACCTAGCTCGCGCATAAACTCATCAGCTCGAACTGGCTCGGGAGCCGTTAAGTTAACGGGCCCGGAGACTGTGGTGTTTGATAAGCAATGAAGGATGGCATTTACCGTATCGTCTATGTGAATCCAAGATTGCCATTGCTTACCATCCCCCAGCGTTGCGCCGAGCAGCATTTTTACCGGTGTGGCAAGTTTTGCCAGGAAACCACCTTCGGCACTTGGCGCAAGAACCAGACCAATACGCAGTTGCACAAGACGCGGGCGGGAGCCAGTAGCAACAGACTTATTTGCCTGTTCCGCAGCTTCTTCCATTGCCGCGCAGAGTTCAGCCGCAAAACCAGCACCCGTTGGATCAGATTCTACAAATTCTCGTTCAGGGTCTAGCGGCGTGCCATACCAACCCACTGCTGATGCGCTCAACCAAACGGATGGCGGAGACTCAGCAGCAGCGAGCCACCCGCCAATTTGCCCAGGCAACAAAACCCGAGATGCTTTGAGTTCCCTTTTTCTTGCTGCACTCCATAGCCTGGACGCCACGGGTTCACCCGCAAGATGCACAATGGCAGCAAGCCGGACGGATTCAGGGAGCTCCGCCATCGCACGCACGACACGAATCCCATTAGCAAGCCGCGCGGCTTTTTCGGGCCGTCGAGACAGCACAATAATCTGATATCCCGCCTCCATGAGTTTGGGCACCAACCGACTGCCAATCAGCCCCGTTGCACCTGTCACCAATAGGATCCCAGTATTTTCATCGCTACCTGATATGTTGCTCACAAAGGAACCTCATAACCACCCGCTCGAATGATCTCTTGAGCCGTAGCGCTTTTCATAAACTCCAAAAAAGCGGCAGCGGCGGAGTTAGTAGCCGCACGTTGAAGCCGTACACCCCGTTGAACAATGGGCGAATGAAGCTCTTTCGATACTGGCCAGATAAGTCCGGCATCCGTTTCAGCACTCCGCAGGAAGGACGCCGCCGTAAAGCCAAAGTCGGCGTTGCCTGTCGCAACCATCGCGTGCGCCTGGCCGATGTTTTCGCCAAAAACCAATCGTGACTCTAAGGTCTCGGCCACATCTAGTGCAGCCAGTACTTCCCGGGAAGCGCGACCGTAGGGGGCAAGCGCAGGGTTGGCGATGGCTATCCTGCGTGCGCTGGATGAACTCAGTAGCGCCGCCAATCTGTCGTCGGGTGAATTTGTCGGGGTTGTCACTACTGGCTCAGTTTCTGCCGCTGTCCACAACACCAGTCTGCCGCCGGCGTAGTCGAAGGGTTGATCCGCCAGCCCTTTCTGCACCAGCCTTTGTGGACGCTCCGTATCCGCCGCAAGAAAAATATCAAAAGGAGCACCGGCCACAATCTGTGCGTACAGCTTTCCGGTGGAGCCCGGCGCCATTTCGAGTCGATAGTGGGTGCTTGCCTCAAACGCGGGCTTGAGTTCAGCTAAGGTGGCGACAAAATTGCTTGCGACCGCAATCAATACTTTGTTTTCAGCGCCTGCTGAACCTTCATTGCCTTCGTGTGGCGAGCCGCATGCAGAAAGCAGCGCACAAACAAGAATAATCACTGGCAGCGGTTTAAACCGGGTCTTGAGCACCGCTAGTTTTTATTGTCGCGAGTACGAACATTCCCTTGGGTTTCGGCAAGACTCTTAGTAAGACTCCTAAAAAGAAGAGGAGCAAAACGCTCACCCATACGCACATAGCCGGCGGCGTTGGGATGGAGATCATCCGGCAGATCACTGGCGTCTTCCGCTCCAAAAAGGGATAGCCCATCCAGATAGCTAAGATTGGTGTCGCCCTGATTCTTGCGTTGTTTCACCAGTTCGCTGATAACCACCCTGGCTCTCGTGAGCGTTAAGCAACCCTCGCGAAGCTCTTCTTGCCCTGTGAAAGTTACAAATTTTCCGTCGCTGTCCGGGAACGTTGGTCCGGGTGCGTGCTCAGCACTTGGACAATAGATCGGAGATATAACCACGATTGGCGTGTGGGGCTTGCCCTCGCGAATGGTGTCAATAAAACCATGTAGCGCCGAGACGAAAACCCGCTCGCGCATTGAATCAAGGTTGATCACATTTATTCCCACTTTGATGCTCACCACATCAGCATCGCTGTCGCGAATGGTACGGGCAACAAACTGATCGAGATGGCATTGGCCGCCAAAGCCAAGACTTTGGAGGTTTGCTCCTGCCTTACGCGCAGCAACGGCAGGCCAGGTAAGAGCTGGCTCATCAGCTTCCATGCAATGACTAATCGAACTGCCGTAGTGCAACCAGCGGGGGCGTTCGTCAGGCTCAGGCGCAGTTAGTGAGGCGCCCTCGTCTAACTGCAGCGCGCGGAGCTCGATAAACGCATTGTGTGGCAGCCACAGTTCGCAACACTTGTCGCCTTCTGGGAGAGATTCAAACCACACGGTGTCCGCCTCACCGCGCACCAAATCAAATTTTCCTGGCTTTGCCCGATCTAAATGAATGGCGTTACCTTTGTCTGAGGCTGCAAAAACAAGCTTGTTCTCTTCTGTACCCAGCCCACCAGAGGTTCCTCGCATTTCCAAATTAAAAGTAATCTGTCTCCGCTCGCTGCCAGAGTTAACCAGATTGGTTGCGAGGAATTCGAGACCCACTCGAGTGGCAGATGTATTAAAGCGAAGACGAACACCAGACGGCATGCGCACGATGACATCCATGACTTGAGGGACCTGCATTCGGGTCCAGTCAGGTAAACGTCTGGGACTTAAGCCCTGGCGTTTTTCCGTGGCGTCACTCGTTTTATCTGGAACATAACTGCGCTCATCAAAATCAAGCGCACCGCGCGCCTCGATCAACTCAGGAATCACTTGTGTAATAGGGAATTTTTGAATAGTCATCATTGCCTATACTACATCTTTTCTACCCGTCTCCCGGTACACTAAAGCCATGGTGTCTTCCTCACTGCAGTCTGCAATCATCGGCGGCGTCTTTATCGGCTTAGCCGCAAGCTGGCTCTATTTAAGCGTCGGTCGAATCGCAGGCATTAGCGGAATCGCAGCGCGGGCACTCACCGGCGCGAGCTGGCCTTTGCTATTTATCGTTGGGCTTGGCATTGGCGGTTGGATCGCAACCCTTCTCCCCATAAGCATCATTACCGGCAGCGCGACCAGTAGCGCTGAGATTCTTTCGGCAAATAGTGTGTCGCCCGCTATTCGATGGCCCTGGCTGATTGTTGGCGGGCTTCTGGTTGGATTCGGAACGCGTATGGGTTCTGGCTGTACCAGCGGTCACGGCGTGTGCGGCATAGCCCGCGTCTCACCCCGATCGATTGCGGCAACTTGTGTCTTCCTCGGTACCGGCATGCTTGTAGCTACAACCTTAGCGGCGTTTTTAGGATGAAACCTGTACAACTTCCCAACGAAGAATCAGCTCCCGGTTCAAGCACTTCTGGACTGAGCGCAGCATCAGCTTTGGCCGCCGGTATCATCTTTGGTATCGGCCTTGTCGTTTCCGGCATGACTAACCCAGACAAGATTATCGCTTTTCTCACGCTTAACAGTAACTGGGATGCGTCGCTTATATTTGTAATGGTCAGCGCTCTGGTTGTAGCCGGTATCGGCTACAGACTAACCAACAAACGAAGTACACCACTGTTTGAACGGAACTTTCACGCACCAGCGGCACAGGCTATAGATCAGCGATTGCTCGGCGGTTCAGCGCTGTTTGGTATTGGCTGGGCGTTTTCTGGCTACTGTCCGGGGCCCGCGATAGTTGGGGCATTTACGCTAGACGCCCGCGCGCTGGTTTTTCTCGCTGCCTATCTTGCTGGTGTTGCTTTGTTCGAGACCACGCGCGCAAGTACAGCGGTGGCATTGGCCGATGGTTAAGAACCGATCGTAACAATTAGAATATAACTAGAGAGAGGGCCATCGGAGGCCCCGAAGAATAAGAGGGGTTACAAGAAGCAAAGGAGCTTTGCATGGAATCGTTTGACCCCATTTTGCTCGCACGAATCCAGTTTGCGTTCACCATCGCTTTCCACATTGTTTTTCCCGCCATATCAATTGGTCTCGCGGCTTATCTTGCCGTTCTTGAGGCCGCCTGGCTTCTGACACACAGACAGGTCTACCTCAATCTCTACAAATACTGGCTAAAGCCATTCGCACTGGTGTTTGGCATGGGCGTGGTCTCTGGGGTTGTGCTCAGCTATCAGTTTGGCACCAACTGGTCCACGTTCTCTGACCTTACCGGCCCAGTGCTTGGACCCTTAATGGGGTATGAGGTTCTTACGGCGTTCTTTCTGGAAGCAGGTTTTCTTGGTGTCATGCTGTTTGGGCTAAGCAAGGTCGGGCCAAAAGCACATTTCTTCGCCACCCTAATGGTTGCCATAGGCACCGTGATCTCCGCGTTCTGGATTCTGGCGGTAAATAGCTGGATGCAAACTCCAGCGGGCTATGCAACCAATGAGGCCGGTCAGTTTATTCCGCTTGATTGGTGGGACGTGGTGTTCAACCCTTCGTTTCCTTACCGGCTTGTGCATATGACACTGGCTGCTTATCTGGCAACAGCGTTTTTGGTAGGCGCGGCCAGCGCGTGGCACATGTTGAAGGGTAAAAAGTCTCAGGAACTACGCACTGCATTTTCTATGGCCATGTGGATGGCTGCTGTGGTTGCACCACTGCAAATACTTGCGGGAGATCTTCACGGCCTCAATACGCTGGAACATCAGCCCATTAAAGTTGCCGCGATGGAGGGTCACTTCGACACACAAGCGGGCGCGCCTTTTATCCTGTTTGGCTTGCCTGATGTGGAATCCAGGCAAATTGATGCTGCAGTAAAAATCCCACACCTGGGTTCACTGATTCTTACCCATGATCCTAACGGCGAGGTAAAGGGCCTGAAGGAATGGGATGAGGAAGAATGGCCTAATGTGCCGATAGTTTTCTGGAGCTTTCGCGTGATGCTTGCCCTTGGTGGGCTAATGCTTGTCTGCGGTGTCTGCGGGTTGTGGCTGCGCTACAAAAAGCGCCTGTTCGAATCGCGCAGGTTCCATCAGTTTAACCTTGTGATGGGGCCATCGGGCTTGATCGCGATACTGGCTGGCTGGGTGGTTACCGAAGTAGGTCGGCAGCCGTACACGGTATATGGGCTGCTACGCACCGCCGAGTCCGCCTCTCCTATCGGTGCCCCCGCTCTTGGCGCATCGCTGACCGCTTTTGTTGTCACGTATTTCTTTGTGTTTGGAGCAGGCATCTACTACCTGTTCCAAACCCTGGGTGCAGAGCCCGCTGAAGCATCAGCAAAAAACATCCCAGTCCGGTCACCCAACGTAACGGGACACCTCCTGGATGATGACTTGCCTACCCACACAGGAGCCTACTAATGGATTTACCCCTTATCTGGGCTGCAATCATCGCCATGGCAGTGCTTGCCTACGCGCTGCTCGATGGTTTTGATCTGGGCGTCGGCCTGTTTTTCCCCACCATGAGCGATTCAGAAAAAGATGCAGCTGTCGAAACTATCGCTCCCGTTTGGGACGGCAACGAAACCTGGTTGGTCCTTGGCGGCGGCGGGTTGTACGCTACGTTTCCGCTCGCATACGCAACGGTACTACCTGCGTTCTATCCATTGGTAATCGCTATGCTGCTGGCGTTGGTGTTTCGAGGCGTATCTATGGAGTACCGGCACAAAACCAGGCGCATACGCAAGTTCTGGGACTTCGGGTTCTTCGCGGGATCGCTGGTCGCGGCGTTATCGCAAGGCATCATGCTGGGTGCCTTTATCCAAGGCATCGACATAGTAGATCGAAGTTACGCCGGTGGCTGGTATGACTGGCTAACGCCGTTCTCAGTGCTCTGCGGCGTGGCGATTGTCTTTGGCTATGCGCTGCTAGGGGCAACCTGGTTGGTTATGAAAACCAGAGGTTCTATGAACGCGAGAATCCGCGCCCTGCTGCCGCGGTTAGCCTGGCTCGTGTTCGGCATAATAGTGGTACTTTCGACCTGGACACCGTTTCTTGACGAGCGTCTGACCGAACGCTGGTTTTCCTGGCCAAATATTCTGCTGCTTGCGCCTATTCCGCTTTTGATCACGCTCGTCACCTTTTTGCTTACTCGCAGCGCACGTAATAGAGGAGGCAGCGACGTGCGGCCCTTTGTAATGGCAGAGGCTTTGTTTGTGGTTACCTTTGCCGGGTTCGGTATTAGCAGCTTCCCCTACATCGTGCCGCATCAGCTCACCATCTGGGAAGCCGCGGCACCCGACGAGAGCCTTAGTTTTCTGTTGGTAGGGACCGCTGCGCTGTTGCCCATAATCATCACCTATACCGCACACAGTTATTGGGTGTTCAGAGGTAAAACGATTAGCGACGCTCGGGAGGTGCAGGCATGAGAAACAACGGTGCCGATCGAATTAATTCCAATCGAACACAACTGCGCGCACATAAAGCGCTGTGGTTTGTCGGGTTGTATGTAGGCGGTGTTATTGTCGTTGCCAGTTTGAGCTATGCACTACGAGCGCTGGTCCTTTAGCTAACACTCAGGAACAGCAGATTTGATATCTGCACAAAGCTGAAGCACAAGCTCTCGCTGCGTGCTCACCAATGCATCGTAACCTGCTTTGGGCTGAGGCATAGACGCCGAAAACTGCTCTTCGATGCTTGCTACGGGTGGCTCAGCAGAAAGCGACCAGTTTGCCTGCAGAACGACTCTACCATCGGTACTGCCATGTAGATGCTCGATTTGAACATTAGCCTTGTGCTCGGACGGGCCGCCTCCATCAAGGCATCGCGACAGCAATCGGCGGACCCCCGCTTCCAATGGC
>CAZFIA010000049.1:0-25081 GCA_964519335.1 uncultured Pseudomonadales bacterium
TGGGCTGCCACTGGTGCCTATAGACAAACTCATCTTGAACGCTGTGTTCCAGCAGCGCCTGCAGCAAGGCTGAGCCCTCGCGTTTGGACATCCCTTCGATTTCTATCGTATAGACCCAATTTACCCACAGAACCTTACGCCCGGTTTCTGGATGAGTGCACACGAGCGGGTGGCGCTCCACAGCGTAGGCATCGTCGGACGGCACTATGGCCATTGAGCGGGCTTTACCGCCGCTGGCCTCATAGCCTTCGTGACTGTAAGACCGACGCGCGCTGTGTAGTCCGTAGCGCCCTTCGACCTTGGCTCTCAGTGCTGGGCTCAGGTGTTCCCACGCCAGGTAGCCACTGGCGTACAGGGTGTCTCCACCGGTGGGGGGAACCACCTTGGAATGCAGCAAGGTAGCAGCGGGCGGCTCAAGCATGAAAGACCAGTCGGTATGCCATGAGGTTCCGAAAGGCGCGGGTTTTTCGTCGGCCTTACGTTCCACAGCAACAATGTTGGGGTGATCGGGCAGGCCGCGCAGGTAAGGTTCGTCGCCGAAATCGCCAAAGGCCTTGCTTGCGGCTTCAAACTGGCGGTGGGTTAGCGGCTGATCAGGAAAGCTGATCACCTGGTGTTCGAGCCAGGCGTTGCGGAGTGTGGCGCGCTGCTGCTGGCTTAGAGGTGCAGACAAATCGACGCCAGTCACCGTGGCACCGAACGGCTGGTTGGGAATGGGGCTTACGCGGATCAACTTGTTAAGCCTAGAGCTGGGCGACGCCGAACAATAGCGCCACCGTGAAAGCTGATCCGACAACAAGTGCAAGCACAAAGGTTGTGTTGCTCATGATGGGGGCTTCGCCATCGCGTTGGCCCTGATTCAAACCACGGCGACGTCCCACCATATACACCAGCCCGATAAAGATGATGGCGGGTATGACAAACTGGATGAAGTAGCGCATCGGCTGACAACCTTAGCCGGAATAGTCGTATTTAGCATAATCTGCCGCAGGGTTTGGGGAAAGTGATTTGAATCGGAAAGTGATTTGGAATAGGTGTTCTTAGGTGAATAAGTGCTCTGAGGTGAATAGGTGCTCTGAGGTGAATAGGTGTTCTTAGGTGAATAGGGGTTCTGAGGTGTAGCGGGTGCGCGGTGGGCTGGTAGAGCATTGGCTTGCAGGGGTATTGCTGTTGGGCTACGCCTTGCTGCTGTTAATAAACGCCTGGCGGAGCCGGGCTGAAACATCGACGTTGACTGATTACTACGTGGGTGGACGGCGACTGTCTGGCTGGGTTGTAGGCGTGTCATTTTGCGCAACTTACGCAAGTACAAACTCCTATGTAGGTAATGCCGGCAAAGGCTACTCGCTTGGAGCGCCTTGGTTGTTGTTTCCTTTCTTCATGTTGCTGTTTACGTGGCTTTCTTGGACCACGGTAGCGCCGCGGTTGCGAGAATTTACAGCTCGCCTTGACGCACTTACCCTGCCGGACTACCTGGCACGACGTTATGAAAGTGCGCTGGTTGGCCAGGTTGCAGCGGCGATTGTGCTCTTTGCGAGTGTTCTTTACCTGGTGGCGATATTCAAAGGCGCTGGGGTCGTTTTACAGCTATTCCTGAATGTGGATTACTCGGTGGCGGTGCTCGTCACGCTTGTTGTTGTAGTGCTTTATACGGCCATCGGCGGGTTCCTGTCGGTTGCGCGCACTGATGTCGCTCAGGGTTTGTTTATGCTGCTCGGCTCGGGATTGGTTGCCTACTTTGTTTTTAGTCGCGCTATTGAACTTGCTCACCCAGCGGACGGCTGGTCGATCCTAGAGGACGTGCGCCTTGCGAGCTCACTTGAGTGGAACGCCGGGTTGCCTTTTGCGGTGCTCATAGGGATCTTTCTTAGTGGGTCTCTAAAACTGTTGGTTGACCCCAGGCAGGTGTCGCGATTTTTCGCGTTGGAAGATCAGCGCGCCTTACGTCGCGGTATGTGGGTAGCGATGATTCTTGTGTTGTTGATACAGCTCGGGCTGTTTCCCGTTGGTGTACTTGCGCACCTTTTTTTCGAGTCGGTACAAGACACTGACATGATCATGCCGATGCTATTACAGCGCTCCGATGTATTTCCGGTTTGGGCGGGTGATATTTTGCTGGTGGCCATAATTTCAGCGGCCATGTCGTCGATGGACAGTGTGTTACTCGTGGCTGCTTCGGTGTTTTCGCGCGACTTGCTAGGTGTCGTAGAAAATCGCGGCATTGTGATTACTCGACGCGCGGTTGTGGGGCTAGCTGGGGCATCGGCATTGATTGCGCTGCGCCCCCCGGCAGATATTGTCACCATCACCATATTCTCGGGCAGCCTCTACGCGGCATGCTTTTTACCCGCACTGTTGTTTTCTCTGCATTGGACGCGTGGTCACGCGGTTGCCGTGGTTGGATCGATGGCGGCGGGAGCGTGCGCGCTTGTGCTGTGGCTTGGCAGCGGTATGAATGCCCTGTTGCATGAAGTGTTTGTGGGGCTTGTGGCTTCGTTGGGGGTTTATGTGGGCTTGAGTATTTGGTGGCCCAGACCGTTGCCTCCTGCCGCGGAGCTGGTCGCTCTTGATTTAGAGCGACTAGCTCCCGACGCGCGCGCGGACCACGGTGATTCCGATGTCTGAGGCTGCACTTCTTGCCGATTTTTTAGACCGATATCCGCGCCTTGCAGTGGTGACCGGTGCAGGCTGCAGTACCGAATCTGGCATTGGTGATTACCGGGATAGACTTGGCCGTTGGAAACACTCTCAGCCGGTGCAGTACGCTGACTTCATGGCGAGTGTCTCTGTACGACGACGTTATTGGGCGCGGTCGCTGCTTGGCTGGCCGCAGTTTGCGGCCGCCAGACCGAATGACGCGCATCGCGCTTTAGTTGCGCTTGAGCAAACAGGGCACTGTTTAGGATTGATCACCCAGAACGTTGACGGGTTGCATCAGGACGCCGGCCACCAGCTGGTGTTGGACTTGCACGGTCGGCTCGATCTAGTTAGCTGTCAGACCTGCGGGACGGAAATCAAACGGGCCGTGCTGCAGGAACAGCTAATAGACCTCAATGGTGCTTTGATTGACGAGCTTAAAGATCAGCTTGCCCGGGAGGCTTCTATTGAACGGGACGCGCCTGATGGGGACGCCAATCTGAGCGTGATCAACAGCGAATTTGCGGTGCCTGAATGCACCACCTGTAAGGGCATCCTGAAGCCCAAAGTCGTATTCTATGGCCAGTCAGTTCCGAAGCCCTGGGTTGAACAGGCGTACGGGTGGGTAGATCAGGCAGATGCACTGCTGGTGGTGGGCTCGTCGTTGATGGTTTTTTCGAGTTTCAGGTTCGCCCGGGCCGCTGCGGCGTCAGACACGCCTATAGCTATATTGAACCGGGGCGTGACGCGAGCGGACGACCTCGCTACTCTCAAGTTGGATACGGCCTGTGGGGAAACCCTGCGTGCCCTGGTTGCGAGTCTTTAATTCTCTATATGGGGAAGTTGGCGTGGCACATCAAATGACATCTCAATTGAAATCTTCAAGCGCTCTGCGCAGGACTGGACGAACGCTGATTGCCTGTGCGGCACTCATGCTATTCGTTGGTGGCGGAGTGAATGCGAGAGATGCGCAAAAGCAGTCAGATGGCGAAGAGGGTATTGATCCAGACAACCTGCCGGAGGAAATGTCCGCCTCTCTGGAGGAATTGCTCAGCGATCCCGAAGGTGTCGCGCCGGACCGTGAAGAGAAACGCTGTATTACTCGACGCGTTGGTTTGCAGACCGAGATTCTTGATTCTGAACATCTGTTGTTTCGTCGTTCGGTGGGCGGCAAGGTCTGGCTGAATCGTTTAACTCCAGGTTGCATAGGCTTGAAACCAGACATGGTTCTGATTCTTCGGGGCAATGGTGGAAATATCTGTCAGCTCGATCGGGTGCAAGGACAATCTCGGTTGGGTAGTAACGGTGTTCCATCAGGCATCTGTGGTCTCGGAAAATTCGAGCCCATTACAGAACTGCACGCTAAGACACTCGAAGATACATTTAATCTGCGTCGTAGAGAACTGGCTGAGGCGCGACGCAAAGAGCGCAACGAGAAACGCAAACAGCGGCGCAAAGAACGTAGCGAACGTAGGGCGGCGCGTAAGGCGGCGCGTGCAGAAGCGGCGAGCTAAATAGCAGTCCTTAACCCTGTTCACTAAGTAAGAGTCTCTTCGTTACATTTAGCAAGAACAGTTCAACTCATTGAGTTACCTCACAAACTTTCCTCACACTTAAGACTTTAGATGAACACTAAGCGAGTGTAATTGGCGCGTTACTCGCGACTAAACTAACTTCAGGCGAGTCTGTAAGGCATACCCTGTGGACAAGTTTTCCCAGTGTTTTTCTTTAGTTTTACGGATTGATTTGTTGTTCGACGCCACATGCTGAGATAAAGTCTGCAAATTCCAGCACAGGGTTATTCCCATTGGCCGGCAGCAGCTCGCTCAATAGATCTCTTTCCACAGCTTCTTTGGTTGATTCGGTTGGGCAATACAGCACTTCCGAGGTGGCCGAATTGGTTGGATTGAAAGCCACTCAGGTGCGCCACTATGTGCGCCGTAAACTGCTGACTCCGCTTCGTGGGCGCCGTGGTGAATTTCGCTTCAGCTTTCAAGACGTCGTCATGTTGCGTTCGGCCAAAGAGCTGCTTGATGCTGATGTACCTGTCCGTCGAGCCAATCGCGTTTTGCTGGATCTTAAGGCCCGCAATGCTCAAGTCTCACGTCCTCTGTCATCGATGCGCGTGCAGGCAGAAGGAACCCGAGTAGTTGTACAGGAAGGTAACAGTGCGTGGGACGCAGAATCAGGTCAGGGTTCGCTGCCATTTATGTTCGATGCAAATACCGGAACCGACGAGGCGTCAGGCTCAAACAAGATTGCTGCGTTTGCTGATATGAATGCTGGCTCAGACCCTGAATTTGACCCCATGCTGGGGGCAGACGGCGATCCATTTGCAGAGTTGTCGGAAGCTGGCTCAGATGAAGTGGGTGGCCTGGCAGAATTCACAACCCATTTAGAGGCACAAGCGCATCTGCCAGAGTCGCAGAAAAGCGCCCAGCAGAAAGAACAGTCGCGTCGAGATGCGGCGCTTAAGTTGTTGGAAACACTCAAGTTGTCTGGTCTTACAGAGTCAGAAGCCAGTCGCAAGCCGAATGAGTTGAAGGGTGCATCTGGCGCTGTGGGCACAGATCGAGCTCCAGAAGAATGGCAAGAAGACTCGAAAGAAGACTCGAAAGAAGAATCAGAAGAAGTTGGGGAAGCTTACGTGGCCGAGACAGAATCAAGTGCCGACAGGCAAACCCAAAAAAATGCAGAGCAGCAGGCCCAGAAGCGGGCCGACTTAACGCTGGAAACCAGCCAGCTCTCCAGTGACGATTGGTACAATCTGGCTCTGGACCTGGAAGAGGCTGATCCAGATAAGGCGCCGCCTGCATATCGTCAGGCGCTGGCTATTAATCCGGAAAATACCGATGCTCAGGTAAACCTTGGCCGGTTGTGTCAATTGCAAGGTAATCTCAAGCAAGCGCGACGCCACTACAAATTGGCGCTTGGCCACTCGCCCGAGCATCAGCTGGCTAACTACAACATGGGCACTATTTACGACGAGCTCGATGAGTTTGATACAGCACGTGAATACTATGTCCGGGCCCGTGATATTCCGGATGCCCACTACAACCTGGCGCGATTATTTGAAGTGCAGGGTGATGAGCTGGCGGCGTTGCGGCACATGAAAGAATACCGACGTCTGCTGGAGGCCGATATCTCGGGCCGGTAGTGCTCGGTCTTATCTAGAGTTCGGCGCAAATGTGGCCGCCGTCCACGACTATGGATGCACCGGTCATATAGCTCGCTGCGTCTGAAGCCAGCAGCAGCAAAGGGCCGTCCAGATCCTCAAACTCGCCATAGCGTCGGGCAGGAATGCCCGCCATGAATGACTCAGAGCGTTCGCTCTCGAGCAACACGCGGCTCACATCAGTTAATACGTAGCCTGGCGCCAGCGAGTTTACCCTGACGCCGAAGCGTGCGCCCTCAAGGGCCATAACCTCAGTGGCTTTCTTTACTGCCGCCTTGCTGACCGCGTATGGGAACTGGCCTTTTAGAGTTCGCCAGGCGGTGATTGAGCCAATGTTGACTATGCTGCCAGAGCGGGCCTTGTCTTGCCCTACGTAGTCGGTGAACAGCTTCGACAGGTGCCAGAGCGCTTTCAGGTTGGTGTCGAGTACTGCATCCCAATCGTTTTCGTCGATCATAGTGAAGGTCTTTGCGCCAGACTCGACACCGGCGTTGTTAACAAGCACATCTACGGCGCCAAATTCATCTATGCCGGCCTGCAAAAACGAGGTTAGCGAGGTTTTTTCCAGTACGTCCAGTGGCACTCCTATTGCGCGACCACCATCAAAACCGTTTATTTCGTCTACTCGTGCTGCGATTTTGTCGGTGCGCCTTGCGCCCAGAACTACGTTCGCACCGGCGGCGGCCAACACGCCCGCAAAGTGATGCCCAAAACCAGATGATGCACCCGTAATGAGGGCGGTCTTGCCTTGCAGACTGAACAAGTCGGGGCGGGCGTGTGGGGACAAACTCATGCGGAAGCTCCTGGGTAGTAGATTGAAAGTAGTAGATTAGTTGAGGGGCGCAGGTTGAGAGTCACGACAACGCGGCTGATACTGGCCCCATGATGACACAAGAAAATTACCCTGCACTCACGCCCAGATTGATGCTGGACGAAGTCAGGATGCAAGCCAACATTCGACGTATGCAAGCGCATTTGTCTGCGGCTGGCGTTGCCATTCGGCCGCACGTTAAAACCGCGAAGTGTCTGCCGGTGATCGAGCAGATGGTGGCTGGTGAGGCGGCACCCAGACTCACGGTTTCAACCTTGCGCGAAGCCTCTGAGGTGTTATCGGCGGGCTATAAGGACGTGCTCTATGCGGTGGGGGTGGTGCCGCAAAAGTTGCCCGAGTTGCAGCGCCTCGCTGTGTATTTTAGCGCTCGTGTCTCGGTGATTCTCGATAGTGTCGATATCGCTCAGGCACTGGTTGCGAGTTCTAAGGGAGGTGGCGAATTTGCCCTGGATGCCTTCATTGAGCTGGATGTCGATGATCATCGAGCCGGTGTTGCACCCGGTAGCGAAGAGTTGCTTGAGATTGCTCGCCTGCTTTGCTCAGTTGAGGGAGAGGGGTCTGAGACGGGTCTATTGCGTGGTGTTATGACCCACGCGGGTGGTGCTTATAACTGCCACAGTCGACTAGAACTTGAGGCCATGTCTGAACGGGAACGAGCGGGGGCAGTACTTGCAGCTCAAACGCTGCGCGGCGCGGGGATAGAAGTAGGCGAGGTCAGCGTCGGTTCGACACCTACTGCGTTAGTGGCTAAAGCGTTTGAGGGTGTGACCGAAGTCAGGGTAGGTGTTTATGTGTTTAATGACCTGGTCATGGCTGGACTCGGGGTCTGTGATCAAAGCGAGATAGCGCTATCGGTTCTAACCACCGTGATTGGGCATCAACCGCGGCGCAACACCTTATTAATAGACGCTGGTTGGATGGCCTTATCCAGCGATCGGAGCACCGGCGGTTTTCCGCTCGATCAGGGTCTTGGTTTGGTGGTGCCCCCAGATGGGGACCCTGATCAAGAATTGATCGTTGCCAGCGCCAATCAGGAGCATGGCCTTGTCCTGCCTCGATCTGGAGCGCCGCTGCGCTTCGAGCGCTATCCGATAGGCACGCAGCTGCGGATTCTGCCCATCCATGCCTGCGCAACCGCGGCCCAGTTTGACGGCTATCAGGTTGAGGCCGATGGCACTGAACCCCGGTTCTGGCCCCGGTTTGGGGGCTGGTAGCCAGGGACCGCCGGGCCCGCGCTAAGCATATTCAGAAACGTTACTTCACTCGCGCGTGTGGCTACCTATTATGGGCAGCATGAGTACCAGCGCTGAACAGATAAATAGCCGATTTGATGTCCACCTACCTGACCATCAAGAGTCAAACGGTGCAACAAACGGTGCACCAAACGAAATTGATACGCCTCTCGGTGCGCACCCCGGTGATGCGCCTAGCGGCGAATCTCGCCTCGGCAAGCCAGCGGCGCCAATGGCGCCAATAATGGGGCTGTTGTTGTCGCCAAATCTGCGGGCGGCGATAGCCATTGGCTTTTTCCTCGCCTATCTGGCAACCGCACTGACCTGATTCTCGCCTGTTTCCTCCCGCGTTTGGCCGCCCGGCGCTGGTCATTCGTTTAGTTTGACCGGGGCTGCCGATGTACCAGTACAACGATCACGACAAAGCACTGCTCACAAAGCGACTCGCGCAGTTCCGCGATCAGACTAACCGGTATCTGGCCGGTGAGCTTTCGGACGATGAGTACAAACAACTAAGGCTTCGTAACGGCGTTTACGAGCAGCTGCACGCGCCTATGCTGCGGGTTGCCATCCCGTACGGCATGTTTACCTCTGATCAGATGCGAACGCTTGCCAAAGTGGCCGACGACTACGATCGAGGCTTCGGTCATATGACGACGCGGCAAAACCTGCAGTTCAACTGGATACCGCTTGAGCGGATTCCTGACGCCCTTGACGAGTTAGCCGAGTTTCAGATGCACGCCATTCAAACCAGCGGCAACTGCATCCGGAACATAACAAGTGACCCGCTGGCAGGCGCCATTGGTGACGAGATCGAAGATCCGCGCCCCTGGTGTGAGCTGATTCGACAGTGGTCGAGTTTTCATCCTGAATTTAATTGGTTACCTCGCAAATTTAAGATAGCGGTAACTGGAGCGCGAAATGATCGCGCCGCTATTGAAGTGCATGACATTGGGTTGCGCCTGCGCCACAACGAGGCGGGTGAATCTGTGTTTGATGTGTGGGTTGGTGGCGGTCTTGGTCGCACCCCGGTGGTCGGCAAACTACTTCGCGAGGGCCTGCCCGGCGCCGACCTTCTGACCTATCTCGAAGCCACTTTGCGTGTCTACAACCGCGCAGGACGGCGCGACAATCTTTATAAGGCGCGCATCAAGATTCTGGTTAATGCGCTGGGAATAGACGAGTTTCGCTCGCTGGTTGATGCCGAATGGCAGGTAACAAAGCAGACGGTACGCACGCTGGAAGGCGTCGATATAGATCGCATGCGGCAGTTTTTTGCCAAAGACCTGAAACCGCAGACGGTAGTGGCGGTTGATCCCGCTGAAGGAGAAGCGGCGCCAGCGTTTAGTGCCTGGATTAAGCAAAACACGCGCGAACACAAGGTAGCCGGCTACCGGGTGGTCATGATTTCGCTGAAGTCGTCGAAGCGTCCGGCGGGAGATATCACCTCTACCCAGATGCGCGGTGTGGCTGAGCTCGCCGATACTTATTGTGACGGCGATATACGTTCGACTCACGATCAAAACCTGGTGCTGGCGCACGTACCGGTGCAAGAGTTGCGCAGCCTGTGGATGGCGCTCAAGGAGCTTGATCTTGCGGTACCCAACATCGGCACGCTCGCGGACATGATTGTCTGTCCCGGCCTGGATTTTTGCTCACTTGCCAATGCCACGTCGATATCCATTTGGGATCAAATCAACGAGCGCTTTGACAACCTCGATTATTTACACGACCTCGGGGATGTGAAAGTGCGCATCTCTGGTTGTATGAATGCCTGCGGGCATCACCATGTCGCCGACATAGGCATTCTTGGTGTCGATAAGAAGGGTGTTGAGTGGTATCAGCTGACACTTGGCGGACGCTCCACAAGCGGCGCGCGTATCGGCCAACGCATTGGTCGCGCGGTGGCGAAGGCAGATGTTGCGCAAGCCGTTGAACACATTCTTGAGGTGTATACCGAAGTGCGAATCGATGGCGAGTCGTTTGTAGATACGCTTGATCGCGTTGGCCTCGAGCCTTATCAGGAGCGGGTTTATGCAACTGCTGCGTAGTAAAGACAGTGCAACCCAAGGCTCAAATGCAGTAGAGGTGGTAGAAGGTCAGTGGTTGGTGGTCGAAGACGATCACGCGGCAACAGATTCTGCCGGGGGTAAAGGGGCCGCCATTACTCTGGCTCGCTATCTGCGTGAGCCGGAAGCCTGGAAGCCCGACGATCCATCCTGGACTGTAGTTATTGCGCCCGATGATGATGTGCTTGCGCTGCCTCAGGCAGTGCTCGACCGTTCGGAGCTTCTGATTGCGTTTCCGGCCTTTACTGACGGTCGTGGCTATAGCCATGCCACAACCCTCAAGCAGCGTCACCGTTATGCTGGAACCCTTGTTGCTGTTGGCGATGTTCGTCGCGACCAGCTCGAGTTTATGCGCGAAACCGGTTTCACCGCCTATCAAATTACGGGCAACGATAGCGTTGAAGACATGATTAAGTCGCTGGTTGAACTTGAGATGCCAGCGCACCGCCTGTATTCGGGTGCAGCGATTGATGGAGTTACAGAAGGTCATGCGTCATGAAAGTTGACCCTGAAGTTCGCCACAACTTTAACGATCCGCAGTGGCGCAGTGATGCTAACAGCGGCTTGCGCGAACAGTCTCCGGCTGAGGTTGTACAGTTTATTCTGGAACGTGCCGAGCGACCGATTGTTACCACCAGCTTTGGTGCACATGCGGCTGTGTTGCTTGATCTCGTGACCCAGCAGCGGCCGGATATTCCGGTGGTTTGGGTAGACCACGGCTTCAATACTAATGCCACCTATAGGTTTGCCCGTGAACTCATCGAGCGCTTTGATCTCAACATGAAGATCTACGCGCCGGTACAAACACCGGCATGGATAACCACCACCCTTGGCGGCGTTCCCGATGTGAACGACGCAGAGCACGCGGAGTTTACTCGGCAGGTAAAGCTTGAACCCTTCAGTCGAGCCTTGTCGGAACTGGCGCCAGATGCCTGGATTACAGGCATCCGTGCCGAGGAAACCGAATTGCGCGCAAGCCTCGACACCTTGTCAGTGGATGGCCGCGGGCTTTTGAAGGTCGCGCCTCTGTTGCGCTGGCGAGAGGCCGACCTCGAGCGCTATTTGCGCACACAGGATCTGCCCAGTGAAGCCAACTACTTTGATCCAACCAAGGGTATCGAAGGCCGCGAGTGTGGCCTGCACCAGGGATCAGCTGCCACTGCAGCTTGAACGCGCTGTAAACTAGGCAGTTCAAGACCTTAACTGGCTGCTCTGCCTTGGACTATCTCCCCATATTTCTAAGCCTCAAAGACCGACCCGCACTGGTTGTGGGCGGGGGGCCCGTTGCCGCTCGAAAAGCGGAACTTATTTTAGCGGCAGAGCCGAAGCTCACCATTGTTGCCCCAGAACTAAGCCGCGCCATGCGGGAGCTGATCGATACCCACAAACTTGAATGGCACGAACGTGAGTTTGTTGATGCCGACCTTGATGGCGTGAAGCTTGCACTCGCGGCGACAGATCTAACGGAGGTTAACCGGGCGGTTTATACCGGTGCCGAGGCGCGTAATATTCCGGTGAACGTGGCAGATCAGCCAGAGCTGTGCAGTTTTATTTTGCCCGCGATCGTTGATCGGTCGCCCGCCATTGTTGCCGTTTCTACAGGCGGTCGCTCGCCGGTCCTTGCGCGCTACTTAAAGTCGTTGCTTGAGCGTGTCTTGCCCTTTGGTTTGCCAAACTTCACGGCTCTGCTCGGTGAGATGCGCGATAGCGTAAAGGCGAGGTTTGACGAACCGGAAGCCCGCCGTCGATTCTGGGACCATATTATTGATGGCCCAATTGGTGATGCCGCTCTAGCCGGGCAGGTCGACGAGGCGCGTCAGCGTATTAAAACCGAACTTGATAGCTGGGATGACGCAGAGCGTGCTAAAGGATCTGTGTTTTTGATCGGCGCGGGCCCGGGTGATCCTGAGCTGTTAACGCTCAAGGGCCAGCGACTACTCCAGCGCGCCGATGTCGTGCTCTACGATCGCCTCATTCCAACTCGGTTGCTTGAACTCTGTCGACGAGAGGCCGAGCTGATCTATGTGGGCAAGCAGGCCAAGTCACACGTGGTATCGCAGCAAACCATTGGCGAGCTGTTGGTAGAGCACGCGCGCGCAGGCAAGTGTGTAGCTCGACTAAAAGGTGGCGACCCCTTCGTGTTTGGTCGCGGTGGCGAAGAACTTGCTGACCTTATTGAGGCCGGTATCGACTTTCAGGTGGTGCCGGGTATCTCTGCGGCGAACGGCTGTGCGGCCTACGCGGGTATTCCGCTAACGCACCGTGACCACGCGATGGGCGTGAGTTTCTGGACAGGCCACATGAAAGACGGGCAACTGCTGTTGCCCTGGGCGCAGATGAGCATGAGCTCTCATACCCACGTTATATTTATGGGCTTGAAGTCTCTACCTCAAGTTGCAGAACAGCTCTGCCGTAACGGAATGAATCCGGATACGCCGGCGGCGATGATATCGGCTGGCACCACGCCTGCACAAAAAACAGTGGTGGCGACCATTGCAGAGTTACCTGCGCGCACAGAAGAACAAGCCTTACCTTCGCCCGCGCTGTTGATTGTTGGTGATGTCGTAGGGATGCATAATCAGATTGGCTGGTACAAGGGCGCAGAGGTACCGCTCGATAGTTTTCCCTTTCCGTCGCACGATTAACTACAGAGCTTCTAACTGCAGGGCTTCTAACTAAAGAGATAAAAGCAATGCCAATTCTCGACGTAGAGATTGTCGGCCGTGCCGACGAAGCGCAAGCTGACCTGGTTCAAAAAATCGCGGACGCCGCAGGTGTTGCGCTTGATTCTCGACCCCAGGGAACCTGGGTAAAGCTAAGGTTTGTTTCAGAATCGATGTATGCAGAAAATGGGGGCGCCGTAGATCAGCCACCGATCATTGTCAGCGTTGTGCAAGCGCAGCCGCCGAGTGGTGCAGAACTCAAAGCACAAATGGCCCGACTTGCAGCCGCAATTGCAGAAGTCACTGAACGCAAACCGGAGAGCGTGCACATTCTGTACGAGCCCCCTGCCAGGGGTCGTATTGCCTTTGGTGGGGTGCTGGTGGACTAGCCCTGCTGTATTGGCTTTACAGCCAACCTGCTTTGTCGAATAACTCAACGGCCTCGCGCTGATGAACGCCGAGCGTTTGCGCGTTGAGCTGATCTTCTTTAAAAGTGCCGAGTGTGGCCACCGGGCCCGTCGCGTCGCCGGTTATGGGGTATTCGTTGTTGCCCTCAGCGAACAGGCGTTGCGCAAAGTCGCTGGTGAGGTATTCAAGGAAGGCAACAGCATTGGCGCGATTTGGCGAGTGCTTGAGTATGCCGGCGCCACTTATGTTGATGTGCGTGCCGCGATTGTCCTGATTAGGAAACAGAATGCCCAGAGCGTCCAGCACGGCTTTGTCTTCTGCTTTGTCTGAGCCTGCAAAGCGACCGATGTAGTAAGTGTTGGCGATGCTCACGCCACACTCTCCGGCGGCAACCGCGCGAAGCTGGGCCGTGTCATTGCCTCTTGGCGGTCGGGCAAAGTTTGCAACCACGCCGTTGGCCCAGCTAAGTGCTGCATCAGAGCCTTGATGCTCGATGATCGATCCCAGTAGCGACTGGTTGTAAATGTTGCCCGACGAGCGCATGCACACTTTGCCTTTGAAGCGTGGATCGGTGAGGTCTTCGTAGCTTGTGATGCCCTCGGGTAAGCCGGCGGCTTTGTTGTAAACCATCACCCGGCCGCGCTTCGACAAGCCAAACCAGGTGTTATCGGGTGCCTGCAGATGGTTGGGTACCCGGGCTTCGAGTATTTCTGAATTCACGGGGCTGAATACGCCTGCCTCGGTTGCGCGCCAGAGTCGCCCGGCGTCAACCGTGATCAACATGTCGGCGGGGCTGAATTCGCCCTCGTTAACAATGCGCTGAGTGAGGGCGTCGCTTTTGCCCTCGATGAGATTAACCTTCACACCGGTGAGCCTGGTGAACTGATCATACAGCGCCATGTCGGTGTCGTAGTGGCGGGCGGTGTAGACGTTGACCACGCCCGAGAGTGGCGTGCTGTCAGCTGAAGTTTTTCCTTCGTCTTCGCCGTTTTCTTTGCCGTCTTCTTGGCCGAATACGACCGATGGCAGCAGAGTGACCCCAACGGCTAAAGCGACGGCAAAAAGAATCGACTGGGTGTTGTGGGTCCAAGAGATTGGGGACATGAACGGTGTTGCCTGAGGCTCAATTTGAGGTCCTGAGCTTATCAGTAATGAGAATTATTCGCAATTACACCTCAGGACATCTCGAAGCCGCCGGCGACCGGCAGGGCAATGCCTGTGACGTTGCTGGCACCTGCGAGATACACCGCAGCTTCGCCCATATCCTGGGTGGTTTGAGGGCGGCCCAGTGGAATGGTGCTTGCCATCAGCTCTTCAAAGTCGGCGTCTGCGTTGTTGGCGCCGGCGCCTCCGGGCAGCAGATGCTCGAGCCACATAGCGGTGCCCACCATGCCGGGACAGATCGCGTTTACGCGGATGTTATCGGGTGCGAGTTCTGCCGCCAGCGACTGCGTGATACCAATGGCTGCAAATTTTGAGCCGCAATAGGCCGTCATATTAGGATAGCCCTTAAGACCAGCGATCGAAGCTGTGTTGATCACGCAGGCCGTGTCAGACTTTTTCAACGCCGGTAGCGCCGCTCGTGTCATTAGAAACAAGCCGCGCGTGTTGACCGCAAACACCTTGTCCCAATCTTCTTCACTAAACTGGAGAATCGGACCCGACTGGACCACACCTGCGTTATTGGCAAGCACGTCGATACCACCAAAGGCTTTCACTGTTTGTTCTACGGCACTTTTGCAGCTTGCGTCTTTTGTGACATCAACCCCGATCGCTTCTACTTTTTGTTGCGGATAGGCGTCTGCAAGTTCTGTAACCGTTGCATTCAGTTCCTCGGACGACGCGAGTGCGTAGGTCCAGTTCGGTTTGGCCGCGCCTATGTCGGCGGCGGCGATGTTTGCGCCCGCTTGCAAAAACGCCTCGGCTATACCGCGGCCGATACCGCGAGCGGCGCCAGTGATGAGTACAGTTTTGTTTGTTAGGTCTTGCACGCTCGACTCCGATTCGAATTGTTTTCGTTGAGTATTTTGGGAATTTGTCTGTTAGCTGTCACAGAATACAAAACAGTGTTCAGGGATGAGCGCGGCAGACAGCGTTGTCCCTTGCTCGATTCCGCTTAGGCTGTCGACCGTTGCCATCAGACTCTGAGGTTTGTCGCTGTTGGTTTGTAGTTGAATTTGCCAGTGATGGCCCAGCAGTCGGATGTCCTGAACGCGTACAGGTGTGCCGCCGTCGTGTCCGAGGGTTATGCCCTGTGGTCGAATAGCAACCTTAACCGGGCCGGGACGAACGTCTGTGGGGAGTGCGTTGAAACCACAGTTCGCATGTGTGCCATCAGACTCGCCGGCGATTGCCTGGGCGTCTCCAAACAGCAGAGCAACATCGAGTGTCGCGGGTTGCTGCCAGATTGTTTCTGGAGACGCGTGCTGGGCGATGCCGCCTGCTGCCATGATGGCGATTGAATCGGCTAGTTGCATGGCTTCTTCCGGGTCGTGGGTAACGACAATAGCCGTGGTGCCCGCGGCTTTTAGCGCGTTGCGAGTGGTTTGCCTGAGCGCCCGGCGCAGGGTTGAGTCGACACTGGCAAAAGGCTCATCGAGCAACAAGACCGAGGGCCTGGGTGCCATGGCTCTAGCCAGGGCAACGCGTTGCTGTTGTCCGCCAGACAGCTCGTGGGGATAGCGCTGATCTAGGCCCCCCAGGTCCATGTTGTCGAGCAGTTCAGATACTCTGCTTTCGCGCTGTTGTCGGGGTTCGTGGGTTAGGCCAAAACTCAGGTTCTGAGCGACGGTTAGGTGTGGAAACAGCACGTGATCCTGAAATACGAGACCAATAGATCGATCTTCGGGCGGCGGCTCTACGCCCGGCTTTGCCAACAGTTGGTCGTTGAGCTCGATGTGTCCCTGCTGCAGCGTCTCTAGACCAGCGGCTAGCCGCAACAGTGTGCTTTTGCCGCCACCCGACGGGCCAAGTAAACACAGAATCTCGCCCGAGCGCGCTGTGAAGCTGATATCTTGCAGCACCAGCGTTTGGCCGTAACTGTGGCTTAGGTTGTGAAACGAAAGGCTCATAACCCTGCCGAACAAGGCGCCGAAGAGTGTGCTTTTGAGCGAGCTTTGGAGATTTGAGCGTTGATTGTTAACACAGGGTTTATCCCTATTTGGCGTGCGAGTTTTATCTTAATTGAGCGATACATTATCCAGCACTGAGTCGACGCTGTCGCCGCAACCGCTAAATCCTATCGGGCGGTTTGTCGCAAGGGGTGTGTTGCTTGGGCTCATTGGGATGCTCGCCTGGCCGATGCTTGCATTGCTGTGGACTCTTTTCGCGCAGGCGAGTCCTGCGTGGCCGCACCTGCGGGAGACCGTGCTGCCTGAATATTTAGCCAACACGCTGTGGCTAGTGCTGCTTGTTGGTCTGGGTACTTTTGTGGTTGGGACAGGTGCTGCCTGGCTCGTGAGCACAACCCGATTTGCGGGGCAGAGGTTCTTGAGTGCGGCGCTGGTGTTGCCTCTCGCTGCTCCTGCTTATGCGATCGCCTATGTCTACACGGACTGGTTGGACTTCTCTGGCCCAGTTCAAACCAGCCTTCGTTCATGGTTCGGTTGGCAGGTAGGCGACTACTATTTCCCGGAGTTGCGATCGCTGCCAGGCGCAGCCGTGATGCTCACGCTGGTGCTCTATCCCTATGTTTACCTGCTCGCGCGAGCGACCTTCATTCGTCAGTCGAGTGCGCTTTTTGATGCCGCTCGAACCCTTGGATGCGGGGCTGTACGTGCTTTCTTTACGATAGCGCTGCCGACCGCCCGGCCAGCTATTGCCGGCGGAGTAGCGCTGGTGCTGATGGAAACCGTCGCCGATTTTGGTGTGGTTGAGTTTTTTGGCGTTGCAACCTTCACCACCGGCATTTTTCGTACCTGGTATGCCATGGGTGATCAACTGGCTGCGATGCAGCTTGCCGCCTGGCTGTTTCTGGTTGTGTTGATACTGGTGTTGGTTGAGTATTTTGCACGGCGGGGACGGGTGGCCAATCCCACCGGGCACCTCCCGGCGCCGCGCAAGGTTCAGTTGCACGGATGGCAGGCTGGGGTCGCATGCCTTGCATGTGCGTTGCCGGTGCTGTTTGGCTTTGTGCTCCCGTTTTATCTGTTGATCTCGCATCATCTGGCCACCGGCGATCCGTTACTTGGCCGCAATTTTTTTGATTTCGTCTTTAACAGCTTCCGGGTCGCTGGAATTGCCGCGCTGATTGCAACGCTCTGTGCGCTGGTGCTGGGATACAACCAGCGCGAACGAGACTCCCGACTGGGGGATTTTGCGGTTCGACTGTCTTCTCTGGGGTACGCGATGCCAGGGGCTGTACTTGGACTTGCGGTGCTGGTGCCCCTGTCAGGTTTTGACCGTTGGCTAGCGACGCTTGCTCGGGATCAGTTTGGGATGAATTCTGGCTTGTTGCTGACAGGCACGGTTGCTGCGTTGGTGTTTGCCTATGTGGTGCGGTTTTTAACGGCGGCCTATAACGCGATTGATTCGGGCCTTGCTCAGGTTTCACCGCAGTTGGATGCCGTGGGTCGTACGCTTGGGGCGCGACCCTCGCGGTTGGTGCGCGAAGTGCATCTGCCGCTATTGCGGCCCGCGGTATTTACAGCGGCGCTGCTGGTTTTCATTGATGTTCTTAAAGAGCTGCCCGCCACGCTGATTTTGCGGCCCTTCAACTTTGAGACTCTGGCCACCCGGGCTTACCGGCTGGCCTCCGATGAGCGCATTGCTGAAGCCTCTACCGCGGCGTTGGTTATAGTGCTTCTTGGGCTCATACCTACTCTTTTGCTGATGCGACAAACCAGGACGCCCCAGACGTAATGCCTGGGATGGATTAAAGCGCATTTCGCTTGCTGCAAGTGATACCTTGACTAGACGGAACCCAAGCCTTGGGCTAGGGTTCGTTTTTACTAATGGAGAGCGCAGTGACCTCAGCAGATCTAAAAAAGGCGGGACTAAAAGTTACGCTACCCCGGCTAAAAGTACTCGAAGTGCTGGCCTCTGCTGACCCTCACCATATGTCCGCTGAGGAAGTTTACAAACGCCTTATAGGAATGGACGACTCGGTAGGGCTCGCCACGGTGTATCGCGTACTTACCCAGTTCGAGACAGCGGGCATTGTTGAGAAGCACAACTTCGACGATGGCCATTCGGTGTATGAGCTTGCCAACGACGAGCATCACGACCACATGGTTGATGTAGATACGGGCAAGGTGACCGAATTCATTAGCCAGCGCATTGAAGCTCTACAGCAAGAGATTGCCCAAGAGCACGGTATGGAGCTGGTTGATCATGAATTGGTGCTGTACGTTCGCAAGGCCACATAGGCTTAAGAAATACTATAGCCACCGCATACGGCGATACTTTGGCCGGTTAAAAAACCTGTGGCGCTCGACGCCAAAAACACAGCGGTTCCCCCAAGATCCTCTGGCTTGCCGAAGCGCCCGGCGGGTGTGCGTTTCATGATATCCGCCGTAAATTCTGCGTCTTCTTCAACAGCCTTCGTCAGATCAGTGCTGATCCACCCGGGGAGAATGCAGTTCACCTGAATGTTGTTGGGTGCCCAGGCGGTGGCCAGGGACTTGGTAAGCTGGACAATGGCGCCTTTTGAGGCGGCGTAGTTCGGGATTAAGGGTGTACCAAACAAGCTATACATTGACCCGATGTTAATGATCTTACCGCCACTGGTCATAAAGGGATGCACGGTCCGGGAACATTTAAAGACGCTGTTTAGATTGGTATCGATCACCGCGTTCCAATTCTCATCTGACAAATGTTCCGGCGGGCCGTCTACCTTGGAGATGCCGGCGTTGTTTACCAGAATATCGATCCGCGGCCGATCTGCACCCAGCTGCAGCGCAGTTTCGGCGGCACGATTTATTATGGCGTCCATTGCGGCGTCGTCGTTGATGTCTGCGGCGTGAAATTCTGCACGGCCGCCGGCCGCTTGGATTTCGCTGACCGTCACGGCACCGGCTGCCTCGTCGCGGCCCGTCAGGTGAATCCAGGCCCCAGCAGCCGCCATAGCCAGCGCGATGCCCTTGCCAATGCCCTTGTTTCCGCCCGTGACGATGGCAACTTGCTCAGACAGGTCAAACGGATTAATGGTCATATTCAGAGTCCTTCGGGCGGGCTGGCATTGGCTGGGCTAGATTTTGATGTCTGAGTCTACAGCCTGCGGTTTTACATTTGTTGTACTCCGCTTGCCTACATTTAGGTATGGAATTGGGTTGGCCGGTGTACAATTTGGGGATCACGGGGATGGCGATTAGATGCGAATTTTTCTGGTTAACCACTGCCAGTCGGCGCATACGGTAGAGAAAAAAATCGGGGGTTGGTACGACACCGGCCTCACGGGTTTGGGTATCCGTCACGCGAAGGCCGTAGCCGAGCGGTTGCGCTACACACTGGCCGAGACCGAGCGCCGTCCACAGCTGTTTTCTTCGGACCTGTTGCGAGCCCGGGAGACGGCAGAATACGTTGCAGGGGCGATTGGTACCGATGTGCGGCTGCGCCAGGAATTGCGCGAGATGAGCATGGGCGTGGCTGAAGGCGAATCCTGTGAGTGGCTTCGAGAGCATGGACAGCCCATCCCTGAAGACGGCGATCGCTTGCACTACAAAGCCTGTAGCGGATCAGAGTCGCGCTTTGAGTTGGCTGCCCGGGTGTATCCGTTTGTGAAGGAGCTCATTAAGCGGCAAGAAGCCGAAACCGTGATAGTGACTCACGGCGGAACCCATGATGTGATTGTGGGTGCCTGGTTAGGGCTACCTCCTGAAACTCTGGGTCGGCTGCAGTTTGCGACCTATCACGGCAGCATAAGTCGCCTGTCGACGGAAGCCGACGGTACGCGTGTTGTCGGCCAGCTAAACGACCACGCGCACCTCGAGTTGCCTTCTATCTAGCGGTTAGCAGGAGCCGCGAAGAATTAGCGCATAAATTTGCCGGCCATTCCCAGCAGATCATCTGCAATAGATCCGTCACCATCAGAATCTAGGAAGCTACTCAGCAAATCGGTAACACCCGAGCTCTGCGGCGAGTTGATGCCAGACTGTACCGTCTTTTTGCTCATCGCACCCATGGCAAGGCTCGCGATGACGGGTAACATTTTTTTGATAATCGAGCTGTCTACGCCGGTGTTGTTTGATGCGCGAGAAGCTACTTCGCGACTGACTTGCTTGTCACCAAACAGATGGCCAAGAATTTTGTCGCCGTCATTGATGTTGTTGCTTTGCAGTAGGTCGCCAGGATTGTCCATATAGTTTCCGTGGTTACCGCCTGTGAGCGCACCGATCAGTCCGTCGAGGCCACTACTCGATTGGCTGTTCTTCTGCATGCCGCGTGACAACGCGGGAATGAGTTGGCCGATGACGTCGGTGGCTTGCGAACCGTTGATGCCAAAGTTCTTGGCGATGGTACTAACGGCTGTGCCGCCCGCTGCTTTGAGTACGGTTTCTAGAATATTCATTTGTGTGTCCTTTAGTTACTTAACTAAATAGTTGTCTAATAATCGAGCGTTAACAGATGGTTACGTCGATCTGCTCCGGATGTACCCCCGGTTTCTCCCAGTGTAACTCTAATCAGGTCATAAGAGGCGTTGCGTTAATTTGGCGCTCCGTCAGCCCGGCGGTAGCTGCAGCCGTGGTGATTGAATCCCAGCTGCTGGCGTCAAGCGGTATGCCTTCTTCTAGCCGTAGCTTGCGCGATTCGCGCTCAGGTTCTCCGGGCACGCGAACGCGATCGTTGCCTGCGGCAGGCTGTGCTGCGTGCAGGTAATCCACCATGGCGCTCACCTCGTTTTGAAATCCTTCGGCGTTACCCGTGGCTTGTGGATTTAGCACAAACATGAGCATGTTGTTCACTATATTGTGGCTGCGCGGGTTGTCTGGTTGCATGGTCCACTCGCCGGCTAGCGCGCCGCCCAACAGTTCACACATCACCGCAAGGCCGTAGCCTTTGTGGTTACCGAACGGACCAAGCGTGCCCAAGGGTTTTTCATACATTACCTTGGGATCGTTGGTAGGTAGTCCTTCGTGGTCAAGCAGTGCGCCGTCCATCACGGGTAGTCCTTTGTGATAAGCAACCCGTACTTTGCCCAGTGCGATTTGGCTGGTTGCCATATCGAGTACTACCGGTTCTGCGTTATCGCGTGGCACAACGGCACAAAACGGATTGGTCGTCATGCGTGCTTCTCTACTGCCGAAGGGTGATACGGCGGGCGGGTGACCAACCACGTTAACGTAGTGCATAGACACCATGCCGGCTTTTGCACATTGCTCGCCATAGGTGCCGATGCGTCCTAGATGATGCGCGTTGCGCAAACCAATGCACGCCAGTCCAATCTCTTTTGCTCGTTCAATGGCAAACTGGGTCGCTTCTTTTCCTACGCGCTGGCCAAACCCGTGTTGGCCGTCGAGCATAACCACCGCGCCGTTGTCGCGCAGTACTTTCATACCGGCGTTTGGTTTTAATAAGTCTGCCTGCAAGTTCTTCACGTAAGCCGGAATCATGCCCACGCCGTGGGAGTCGTGGCCTTTCAGGTTGGCCTCTACCAGATGCGCAGCAACCGTTATTGCGGTATCGGTTTCGGTGTTCAAACTTTCGAATATAGCTTGCACGAAGTCGCGCAGCGCTGAGTGGTCGATCCGGATGTCTGGCAAATCGGCGCTATCTGGCACGGTTTCTCGCTCCTCTTTTTTTTCAACACCATGCTGTGGCATGGTGGTGGGGAATTCAACAGTGAGCAAAGCCGTGACAGCACAAGCAGCAAGAAAAGATATAGACACAAGAACAGACGATCTGCTGGCCTATGAGGAAGACTCGGTGGTAGTGATCACCCTGAATCGTCCGGATGCCCGGAACGCCATGTCGGGTGAAATGAACGAAGGACTGGCAGCAGCCCTCGATTACGCTGAGCGAGCAGCGAGTGTGCGGGCGATTGTACTAACGGGCGCCGGGGGTGCTTTTTGTGCCGGTGGTGACGTAAAAGGCATGAATGCTCGCAACAAAGGTAGCGGCGAGCGCGGACCTACTCTCGACGAAGCTATCCACAATCAGCGATTGAACCAGCGCAACACCGCTGGGCGAATCTTCCTTATGCCCAAGCCTGTTATCGCGGCGTTGCCCGGGCCCGCTGCAGGAGCAGGGCTCAGTTTGGCGTTAGCGGCTGACTTAAGAATCATGGCCGATACGGCGTTCATAACCACGGCCTTTGCGAAAGTGGGTTTTAGTGGCGACTACGGCGGCACGTTCTTTCTTTCTAATCTGGTTGGGCAGGGCAAGGCTAAAGAGCTTTATTTCTTATCTGATCGAGCTGATGCTGCTGAGTGTCAGCGGCTGGGCATCGCTAACCAGGTGGTGCCGGCGGCTGAACTTGAAAGCGCAACACTTGCGCTGGCCAGGCGTCTGGCGAGTGGGCCACCTATTGCCTATCGCTACATGAAAGAGAATTTTAATCGTGCGGCTATGGGTGCAGACGTTATTGAGTGTTTGGATCTGGAGGCCACGCACCATGTGCACACTGGACTTTCACAAGACCACAAAAACGCGGCCAAGGCCTTCGTGGAGAAATCCAAGCCAGTCTTTACTGGCGAGTAGTTGCTCGTAAGGGCAGGGTTACTCGATGGCTAGCTCGCGCTGCGCCAAAAACTCAGGATTAAACAAGGTCTCCTGATATTTGGCGCCGGTGTCGCAGAGTATACTGACAATAGTGTGGCCGGGACCGCGCTTCTTGGCGTATTCGAAGGCCGCGCAAAGGTTAATGCCAGTGCTCGAGCCAAAATACCAGCCTTCTTCACGCATGAGCTTGTAGACCATTTTAACCATGTCGGTGTCGTGCACCTGTATGGCGTCGTCCATAGCGGCGCCCTGCAGATTATTGGTGACACGTGAGTTACCGATTCCTTCAGTAATTGATGGTCCCGGTGTCATCTTGGTTTCGCCGGTGGTGACAAAGTTGTAGATGGCGCTGCCATAGGGATCAGCACAGACTATTTGCACCTCCGAGTTTTGTTCCTTTAGAAACTCACCAGTGCCAGCGATAGTGCCGCCCGTGCCTGTTGCTGCGACGAATGCGTCAACCTTGCCTTCGGTGTCGCGCCAAATCTCCGGCCCGGTTGATTCGTAGTGCGCGAGTCTGTTGGCCACGTTGTCAAATTGATTTGCCCAGACTCCGCCGTCTAGGCTTTCTGCGTGGCGTCCCGCTTGCTTCTGGTAGTTCATGTCATCAACGTACGGCACCACGGGTACCTCGGTTACCTTTGCGCCCAGCGTGCGCAGCATTATTGCTTTTGCTGGCGACTGGTTATCTGGCATGAAAATCTCGCACGCATAGCCACGCGCGTTGCAAACGTGGGCGAGTCCGATGCCCGTATTGCCGGCCGTTCCCTCGACCACCGTGCCGCCCGGTTTGAGTGCGCCTGAGGCTTCGTGCTCGCGGATCATCCACCAGGCGGCTCGATCTTTAACCGACCCGCCCGGGTTCAGAAACTCAGCCTTCCCCAGAATCTCGCAGCCCGTGGCTTCAGATAGGCTGTTCATGCGAATTAGCGGGGTGTTGCCAATAGCGTCGATAAAATTTGAATGCGTGGCCACGCTCTCTCCAAAGCGGCTGAACTGAGGGCAATTTTAGCGGCTTTGCTGCCCGAGCGATTCCCTGGAGAGGGCACTCTTAGGCCAATTTGGTCTGAACTTAGTGTTTTTCTGTCAAGTATCTATCTGTCAAATAATTTGGCTGTCCTACTGTGACGAGAGTCACACTGCGGCGAAAGGTGCCTTGGGATAATTTGGCCTGACCCGTGCACGGATTTTCGGGAACTGGATGATGACCTCAAAATTAACTTCTTTCGCTATGAGGGCGCTGCTCGGTGGCCTGCTATTGCAGCTTGTTGTTGCGCCTGCAAGCTTCGCCGAATGGCATCGCGATGATCAGGCGATCATGGGTACGTTGGTGGTGGCCGAGGTCTGGCACGAAGATGCCCAGCAGGCCAAAACTCTGCTTGCCTCTGTAATGGCAGAGATGCGCCGCATTGAACAGGCCTATAGCCCCTATATAGAGAGTTCAGAACTTTCGGTTCTAAATCGCAAGGCTGCTCTTGGTGCAGTAGCAGTGAGTGAAGAGATGTGGACGTTGCTCGCGGCTAGTCGACGGGTGAGCGAGTTATCAAAGGGTGCATTCGACATCACCTACGCCTCTGCCGGCAAACTCTACGACTATCGAGAAGGCGGCCGGCCGGGCAGTGCCGAGCTCCGTACGGCAGTTGAGGCGATTAACTATACTCATGTTGTGCTCATGCGCGGCCAACGCGTGCGTTTTGCTCATCCTGATGTCTCTATTGATTTGGGCGGAATCGCCAAGGGTTATGCCGTAGATCGTTGTGTTGAACTGTTGCGCGACAACGGCGTTACCCAGGGTATGGTGGCGGCTGGCGGCGACAGCCGGATAATTGGCGATCGAATGGGTCGGCCCTGGACGGTGGGGGTGCAAAATCCCCGCGACGAGCAAGAGATGATCGCTCTGCTACCGCTGGAAGACACGGCGGTTTCGACGTCGGGCGACTACGAACGCTACTTCGAAGAAGATGGCGTGCGTTATCACCACATTATAAATCCCTCTAATGGCGACTCGGCGCGCGATGTTCGCAGCGTCACTATTCTCGGGCCAGAAGGCCTGTTTACTGATGCGTTGTCGACGGCCGTGTTTGTGCTGGGTCTTGATAAAGGGCTTAGGCTGATTGATGAGCTGCCGGGTGTTGATGCGGTGGTGGTGGATGGCGCGGGGAATCTGCGGTATTCGGCGGATATTGATCCGTTGAGGTAAGCGCGCGTATCTTCGCGCGCCCCCTAGCGCGTATCTTCGCGCGGCTCCTTGGGAAAGCCCCTGCTCGCGGGATCGGAAGAATCGCGTGTGGAGGCCGTCGTTGGGGGACGCGCGAGGATACGCGCTTGGGCCGCGCGCGAGGCCGCGCGCGGGCGCCACAATTGTGAAAAATGCCTAGTTCACAAAGTAGCGAGTGCGCAGTAGTCGT
>CAZFIA010000050.1:0-17658 GCA_964519335.1 uncultured Pseudomonadales bacterium
AAGAATTTAGGAACGCTGCGAAGGTTACCCTCCGCAGCGTTTTTGATTGGCCTGAGCTTTCAGCCCCTTTTTAGGTAAGAGAGCCACAGGCGTTAAGACAAAGGCGAGTGCCGGGAAGTAAGGCATGTCGCCCAAAAAGGCTCCAATAGGGAGCCGGCGATTTAAACACCGTTTATTCCGAATCTTTATAAGAGGGGGGAGTAGGCGGTTTGTGCACTGCGCAATAATTTACGCAGAACGCTCAGCTAAAGGTGGATATAGCAAATGGCTATTGGGGTTATAGGTAGAAAGAGCGGCATGACCCGCGTGTTCACGGAGGATGGCTCGTCTATCCCGGTTACCGTGATCGAGGTCGAGCCCAATCGCATCACTATGGTGAAGAACACCGAGAGTGATGGCTACAACGCTGTACAGGTCACTACTGGCGAGCGTCGTGCCAGCCGGATAAGCAAGCCGGCAGCCGGCCACTTTGCCAAGGCCAGCACCGGTGCCGGACGCGGACTCTGGGAGTTTCGGCTCGAGACTGACGAGGTAGCGACCGAGGCCGAATTGGCTGCAGGTGGCACCCTCGGCGTAGATCAGTTCGAAGCAGGCCAAAAAGTTGATGTGCAGGGCACTTCAAAGGGTAAGGGTTTTGCGGGTGGCATCAAGCGTTGGAACTTCCGGGGCCAGGATAACACCCACGGCAACTCAATTTCGCACCGGGCGCCGGGTTCTATCGGCCAATGCCAAACCCCGGGCCGAGTGTTTAAAGGTAAGAAGATGGCGGGGCATATGGGAGCGGCAAAAACCACTACCCAGAACCTCGAAATTGTTCGAGTCGATTCTGAGCGCAATCTGATTCTGGTTAAGGGCGCTGTGCCCGGATCGGCAGGTGGCGATGTTTGCATCCGTCCGGCGATCAAAGCCTAGATCGCACCAGGAGGATTAGTTAGCTAATGAATATAGATACAGCAGCTGGTGGTTCCGTCGAAGTTTCTGACGTTGCCTTTGGCCGAGAATACAACGAAGCGTTGGTGCACCAGGTTGTGGTGTCTTATCTCGCGGGTGCGCGTCAGGGCAGTAAAGCTCAAAAGACACGCTCTGAGGTAAGAGGTGGCGGTAAGAAGCCCTGGCGTCAGAAAGGTACCGGTCGCGCTCGCGCAGGTACTATCCGCAGCCCTATCTGGCGATCAGGCGGCCGTACCTTTGCCGCCAAGCCGCGGGATCATTCGCAGAAAGTTAATCGCAAGATGTATCGCGGTGCATTGCGTTGCATCCTGAGCGAGCTAATCCGGCAAAATCGGTTGGTTGTCGCTGACTCGTTTGCTGTCGATTCTCCAAAGACCAAGGCTTTTGTTGCAAAACTCGACGAGCTTAAGCTCGACAACGTGCTCATTGTTTCTGATGCCGTCGACGAAAACCTGGTGCTTGCGTCGCGCAATGTTAAGTACGTGGATGTGAGTGATGTGGCGGCGGTAGATCCCGTTGCACTCGTTAGTCACGACAAGGTGCTCATAACGGTTGGCGCGCTCAAGCAGTTTGAGGAGTCGTTGGCATGAGTAGCGTAGCGAACAACGGACAGAAGATTTCTCAAGAGAGAATTTTTATTGTTCTGCAAGAGCCGCACTTTACTGAGAAGGCGTCTATCGAAGGTGACAAGAGCAATCAGTACACCTTTAAGGTCGCAACAGACTCAACGAAGGCTGAGATTAAAGCCGCCGTTGAGCAGCTCTTTGATGTTTCTGTTGAAGGTGTAAGCACCCTTAACGTCAAAGGTAAGGTCAAGCGCACCCAACGTGGGCGCTCGCGTAAAAAGAACTGGAAAAAGGCGTATGTTCGACTGGCTGCTGGCCAAGATATCGACTTTACGCTCGTTGATTAGGTGAGTAACTAAGAATGCCTGTAGTAAAAACCAAACCCACATCGGCCGGTCGCCGCTTTGTTGTAAAGGTCGTTAACCCCGATCTTCACAAGGGCGCGCCGTACAAGCCGCTGCTGGAAAAGAAATCAAAGAACGGCGGCCGTAACAATGCCGGTCGTATTACCACGCGTCACCGCGGTGGCGGCCACAAGCAGCACTACCGGGTCATTGATTTCAAGCGCGGCAAAGACGGCATTCCTTGTGTTGTTGAGCGGCTTGAATACGATCCCAACCGCTCAGCAAACATTGCGTTGCTCAAGTACAAAGATGGCGAGCGCCGTTACATTATCGCACCGCGCGGTGTTAAGGCGGGTGACGAATTGATGAGCGGCAGCAGTTCTGCCATTCGTTCGGGTAATGCCATGGCGTTGCGCAACGTGCCGGTAGGTTCAATTGTGCATTGCATTGAGCTCAAGCCAGGCAAAGGCGCGCAGATGGCGCGTAGTGCAGGAACCTCCGCTCAGCTGGTTGCTCGGGAAGGCACCTACGCAACATTGCGCCTGCGCTCGGGCGAGATGCGTCGTGTGTTGGCTGAGTGCCGCGCAACATTGGGTGAAGTCAGTAACAGTGAGCACAACCTGCGCTCGCTGGGTAAGGCCGGCGCCAAGCGCTGGCGCGGTGTTCGCCCGACGGTTCGTGGTGTAGCGATGAACCCGGTTGATCACCCGCACGGTGGTGGTGAAGGTCGTACGGCGGGTGGTCGCCACCCGGTATCGCCCTGGGGTATGCCAACCAAAGGTTACAAGACGCGCAGTAACAAGCGCACCGATAAACTAATCGTACGCCGTCGCGGCAAGCGCTAGGCGGGAGAGACAAGTGCCAAGATCACTGCGAAAAGGACCCTTTGTCGATTTGCACCTTATGAAGAAGGTGGAAACGGCAGCGGCGAACAACGAAAAGCGACCCATCAAGACCTGGTCGCGCCGGTCAATGGTTCTACCAGACATGGTTGGACTGACTATTGCTGTACACAACGGTCGTCAACACATTCCAGTATTTATCTCGGAAGACATGGTTGGCCACAAGTTGGGCGAGTTTGCGTCCACCCGCACTTTTCGCGGACACCAGGCTGACAAGAAGGCCGTCCGGTAACTTCGGGCTTACGGATAAGATTATGCAAGTTAAAGCCATAGCAAAACGATTACCGATATCTCCGCAGAAAGTGCGGTTGGTGGCAGATCAAGTCCGCGGCGAGCCGGTTGCAAAAGCGCTGGATATTTTGACCTTCTCAACGCTTAAGGCGGCAGTGCTTGTGCGCAAGGCGCTTGAGTCGGCGATTGCCAATGCGGAGAACAACGAAGGCGCAGACGTTGATGAGCTGCGAGTTTCAGAAATTTATGTAGATGCCGGCGCGACCATGAAGCGCATCATGCCGCGAGCCAAAGGCCGTGCAGACCGCATCTTAAAGCGCACGAGTCACGTTACCGTGACCGTGTCTGACGAATAACGGAGTTAGGGCATGGGTCAGAAAGTACATCCAACAGGTATGCGCCTTGGCATCGTCAAGGATCACACGTCTGTTTGGTATGCCGATCGTAAAAATTACTCAGCCTATTTGCTGTCCGATCTGAAAGTTCGTGAGTTTTTGCGTAAGCGCCTGAGCCAGGCGTCGGTAAGTCGTATTGATATCGAGCGTCCCGCGCAAACTGCACGCATTACCGTACACACGGCTCGACCGGGCATTGTGATTGGCAAGAAGGGTGAAGACGTTGAACGCCTGCGCAAGGATCTCGCCCAAATTATGGGTATGCCGGTGCACGTAAACGTCGAAGAGATTCGCAAGCCAGAACTTGATGCCTTGCTTGTTGCGCAGAATGTCGCGCAACAGCTTGAGAGACGCGTGCAGTTTCGACGTGCTATGCGCCGGGTGATTCAAAACGCCATGCGTCTTGGCGCAGAGGGTATCAAGGTTCGTGTGGCTGGCCGCCTGGGTGGTGCTGAAATCGCACGCGCCGAGGTTTACCACGAGGGCCGAGTGCCACTGCACACGTTGCGTGCAGATATTGACTATGCCACCTGGGAGGCAAACACCACCTACGGCATTTTGGGCATCAAGGTATGGGTGTTCAAAGGCGAGATTATTGGTAACGAAGAAGAGGAAGCTGCGGTTCCGGCTTAGGCCCGAACCGTAACAAGCGCCCGTTAACAGAGTAGAAAGAGATGCTGCAACCGAAAAGAACCAAATTCCGTAAGCAAATGAAAGGTCGCAATCGCGGTCTGGCATTGCGCGGTAGCAGAGTGAGTTTTGGTGAATACGGTTTGAAAGCGGTTGGTCGGGGTCGTTTGACTGCCCGCCAGATCGAAGCCGGCCGTCGAGCCATGACCCGTCGAATCAAGCGTGGTGGCAAGGTTTGGATTCGCGTGTTCCCCGACAAGCCAATTACCAAGAAGCCGTTGGAAGTACGTCAGGGTAAAGGTAAGGGTGCTGTTGAATATTGGGTTGCTCTTATTCAGCCCGGTCGCATTCTTTATGAGATGCAGGGTGTTGATGAAGAGACAGCGCGTGAAGCGCTGACGTTGGCCGCGGCGAAGTTGCCGATGGCCACCACGTTTATTAAGCGGACGGTGATGTAATGACTGGTGCAGAACTGCGCGAGAAGTCGCCGGAAGAGTTACAAGCAGAGCTAATGCGTCTGCGTAAAGAGCAGTTTGGCTTGCGCATGCAAGGCGCAAGCGGCCAGTTGGGCCAGCCGCATCTTTTGAAGCAAACGCGCCGTGACATCGCTCGCGTTAAAACGATTATGGAAGAGAAGCGCTCATGAGTGAGTCTGTACAAAATTCGAAAGAGAGCGAGCAAAGCAATCCTCGCGTTGTGACCGGCAGGGTCGTTAGCAACAAGATGGATAAGAGCATCACCGTTCAGGTTGAACGGCGCGTGAAGCACCCGATTTACGGCAAGTACATCCGTCGTTCAAGCAAGCTGCATGCGCATGACGAAGACAACAAATGCAACATCGGTGATCTTGTAACCATCGTCGAGTGTCGCCCGATGTCTAAGACCAAGACGTTTATGTTGCAATCTGTTGATGAGGCGGCAGCACCCGAAGTAGAAGAGGTAGTCGAGTGATTCAGTCGGAAACCATCCTCGAGATCGCTGACAACAGCGGTGCACGCAGGGCGCAATGCATCAAGGTGCTGGGTGGCTCGCATCGCCGCTATGCCGGCATTGGCGACATCATCAAGGTGACGGTTAAAGAAGCTATTCCCCGTGGCCGAGTCAAGAAAGGCCAGGTGATGAACGCTGTTGTAGTACGTACCCGTAAAGGCGTGCGTCGTCCAGATGGATCGCTCATCAAGTTTGATACCAACGCTGCAGTTTTGCTCAATGCGCAAAACCAGCCGGTTGGCACACGCATATTTGGGCCTGTAACGCGCGAGCTGCGCAACGAAAACTTCATGCGCATCATTTCGCTTGCGCCAGAGGTTCTATAGACATGCAAAAATTTAAGAAAGACGACGAAGTGATAGTTACCGCAGGCCGCGATAAGGGCAAGCGAGGCGCGATCCTGCAAGTCATTGAACCTGATCGACTGCTTGTCGCAGGGATTAACAATGTGAAGAAGGCCGTGCGCCCGAACCCACAAGCCAATCCGCCAGTACAGGGTGGCATTGTTACGCAGGAAGCATCTATTCATCGGTCGAACGTAGCACTTTACAACGACGAAACTGGCAAGGCAGATCGTGTGGGTGTGCGGGTCGAAGACGGTAAGCGGGTTCGCTACTTCAAGTCGACGAACAAGGTTGTGGGTGAGTAGTCATGGCTGATTTATACGAACGCTACAAGAAAGAGATTCAGCCCAAGCTTGCAGCGGAACTTGGCATGGATAACCCCATGCGTGTGCCTAGATTGGAAAAGGTCACGCTGAACATGGGTGTTGGCGAGGCAGCCTCAGACCGTAAGGTTATGGATTCCGCGGTTGGCGATCTAACGCTGATTGCCGGACAGAAGCCGCAGGTTCGTAACGCTCGCAAATCAGAAGCTGGTTTCAAGATTCGAGAGGGTTGGCCTGTTGGTTGCAAGGTGACTCTAAGGCGCTCGCGCATGTACGAATTCATCGATCGGCTCGTGGGTATCGCAATTCCACGGATGCGTGATTTTCGCGGGCTCAACCCGAAGGCGTTCGACGGTCGCGGTAACTTTTCTATGGGCGTTACCGAGCAAATTATTTTCGCAGAGATCGACTACGACAAGATCGACAAGATTCGCGGTCTGGACGTAACTATTACGACCTCAGCCCAAACCAATGAAGAAGCGCTCGCTCTGTTGCGAGCCTTCAATTTTCCGTTCAGGAGCTAGTAGATGGCCAAGACATCAATGATTGAACGCGAGAAGAAGCGTGCCAAGACAGTTGCGAAGTACGCTAAAAAGCGTGCTGCACTCAAGGCCACTATTCGTGATTTGAATCTTAGTGAAGAAGAGCGTTGGGATGCGCAAGTTGCGCTGCAGAAGCAGCCGCGCAATGCCTGTCCGGTTCGCCAGCAGCGTCGCTGTGGCATTACCGGACGCCCACATGGTGTTTACCGGAAGTTTGGTCTTGGACGTAACAAATTGCGTGAGGCAGCAATGCGCGGTGACGTGCCTGGTCTTGTGAAGGCGAGCTGGTAATAACTATGAGTATGCATGACCCCATCGCTGACCTGTTGACCCGAGTGCGCAACGCGCAAACGGCTCGCCATCCTTCAGTTACGATGCCCGCATCACAAAAGAAACTGGCGATTTGTCAGGTTCTGAAAGACGAGGGCTACATTGGCGCTGTATCGGTTACCGAAGACGTGAAGCGTGAAATGACGGTGGAGCTGCGCTACCACAACGGCTCCCCCGTTATTGAAGAGCTGGATCGGGTTAGTCGCCCGGGCTTGCGTGTTTATAAGGCCAAAGATGAGTTGCCGACTGTTCGTGGTGGCCTCGGCTGCGCCATTGTCAGTACCAACATGGGGTTGATGACTGATCGGGCCGCACGCGCCAAAGGTGTTGGCGGTGAAGTGCTCTGCACTGTTTTTTAATCGTTGTTGTTAGTTAGATAAATAGCAAAAAGTTACCTGGACAAACTAAATGTCACGCATAGCAAACAATCCAGTTCCATTGCCGTCGGGGGTTGAATTCAAACTCTCCGGTCAGGATTTGAACGTCAAGGGCGGCAAGGGCCAGCTTTCGATGCGTCTGAATAACGCGGTTACTGTGAAGCAGGAAGAAGACACTCTGAAGGTCACCACCACTACCGGTGACAAGGCGGCGGTTGCCATTGCGGGCACCACACGCTCTCTACTTAACAACATGGTGATTGGTGTTTCGACCGGTTGGGAGAAGAAGCTGACTTTACAGGGCGTAGGTTATCGCGCTCAGGCACAGGGCAAAAAGCTCACATTGCAGCTTGGCTTTTCACACCCGGTTGAATATCAGTTGCCGGATGGCATTGAAGCCGCAACGCCTAGTCAAACTGAAGTGGTTATCAGCGGTGTTGATAAGCAGAAGGTAGGCCAGGTATCAGCAGAGATTCGAGCGTATCGACCGCCTGAGCCTTACAAGGGCAAGGGTGTTCGTTACGCCGACGAATACGTACGTCGTAAAGAAGCTAAAAAGAAGTAGCGCGAGATGAATCAGAAGACAAAATCCAGACAAAGGCGAGCTCGTCGTGGTCGCATGCACATGCGCAAGCTGGGCGCGACCCGTTTGTCCGTTTATCGCACACCACGCCATATCTATGCACAAGTGCTAACCGCGGACGGTGGCAATGTTGTGGCTAGCGCCTCTACCGTTGAGAAAGACATGCGCGCAAGTTCTGGCGGTAACGTAAAAGCAGCGGCCAAAGTTGGCTCGCTTATCGCCGAACGGGCAAAAGCGAAGGGTATCGAGCGCGTTGCGTTTGACCGATCTGGATTTAAGTATCACGGCCGCGTTAAGGCGTTGGCTGATGCGGCGCGCGAAGGCGGCCTGGAGTTTTAAGCTATGGCATACGCAGACGAAGTTAAAGAAGAAGGACTGGTAGAAAAACTGGTTCAGGTGAATCGCGTGGCCAAGGTGGTCAAGGGCGGTCGCATTTTTGGTTTTACCGCACTTACTGTTGTTGGCGACGGTAACGGCCGGGTAGGTTTTGGTCGAGGTAAGGCTCGGGAAGTGCCATTGGCGATTCAGAAAGCCATGGAAGCGGCGCGCCGCAACATGGTTGATGTTGATCTGAATGGCAGCACCATCTGGTACTCCACTCGCGAGCGACATGGATCTTCTACAGTGTTTATGGCTCCGGCATCAGAAGGTACCGGCGTTATTGCCGGGGGAACGATGCGAGCGGTTCTGGAAGCAGCTGGCGTACACAACGTGCTGGCGAAGTGCTACGGCTCAACCAACCCCGTAAATGTAGTGCGTGCAACCTTTGCAGCACTCGAGAAAATTCGCTCACCGCGCGCAGTAGCGGAGAAGCGTGGCTTGTCGATCGAAGAGATCACAGCCTAGATAGGCTAAAGAGGGTCAGGAGTAGCAGATGAGCGACAAAATTAAAGTGACCTTGCTTAAAAGCGCCAACGGTCGATTGAAGAACCATAAGGCCTGCGTTGCTGGTCTGGGTTTGCGTCGCATTGGCCATACGGTTGAAGTGATCGATACGCCGTCGAATCGGGGCATGATCAACAAGGTGAACTACTTGCTTCGAGTGGAAGAAAGCGCATGAATCTAAATGATATTTCGCCCGCTGCGGGCAGTCATAAAACCAAGCGTCGCGTTGGTCGTGGTGCGGGCAGTGGATGGGGCAAGACAGCAGCGCGGGGCCAGAAAGGTCAAAAGGCGCGTTCAGGCGGCAATGTTAAGCCTGGCTTTGAGGGCGGTCAGATGCCCATGCAGCGTCGTGTACCCAAGTTTGGATTTCGGTCGCGTGTTGGCCTGGTTACGGCTGAAGTTCGGCTGAGCGAGCTGGGCAAAGTAGAGGGCGACGAGGTTAGCCTTGCATCTTTGCAGGCCGCGAACATTGTTTCGCGCGGCATAAAGCGGGTTCGCATCATGCTATCTGGCGAAGTCTCGCGCGCTGTGACTATCAAAGGCGAGAAAGGAACGATCAAAGTCACTAAAGGTGCAGCGGCAGCCATTTCAGCGGCCGGCGGCTCGGTACAGGAATAGGTACAAGAATAATGGCACGCAATCCCGGACAACTTGCAGGCGTATCGGCGGGGCTCTCAGAGCTGCGCAGCCGTCTGCTGTTCGTGTTTATTGCACTGCTCATCTATCGAGTAGGCACACATATTCCAATTCCGGGAATTAACCCCGATCGTCTGGCTGCACTGTTTTCGCAGCAGCAGGGTGGCTTGCTCGACATGTTCAACATGTTTTCGGGTGGCGCGCTCGAGCGCATGAGTATTTTGGCGCTCGGCCCTATGCCTTACATCACCTCTAGCATCATCATGAACCTGATGCAGATGATGCATCCCGCGCTTAAAGAGCTGCGTAAAGAAGGCGAAGCCGGACGCCGCAAGATTACCCAGTACACGCGCTACGGCACCCTGCTAATCGCTTTGGTGCAGGGCAGCGCATTAACCGTAACGCTGGCAAATCAGGGCCTCGCGTTTCAGCCAGACTTCCTGTTCTACTTCGTTGGCCTTACCACGGTTGTAACGGGTGCCTTGTTTGTCATGTGGCTGGGCGAGCAGATTACCGAGCGCGGTGTCGGTAACGGCATTTCACTGCTCATTTTCTGCGGCATTGTGGCGAGCTTCCCTGCGGCTATTGGCCAGGCATTTGAGGCTGCACGTCAAGGCGATATCAACATTATTGCGCTGATGGTTGTTGGTATCGTTGCGGTGATGCTTATCTGGGGTGTCGTCTACGTTGAGCGAGGCCAACGCCGGATTACGGTCAACTACGCGAAGCGTCAACAAGGCCGTAAAGTATTTCAAGGCCAATCAACGCACTTGCCGCTCAAGGTCAACATGGCGGGCGTTATTCCGGCGATTTTTGCTTCTAGCCTGTTGCTTGCCCCTGCATCTATCGCTCAGTGGTTTGGTGAGAGCCAAGGTGCTGGTTGGTTGCAGGATGTGGCGCTGGTTCTTTCGCCCGGACAGCCACTTTATATTCTGATGTTTGCTGCAGGCATTATCTTCTTTAGCTTCTTCTACACAGCACTTACCTACGATCCGAAGGACGTAGCGGACAATCTGAAGAAGCAAGGTGCGTTTGTACCGGGAATTCGTCCTGGGCAACAAACGGCAAAGTACATAGACGACGTTATCACTCGTCTTACTACGTTCGGTTCGGTTTATGTGGCTCTAGTTTGTTTGCTGCCTTTGTTTATGTCGTCGTATTTCAATACGCCGGTGCAGCTAGGTGGAACCGCTTTGCTGATCATTGTTGTTGTTGCGATGGATTTTATGGCCCAGGTGCAATCGCACTTGATGTCCAGCCAATACGCAAAGCTAATGGAAAAATCGAATCTCAAGGGTTACAGCAAGAATCCCGCGGGCAGCCGCTAGTGGGAAGCCAGCAAACTGTGCTTAGAGAGAGTTGGAGCTAGAGAAAATGAAAGTACGCGCGTCAGTAAAGAAGATGTGTCGAAATTGCAAAGTCGTGCGCCGCAATGGCGTCGTGCGGGTCATCTGCTCGGCCGAGCCGCGGCATAAGCAGCGCCAAGGCTAAAAGAGAGCTAAAGGAGTCTAGATTTATGGCACGTATCGCCGGAATAAATATTCCCGATAACAAGCACGCGGTCATTTCGTTGACCTACATTTTTGGTATTGGTCGTACGACTGCGTCCAAGCTGTGTACAGAAGCAGGCGTCCAGCCTAATGCCAATATTGGCGACCTGTCCGAAACAGATCTTGATGCTCTGCGCAACGAGATCGGCAAGATGACGGTTGAAGGTGACTTGCGCCGCGAAGTTAACATGAACATCAAACGCCTCATGGACCTGGGTTGTTACCGCGGCATTCGTCATCGCCGTGGCTTGCCTGTCCATGGACAACGTACTCGTACCAATTCGCGCACCCGCAAGGGCCCGCGTCGTCCGATCAGGAAGTAGATCATGGCAGAGAAGAAACGCGCTAAGCGCACTGTTACCGATGGCGTAGCCCATGTGCACGCATCGTTCAACAACACCATCATCACAATCAGCGATCGTCAGGGCAATGTGCTCTGCTGGGCGACATCCGGTGGCTCAGGCTTCCGTGGCTCGCGCAAAAGCACACCCTTTGCAGCCCAGGTAGCGTCTGAGCGCTGCGGGACAGCGGCTCTGGATTTTGGCATGAAGAGCGTTGACGTTTTGGTGAAAGGGCCAGGACCGGGTCGTGAGTCAGCGGTTCGTGCATTGAACAACGCGGGTCTGCGTATTAACAGCATTGCCGATGTTACGCCAATTCCACACAACGGTTGCCGCCCTCCAAAGCGGCGTCGGGTGTAGAACGTGCGTAGTCAGAAGGGAGAATAATTAGATGGCTCGTTACCTAGGACCGAAGCTGAAACTATCACGCCGCGAAGGCACCGACTTATTCCTGAAGAGCGGCGTTCGCCCTCTGGATAGTAAGTGTCGCGCCGATGTGCCGCCTGGTCAGCATGGCGCGCGTCGGGTGCGCCTGACTGATTACGCGGTGCAGTTGCGTGAGAAGCAAAAAGTTAAGCGTTTTTACGGTGTGCTGGAAAAGCAGTTTCGTAACTACTACAAGAAAGCAGATAAGCAGAAAGGCGCAACGGGCGAGAATCTACTGATGTTGCTTGAAAGCCGTCTCGACAATGTTGTTTATCGTATTGGTTATGGTTCAACCCGTGCCGAATCACGACAGCTGGTATCGCATAAGGCGATCCAGGTTAACGGCGGCACTGTGAATATCGCCTCGTATCAGGTTCGCCCTGAAGATGTGATAACCGTCACCGAGAAATCAAAGGCGCAGTTGCGCATTAAGTCAGCTCTAGAGTTGGCGGCCCAGCGAGCACCAGTAGAGTGGGTGGATGTAGACGCCACCAAGATGGAAGGCGTGTTTAAGCGCCTGCCAGATCGCGCTGAACTACCCAGCGAGATCAACGAGAATTTGATTGTGGAGCTTTACTCGAAGTAATTCGAACAAGAGATCTCAATCTGCGTGGCAACCAAAACGGTGTCTGCGCAAGTCCAGCACATGTTGCCGTCGAGAGACGGAGGAGAGTATAGAAATGGCACAATCGGCAAACGACTTCTTGACCCCAAGACACATTGATGTCCAGGAAATCAGCCCGGTGCGCGCTCGGGTTGTTCTCGAGCCGCTGGAACGCGGATTCGGCCACACGTTGGGTAACACCTTGCGTCGAATACTGTTGTCTTCAATGCCTGGTTGCGCAATATCCGAAGTGCAGATCGAAGGCGTGTTGCATGAGTACAGCACGATGGAAGGTGTGCAGGAAGATGTTATCGATATCTTGCTCAACCTTAAGGGCATTGCGATTAATTTGCACAATCAGGATGAAGCCGTTATCTCGCTCACTCGCGATGGTACGGGTCCTGTTACTGCGGGCGACTTCCAGCTTACCCAGGATGTTGAGATTGCCAATCCCGATCATGTTATTTGCAATCTGAACGATGTGGGCTCTATCCGCCTCGAGGCTCGCGTATCGCGCGGTCGAGGTTATCAGTCGGTTGAAAACCGTCCCGACGATGAGGAAGAGTCACGTCCGATTGGTGTACTGCGTCTGGATGCCAGTTACAGCCCTATGCGCAAAGTTTCCTACTCGGTAGAGAATGCGCGGGTTGAGCAGCGTACAGACCTCGACAAGCTGGTTCTTGAGCTTGAGACGAACGGCGTTATTGATCCTGAGGAAGCGATTCGTCGCGCAGCGACGATTCTGCAACAACAGCTCGCGGTGTTTGTTGACCTCGAAAGTGAAGGCGAACCTGAATCGGAAGAGAAAGAGGACGAGATCGATCCAATTCTGCTGCGCCCGGTAGATGATCTTGAACTCACCGTGCGTTCGGCCAACTGCTTGAAGGCAGAGAACATCTATTTCATCGGCGACCTTATTCAGCGCACAGAAGTTGAGCTGCTTAAGACGCCAAACCTGGGTAAGAAGTCGCTCACCGAGATCAAAGACGTGTTGGCGTCTCGTGGTCTTTCGCTGGGCATGCGTCTTGAAAACTGGCCGCCAGCGAGTCTGCGCGGTGACCACAAAGTCGCTTGATCGGCTTTTACAAGAGCCACTACAAGTTAACTCTGAACTACTAATTTAGAGAGTCGAAGGAAGTTTAGCGATGCGACACCGAAAGAGCGGGCGTCAACTGAACCGCAACAGCAGTCACCGACAAGCTATGTTTCGCAACATGGCCGCGTCGCTGATTGAGCACGAGATCATCAAGACGACCTTGCCGAAGGCAAAAGAGTTGCGTCGAGTTGCAGAACCGCTGATTACGCTGGCTAAAGAAGATTCAGTGGCTAACCGTCGACTGGCATTCGATCGCACCCGATCGAAGGCGATCGTTGGCAAGTTGTTTAGCGAGATTGGCCCGCGCTATTCAGAACGCCCTGGTGGTTATACTCGCATTATGAAGTGCGGTAGCCGGCCTGGAGATTCAGCGCCCATGGCCTTTATCGAGCTAGTTGATCGTCCTATTCCTGAAGATGTTGATGACGACTACGATGATGACGATGATGAGAACGTCACAGAGAACCCTACAGATGAACAAAAAGAAGAGCTGGTGGCCGAGGAGCGATAGCCTCTTGTCCTAACAGCTTCATTTGTAAACCGGGCTTATGCCCGGTTTTTTTTACTTTCGAGATATTCCACAAGAAGAGATCTAGCCCATGACAACTCCAAGCTTTCATCCGCCGCAACGCACGCTTATGGGTCCTGGCCCGTCAGATGTGAATCCTCGAGTTTTGGCCGCTATGGCAAGGCCCACCATTGGGCACCTCGATCCAGAGTTTGTGCGGATGATGGATGAAATAAAGGAGCTGCTGCAGTACGCGTTCCAAACCAAAAACCAACTAACGCTGCCTGTGTCTGCGCCGGGTTCAGCCGGTATGGAAACCTGCTTTGCTAACCTGGTTGAGCCGGGCGCCAAGGTGCTGGTTTGTATCAACGGTGTGTTTGGTATGCGTATGGTAGAAAACGTTAAGCGAATGGGGGGCGAGGCGATTACCGTCAACAATGCGTGGGGCACGCCGGTTGATGTCGACGCAGTAGAAGAGGCACTGAAAGGAAACCCCGACGTTTCAATTTTGGCATTTGTGCACGCAGAGACATCTACGGGTGTACGAAGTGATGCGAAGGCTCTCTGCAAACTGGCGCAAGATCACAATTGCCTGTCGATAGTAGATACCGTCACTTCACTTGCAGGCGTTGAACTGCAGGTAGATGAGTGGGGCTGTGACGCCGTGTACTCTGGCACACAGAAATGTTTGTCGTGCCCGCCAGGAATCTCGCCGATTACCATGAGCGAAAGAGCCGTTGCTGCGATCTCTGCTCGCAACACAGCTATTCAAAGCTGGTTTCAAGATTTGTCGCTGGTTATGGGGTATTGGGGCGGCGGCGCGAAGCGGGCGTATCACCACACAGCGCCGGTGAATGCGTTGTACGGATTGCACGAAAGTCTGGTTATGCTGCAAGAGGAAGGACTAGAGAACTCCTGGGCACGCCATGCTTCTATGCACGCCATGCTGCGGGACGGCGCGCAAGAAATTGGCTTGGAGTTTTTGGTTGATGAGTCTTATCGGCTTCCACAACTCAACAGCATCTGTATCCCTGACGGAGTAGACGAGGCTGCCGTACGGGCGCAACTTCTTGACGACTATGATCTAGAAATAGGCGCCGGTTTAGGTGAACTCGCCGGCAAGGTGTGGCGCGTAGGACTGATGGGCCAGGCGGCCATTGAGCGCAACGTGCGATTGTTTCTTGATGCAATGAAAACAGCTCTACCGAGAAGCTAGATCTTCAACCGGAACACTTTAACGGAGACAACGAATGCCACGACTCAAGCAAATTTCTCGCTCTGAGGCAGACGCTTCTGTATTGCCACTGTATGACCTGCTGTTTGGCGCTGACAGAGATCCTGTAGCGCAGCCCGGCACTGCAACCGGCACACCCGGTAACTGGTGGACGGTGTTTGCTGCTATACCCGACTGTAATCAACACATAGTTGAGGGCTTTCAGTTTTACCGTAGCGAAAATCGCAAGATCAGTCCCCGGTTACGTGAATTGGGTCAGGCGCGAGCCGGCTATGCGCGTGGCAGTCAGTTTGTTTTTTCTCAGCACTGTAAAGCACTGAGAGCGGTAGGTTTTAGCGATGAACAGATAGAAGCTATTCCTGGCTGGGCCAGTTCTTCGCTGTTCTCAGAGGTTGAGCGTGTCGTGCTTGCCTACACCGATGACCTGGTACTCGCCAGCGGTCGGGTATCGGATACCACCTTCAAGGCGCTTAAAACGCATTTGAGTGACGAAGAGATTCTTGAATTCACCTACATCACCTGTACCTACGATATGCACGCAACCATGTCCCGGGCGCTTCGGTTGGAATACGATGATGTTGACGAGCGGGTTACCGAAGTACCTCTTCCTGAGGGCGATGATCGGAATATTGACTTTATGGCGGCGGTAGACGAGTAGCTAGGGTTAGAGCTTGAATCGCTCTGCAGGACACAATTTGGGATCAGGAGCGATGTCATCCATCCCTGGACGTACATCGCAAAGGTTGGCCGTTCGTTACCTTAGATGTTGGGGGTAACCTGGCCGTTTGTTGGAACCGTTTTTTCCGCCGGGGTTAGCCTTGGGATTAAGTGGTTATTGATTTATGCGTTAAACCGGCTAGAAAAGGGTCAGCGAGGGAAATATGCGGCCAAATAGAGGTTTTTGAGCCGAAACTGAACACAGATTCAGTTCTCGTGAGTCCGTATACTCCGCTGCGTGAATACCATTGAAGCAATCATCCTTGGCGTCGTTCAGGGACTTACCGAATTCCTTCCTGTCTCAAGCTCGGGCCATCTGGTGATGGCGCAGTCGTTACTGGGCGTAGAGCCCGACGGCGGTATTGTGTTTGAGGTAGCGGTGCACGTGGCCACTCTGGTGGCAATCCTGCTGTATTACTTCAAAAGAGTAAGCAGCTTGACGATAGGTGCCTTCACAGGAGACGGCGACGCCTGGCGCTACATTGGCAAGCTGGCGGTGGCGACTTTGCCTGCCATTGGCATCGCTCTGACATTGCGCGGCTTCATTGAGGAACAATTTGGCACGCCCTGGGTAGCTGGGGTATTGCTTCTGGTTACGGGCTGTATCGTCTGGACGACACGCTCAACCATCACCAAAGGCTACGCAGAAGAACCCACCTGGATGCAGGCGTTGATCATCGGTTGTGCGCAAGCGTTTGCGATATTGCCTGGCATCACCCGCAGCGGTACAACCCTGGCAACAGCTATGGCTCTAGGGATGGCGCCCCTTGCGGCGGCCGAGTTTTCGTTTCTAATGGGCGTTATTGCTATGGCGGGAGCGGCGGTGCTGCTGCTGCCAGAGATCAGCTCAGCGTCTCCAGAACTCATGTCTAATATCTGGGCCGGTGGTGCCGCCGCATTGGTTAGCGGCTTGCTTGCTTTGGTTGCCTTCGTGTGGCTTTTAAAATCCAAGCGGTTCCATGTTTTTGCCTGGTACGCGTGGGCTGCTGGACTGTCGTTCTTAGGTTGGTTATGGATCAACTAATTGCAGTAGGGGAGTAGGGGAGTAGCGGAGAAGGGGAGTAGCCGATGAGTGGCATAAGAGATATTCAATACGTGCGCTTTGCCGTTCCTGATGTCGACAAGCAACAGAAATTTCTCGAGGACTTTGGTTTTCTTGTGACCCGAGAGGGTGATCAGCTGTTCGCCCGCGGTACAGACCCCAGTGAGTTTGTGTATTCGGCTCAGCCTGGTGAGGCAGAGTTTCTGGGCATGGGCTACGAGGCGGAAAGCCTTGCCGATCTCGAACGCATCGCAGCCATAGATGGCGTACCCGTAACACAACGAGACGGAGCCTCGGGCGGGCAAATAGCCAGGCTTCAAGATCCCGATGGCTACACCGTAGACATTGTGTTTGGCATGAGTACACCCGAGCCGCTGCCGGTATCTTCGCGATCATCAATAAATACGGGCGAATCCAGAACTCGGCTTGGCAGTCGCGCAGAGCTTGATCGTCAAGCCTACTCCGTGAAGCGCCTGGGCCACTGTGTACTCGGCGTGTCAAACCTTAAAACCTCCCAGAACTGGTACGCCGAGCGACTGGGTCTGATAGTGAGCGACGAGGTTTTTGTCGGCGAAGAGTCCAATACGATAGGCGCTTTTATGCGCTGCAATCGGGGCGAAGAATTTGTCGATCATCACACCCTGTTCTTGCTCGGTGGTCCGGCTGCGGAGTTTAATCATGCAGCGTTTGAGATCGCAGACTGGGACAGCCTGATGGAAGGGCACTACGAGCTGAAGCAAGCCGGCTACAAACACAGCTGGGGCGTGGGTAAGCATTTACTTGGCAGCCAGGTGTTTGACTACTGGCGCGATCCCCACGGATTTTTACTGGAACACTTCACCGATGGTGATTTGCTAAACGAAGCCTTTGGCTCGCACAAGGCACCCATCGAAAAATTGTTGGGTTCGTTCTGGGGGCCGGAAGGTGGGCCTAGTTAAGCGCGTATCTTCGCGCGTCCAAGCGCGTATCTTCGCGCGTCCCCACCCATAACCCTCTCTACCTAAGCCTTAGCCTTCCTCTTAACCTTCGCGTTAGCTTTGCTCCGAGGCTTCGCTTTGGCCTTCGCCGCAGGCGCTCCCTTCTTCCCCGCGCCCGCTTTTTCTTTCGCGCC
>CAZFIA010000050.1:17758-24912 GCA_964519335.1 uncultured Pseudomonadales bacterium
CGCGCCCGCTTTTTCTTTCGCGCCTACTTTTTCTTTCGCGCCCCCGCTCCCCAACACCCCCTTCAAAAACTTACCGGTATGCGACGCCCGATTCTTCGCAACCTCTTCCGGCGTGCCCGTCGCTATGATCTGACCGCCCCCCGCGCCACCTTCAGGACCCAGATCAACAACCCAGTCTGCGGTTTTGATGACATCCAGATTGTGTTCGATAACAACCACGGTGTTTCCCTGATCGCGCAGCTTGTGCAGCACGTCCAATAGTTGAGCGATGTCATGAAAGTGCAAACCGGTTGTGGGTTCATCAAGAATGTACAACGTTTGCCCCGTATCGCGTTTCGACAACTCGCGCGATAACTTCACCCTTTGGGCTTCGCCGCCTGAGAGTGTCGTCGCGCTTTGGCCGAGCTTTATGTACGTGAGTCCTACATCCATCAGCGTCTGCAGTTTGCGCGCGAGCATAGGCACGGCACTGAAGAAGTCGTAAGCGTCCTCCACTGTCATATCCAGTACTTCGCTGATGTTCTTGTCCTTGTACTTAACCTCAAGTGTTTCGCGGTTATAGCGCTTGCCCTTACACACATCGCAAGGCACATAGATGTCCGGCAGAAAGTGCATTTCTACTTTGATTACGCCGTCCCCCTGGCAGGCTTCGCATCGACCGCCTTTGACGTTAAAACTGAAACGCCCGGGTTTGTAGCCGCGTGTTCGTGCCTCTGGCGTTTGCGAAAACAGTTCGCGCATGGGTGTGAACAAGCCGGTGTAGGTAGCGGGATTTGATCGCGGTGTTCGACCGATAGGGCTTTGATCGATATCGACCACCTTGTCGAGTAGCTTTAAGCCTTCAACCGATTCGTGGGGGGCAGCAGTTAAGGTGGTGGCTTTGTTGAGCTCACGGGCGGTAACCGGATACAGCGTTTGGTTAATCAGTGTCGACTTGCCTGATCCGGAGACTCCGGTAACGCAGGTGAGTAGTCCAGTGGGGATAGCCAGCGAGACGTTTTGAAGATTGTTGCCTGTGGCGCCGGTCACTTGAATGGTCTTGTCGGCGTCAAATGGCGTCCGCCGTTTGGGAACCGGTATGGCTTTCTTGCCGGAAAGGTATTGGCCCGTCAGTGAATCTTTTGCGCGCAGGATGTTACTGATCTTGCCTTCCGCGACAATCTCGCCACCATGGACGCCTGCCCCGGGTCCGATGTCGACCACGTAGTCGGCCTGGCGGATGGCTTCCTCATCGTGTTCTACCACTATTACGGAATTGCCTAGATCGCGCAGATGCGTAAGCGTGCGCAACAATCGTTCGTTGTCGCGCTGATGCAAACCGATGGAAGGTTCATCCAGAATGTACATAACCCCGACTAATCCGGCGCCGATTTGACTGGCGAGTCGAATGCGCTGAGCCTCTCCGCCTGAGAGGCTATCTGCACTGCGGTCGAGCGTCAGGTAGTTCAGTCCGACGTCTACAAGAAACTCTAGTCGGGCCTGAATCTCTTTCAGTATCTTGTCTGCAATCTGCTTTCGCTTGCCCGTGAGCTTGAGCTTCTTGAAGTAATTGAGGGTGTCTTCTACCGAGTTCTCGGTAACTTCATACAGCGGCGTCTTGTTGATAAACACGTGGCGTGATGCCTCGCGCAATCGAGTGCCTGAGCAACTCGGGCATGAACGCACGGTTAGATACTTCTGGAGGTTTTCACGCACCATGGTGGAGTCGGTTTCGTGATAGCGCCGCTCCATATTGGGTATGACCCCCTCAAACTTGTGGCGCCGCTGAATGACGTCACCGCGATCGTTGGTGTAGCTAAAGTCGATCCGTTCCCTGCCACTGCCATAAAGAATTGCTTGTGTGTGCTTCTTCTTGAGTTTGCTGTACGAGGTATCTATGTCGAAACCGTAGTGATCGGCCAGCGATTTCAGCATGTGGAAGTAATAGATGTTGCGGCGATCCCAGCCGCGGATCGCGCCCTCGGCTAGCGACAGGTCAACGTCCTGAATGACCATGTCGGGATCAAAATATTGCTTTACACCGAGACCATCGCAGTCTTCACAGGCGCCCGCCGGGTTGTTAAAGGAGAACATGCGCGGCTCGAGCTCGCTGATACTGTAACCGCACTCTGGACATGCATAACGCGCAGAGAAGATGAGTTCCTCGCCGTCCTTCTCGTCGATAAAGCAAACGCGCGCTATGCCATCAGCAAGTTCCAAAGCGGTTTCAAAGGACTCCGCCAATCGCTGGTTCATGTCTTTACGCACCTTAAGGCGATCTACCACGGCCTCGATGCTGTGCTTTTTGTTTTTCTCTAGCTCAGGTGGGTGATCGAGGTCTACGACAAGGCCGTCGACTCGCGCACGAATAAAGCCGTTACCCATGAGTTCTTGAAACACGTGCAGGTGTTCGCCTTTGCGTTCGCTAATAACGGGTGCCAACACCATAATGCGGCTGCCTGCTGGCAGGGCGAGCACCTGGTCGACCATCTGGCTTACGGTTTGCGCGTCTAGTGCTAAATCGTGAGTAGGACAACGTGGCTCGCCCACGCGGGCAAACAGCAGCCGCAGGTAGTCATAAATCTCCGTGATGGTGCCTACGGTAGATCGAGGGTTGTGGCTGGTTGATTTTTGCTCAATCGAGATTGCGGGAGACAGTCCTTCGATGTGGTCAACATCCGGCTTTTCCATCATCGACAAAAATTGCCGGGCGTAAGCAGACAGCGACTCGACGTAGCGGCGTTGACCCTCCGCATAAAGGGTGTCGAATGCCAGCGAGGATTTACCCGAACCGGACAGCCCGGTGATCACCACCAGCTTGTCGCGCGGCAGCGTGAGATTAATGTCTTTCAGGTTGTGGGTGCGCGCCCCACGAATATCGATACTGTCCACAGTGTCCTCTTCTTTTACCCACAGATTTTTTATCCACAGGAAGGCGACCTCTGCGGATCGCTGAACCGATCAAATTACTGGCTGGGCGAGTGCGGGGCAAGTCTTGGTATGACCGAGAACTGGCGCTACTGACAGGGGCTGGCAGGAGGAGCTTTTTTGAGTAGCCACGGGCGTTTTGTGGACAGCTACGAATTTCTGGACCGGATTTCTGGACAGCCAGGGATTCTGGACTGGATTTCTGGACAGCCACGAATTCGGGCACAATCTTGGCTTGCCAGCGAAGGACCCGGGTTTATGCCGACCGCCAACAAAGTCAGTGCTGACGACCGGGTGACGGCCTACCTGGCCCGGCACCCGCTATGGCGGACCCCTCTGGAGAATGCCCGCGCAATCCTCGTTTCGAGCGAACTTGAAGAGACCATCAAGTGGGGTGGTCCGGCCTATACGCTCGATGGCCGGGTGTTAGTCGGTCTGGCGGGGTTCAAGAAGCACTGCGCGATCTGGTTTCATCAGGGGGTGTATCTCGAAGATACCGAAAACCTGCTGCAAAACGCTCAGAAGACCACCCGCGGCATGCGGCAATGGCGGATCGAGGCCGGGGACAAGCTTCCCAAGGCGGTGTTCAAGCGCTATGTAAAGGAAACCATTGCCAACGAACGGGCAGGGATGCGGGTGACCCCAAAACGGAAGAAATCGGTTCAAATGCCGCAGGCGCTGGCGACAGCGCTAAAGAAGGATAAGGACTTTGCAACGGCCTACCGGGCGCTCACGCCGGGTAGACAAAGAGAGTATGCCGAGCACGTGGCGTCCGCGAAACGCGAGCAAACCCGCGCCACCCGGCTTGAGAAGATCCGGCCCAAGGTGCTTGCGGGCGAGGGGCTTAACGATCAATACCGCTGATCTATCCCTCTTATATTTCCCACAGGCCGCATGGACGCCCTCTGTTCCGTGCACTTGCGCCCTGCGCTACACTGATGGGACTTGAATCTAAGGCCCTACAGAGGCCAAAGGGAGCGAACCATGGCACGAGGCATCAACAAGGTGATCCTCATCGGCAATCTGGGCCGAGACCCGGAAACCCGCTATATGCAGAACGGCAATGCCGTGACTAATTTCAGTGTTGCTACCAGCGAAACCTGGCGGGACAAATCGACCGGTGACAATCAGGAACGCACCGAGTGGCACAATGTGGTGTGCTTCGCGAAACTTGGCGAGATCGCCGGAGAGTACCTCAAGAAAGGCTCCAAGGTGTTTATCGAAGGCTCGCTGCGCACCAGTTCCTGGGAAGCCGATGGCCAAAAGAAGTACCGTACCGAAGTCATTGCCCGCGACATGCAGATGCTCGACAGTCGCGGCAGTGGAATGGGCGGGGGCATGGGTGGTGGCATGAACGATGGGGGTTACAACCAGGCTCCGCCGGCCAATCAGCAGCGCGCGCCCCAGCCGGCAAGTCAGGATGGTGCGGCGATGGTTGCTGATGAAGATTTTGACGACGATATTCCGTTCTAGAAAGCGTCTGTCGACGACTAATGTCAAAGCATGCCGAGCGCCGCGAAGCTGCACTTGCCGCGGAGGCGGCAGCCTGGGATACACAGAATATTGAATCGGCCAAACCTGGCGATATCCCCACGATCGATCTGTCGGGTTTGCTCGATGCAGACGGGCGGCAACAAAAACAGCTAACTGCGGATCGCACGGCGCAACTCACTGAGGAATTAGGTCGCGCGTGTCGCGAGGTGGGCTTCTTTTACCTGGTGGGGCACGCCATACCGCAGTCGCTCATAGACTCGGTGCTCGAGCAAAACCGGCGCTTTCATTCGTGCTCTCCGGCAACCAAACAAGCACTTGCGATGGACCAGCCCGGCGTCGTTCAGGGTGTGGGTTACCTGCCGTTAATGCACCAAAAGCTGCCGCGCCGCGCGGTAGGCAACAACAATGAAGCTTTTATCGTTAAGCGTGATGGCGCATTTCGGCTTGCGGACAACCTGTGGCCTTCAGATGAGCAATTGCCCGGCTTTCGCGGTGTGCTTGAGCAATACGCCAGGGCGATGGAATCTCTGGCACTCGCTCTGTTGCCGCTGTATGCAAGAAGTCTCGGCGTCGCCACTGATTTTTTTAACGAAGGCTTCACCGATCCGTTGTATCGCCTGCGCCTCACCCGTTATCCAGCGCGCACCGCAGAGTCGACTGGTTTTGGCATTGGGCCTCATGTTGACACCACTTTCCTGACCATACTTGCCCAAGATGCACCTGGGCTTGTTGTGTATAGCGAGCGAAGGCGTTGCTGGATAAGAGTGCAAACTCTTGAAGGTGGGCTTGTGGTTAACAGCGGCGAGTTGTTAAAGCAGTGGACCAATGATGAGTTTTTGAGTGTTAAGCATTTCGCGAACAACATCGATCCGGACAACCAACGTTATTCGGTGCCGTTCTTTTTTAACGCTAACTCTGATTATCCCATGGCCTGTGTGCCCACCTGCGCGGGGCCTGATCGGCCCGTAAAATATCCAACCGTTTCTTATGCTCAGAGCCAGGGGGTAGTGCAGGGCGAATAGCTCTTTTTCGTTGCGCTTGCGGCACGGTTACTGTGCCGTGCTATGGTCGCAACAACTCTAAGCCAGTTCGCCCGAGCCATCACAGATATTACTCCAGACTCCGACACCAAGACTGACCTGTTAAACGATCAGGCGTTCGAGATGCCTCTGTTTCCGCTGGGCACCGTGCTGTTTGATGGTGGCCAATTGCCTCTGCGTATTTTTGAGCCGCGCTACGTCGATATGATCAGCCGCTGCATGAAATCAGACAGCGGCTTTGGTGTTGTGCTGATCCGTTCTGGCTCCGAGATCCGCGGGGGTCGCAGCGACACTGGGCCGGAGGTTTTCCCAACCGGCACCGAAGCGCGGATCGAAGACTTCAATCCCTTGTCCGACGGCACGCTAGGTGTCGTGGCGCGTGGCGGCCGGAAGTTCTCGGTCATCGAAACTCGTTCCCAGGCCGATGGCCTGTTGATTGGCCAGGTCCGATTTATGCCTGAAGAGTCCCCGGTCGCTGTGGATGAGCGGTTCGATAGCCTTATTGAGATCCTAAAAGAGCTGATTCGCCATCCCATGATCGAAAAGATGGAGCTTGAGTTTGATTTCTCCGATGCCCGCTCGGTAGGCTGGAGATTGGCAGAATTGCTGCCTATAGAGGCTGAAATTAAACAGAGCCTGCTGCAGATGCAGCTGCCCCGAGAACGCCTGGTTGAGCTGGTTCGTATCGTCAACAAGCTCAAAGGCTAGCGGTTTGTTCTATGGCGGCAAGTGACTGAATTTATGCGCATTCCCATCCGCTATCCGATGGGCAATCCGATGCGCAACTTGCTACGCACTAGAGGCCGCGATGGGTATAATTACCTCATGGTCGGTCCCCACTTTGGTGAGAAAACTCCGCGTTGCTAGCGCTGTATGGCGGTACGTTTAATCCGGTGCATGTTGGGCATCTGCACGTGGCGAATACCGTGTGTGAGCGCTTGGGGCTAAGCCAATCGGGCCAAATGGGGTTGGTATTGTCTGCCAGGCCGCCGCATAGAGATGCTGTACCGGTAGAGCACCGCTGGCAGATGTTGCAGCTCGCCTGTGCCGACCAGCCATTGCTCTATGCTGACGATCGGGAAATGCGCCGAACGAAGGCGTCATTTACGGTCGATACCCTGCGCAACCAGCGGCGTCGCAAGCCGTTTGAGCCGTTATTCTGGGTGATCGGCATGGACAGTCTGCTCACTTTTCGATCCTGGTATCGGTGGTGGCGAATTTTGGATTTGGCGCATTTGGTGGTGGTGCGCCGACCAGGCTACCCGCTGCGACTGGATTCAACGCTTCGCGCCATCGTGCGTCGGCGTGGTTGGATTCCTTCGGTAGGGGGTGCGAGTCGTGCGGGAAGAGCCGGAGCGAGAAGCAGACCGCCCGGTGTTGCCGGACGCATTGTATTGCTGGAAGAGCCCATGTTGCGGGTGTCATCCAGCGTTATTCGACATCAGCTTCGGACCGAGGGTGGTCGAGCACAGCAGGTGCTTCCCTCGATTGCGGATTACATAACAGAACACAAGCTCTACAACTCAGTATCGGAGGCGCAGGTTTGACCGCGACCCACAACACGCAAGAGACCAAGACAGATTCAAACGTTTCGACTGCAAGCACGCTCGCACAAATCCTTGACTCTCTGGATGATCTTAAAGGTTTGGAAGTTCGTACAATTAACGTCACCGACTTGAGCGACGTTACCGACTACATGGTGCTCGCGAGCGG
>CAZFIA010000051.1:0-24489 GCA_964519335.1 uncultured Pseudomonadales bacterium
GGTAACATTGCGTCCGCGTCCGCGTTTGTAACGATGGATTCACCGCTACCACTAAGGTCTGTCCACGGTGATAGCAGCACGCTGCCAGCGGGTGTAGGCAGCCTTGCCTCTTTGATTTTTAGAAGCGTTACCAGCGCCAAATTACCACCCGCAGAGTCACCGCTAATAATGATGCGTTGTGCGGGCACGCCCTGTTGTAGCAGAGCACGGTAAGCACTCATTGCGTCTTGAGTCGCTGCTGGGTAAGGCGCCTCAGGTGCAAGTCTGTAGTCGAGTAACGCAACGCGCGCGTCGCACGCCACAGCAAGGTTTGCAGAAAATGGTCTGTAGGCATCGCTTGACCCCACAAAGTAGGCACCACCGTGCAGGTGCAAGATTACGGGTCTAGGGCGTGTGGCTTGCGTTTTTGGTTCGGTCCAACACAGCGGCACTCCGCCGAGCTCGGCTAGCTCGAAGCTGACTTTTCTGTCTTTACCGGTGGCGCCGCGTTTGCCCATTCGATCCATTCGCGCCCGGGTCTTGCGTATTTCCTCTGGCGTCAGAGCAACACTTGAGAGGCGCTTTTTTACCGCCAGGCGCAACACCTGATTGAGGAGTTTGATTCTGAGACTGGGCATCTTTCCTATCGCGGGTCTTGGCAGACCTTCTCCAGTGACTTTGTGGTTACGGGCGGACTCTAAACCAACCCGCCAATAACAGACAGAACCTGTGCGTTCTGCTAGGTTAAGAAGGCTTGAAAGGGGAGTCAGGTAGGGCTGAAACCAATGCTGTCCGGCATAAATCGATCCATTACCTGAACCCGCTAGACGAATAACAATTACTTATCTGGAGAGTACGCCATGAAGTTAGGCATTATCGCCGGCTATTCCGGCCGCAAAATCAACATCCCGATGGACTCTATCCATCAAGCCGAAAGTCTCGGTTACGATTCTATCTGGACGTCTGAGGCGTACGGTTCAGATGCAATTACGCCTGCTGCATGGATTCTTGCGCAAACCAAAAAGATCAAGGTGGGTACGGCGATCATGCAAATGCCTGCCCGCACGCCCACCATGGCAGCGATGACTGCGATGTCTTTGGCACAGCTGTCGGAGGGCCGGTTTATCGTCGGTATTGGTGCGTCAGGTCCGCAAGTTGTCGAAGGTTGGCATGGCGAGCGTTACGGTCGCCCGGTGACTCGGCTCAAAGAGTACACCGAAGTTATGAAGCAGGTGTTTGCTCGTGAAGCTGCGTTAACCTACGACGGTAAGGAATATCAGATGCCCTACAAAGGCCCTGGTGCTACTGGGTTAGGCAAGCCGCTGAAGAGCATTCTGCATTGCCAGGAAGATATCCCTATTTACGCAGCGACTATTACCCCTAAGGGTGTAGAGGCCGCAGCCGAAGTATCAGATGGTTTCTTTCCGGTCTGGATGGATCCTGGCAAATACTCGGTGTTTCAAGAACCCATCGAAAAGGGCTTTGCCAGCGCTGGCAACAAGTCGCTGATCGATTTTGATATTGCCCCTTTTGTTACCTGTGTAATGGGCGACAACGTTGAAGAGTGCATGCAGCCTATTCGAGGCAACATGGCGCTTTACATTGGCGGCATGGGTGCGCGTGACAAGAATTTCTACAACAACTATGCGAAGGCATTGGGTTTCGAAGATGCCGCCGTAAAAGTTCAAGACTTGTTCCTGGCTGGCAAGAAAGATGAGGCGATGGCTGCGGTTCCGGCTGAGTTGATTGACGCCTGTCATCTGGTGGGTCCTGCAGAGCGCATCAAAGAGCGACTCGGACGCTGGAAAGAGGCAGGCAGTAAGGGCCACGTAAGCTCTATGCTTATCGGCACCGCTAATCCTGAGGCTCTTGAGCTTATCGCTCAGGAAATGCTCTAGGGTCAGCCGGTTGGCACAACTCTCAGAACGAGCCCCGCGAGTTCGGGTGTGGCGATAAGCTGGCAGCTGAGGCGGCTATTGGCGTTCGCCTCGTCAACCCAGGCAAGCAACTCCAGCTCGTCAGGGTGCTGTGGCGGGAGTTTGCTAATAGACTTCGGATCGATATCAACCAGGCAGGTGGCGCAGTTGATTGCGCCGCCACACTGACCGGTCAGGCCTTGAATGGAGGCATCCAGCGCACCATCCAAAAGGCTCTGGCCCTCGGGTATTTCCACGCGGCGCCGGTCGCCCGCAGGTTCGATGAACTCGAGGCGTATCTTGTTGGGGTGGTCTGGATTACTCGGCATATTCTCCCAGCTTTTGGCCTAATTGCTGGTTGGTACTTACAAACACCCAGTGTATCTCACTCGCGGCGACCACCCTCCAAGGTTAGAATGAGTGGTTAAGCAGGGAATAGAGAGAAAGAGGAGGAATCAGCGTGATTCTTGATCTACACGCCCATTCCATTAAATCTGACGATGGCCGGGCCAAGGTGGCCAATTACTGTCAATGGATCGCGGCTCGCGACGTACCCATTGATGGCTTTGTGCTCACAGAACACCGACAGTTCGATTTTGAGTCTGACTATTCGCAGCTTGCCGACAAATATGGCATCACCATACTTAAAGGTGCCGAAGTTGAAACTGAGTACGGCCACGTATTGGTGTTTGGAGTAACCGAGCCCTTAACGCGTGAATTCGATTTCACCAATATTCATCTTAATCTTGCGGACGTTATTGCTGGGGCCGAGAAGCATGGCGCGGTTGCAGTGCCTTGTCATCCGGGACGAGTCAGAGTGGGCATGTCAGCGCACATCGAAGAATTTGGCGTTCCAGCAGGCGTTCAGATTGTCGAAACCTATAACGGTGGCAGTCGCGGTAGCGAAGACGAGATCGCTCAAACCATGGCGGCGGAACTTAACTATCGCGGGATAGGCGGCAGTGATGCACACATCGTAAGTCACATCGGTCGCTGCGCCACGCGCTTTGAGGTGGCCATCAGCAATGAAGAAGAGCTTGTAGATGCGCTCAAGTCGGGCGAGTTTGAAGCCTTAAACTTGAAAAATGAGGCCGCATGAGTGCACCACTAGATGTCGATGCCTTGAAGGAAGAGTTCCTGCACAAGGTATTTGATACAAAGAACTTTAATTTCACTGAAGCTCAACTTGCAGATTACGCAGTGGCCTGCGGCGAAAGTGCCGCTAAATTTGTCGACCCGAAGCACAGCGATTTTCAGGCACCGCCAACAATCGCAACCAGTCTGCAGCCCGGGCAGCGAATGCCCACGGGCTTTCCGAAAGTTGCCGGTCTTGGAATGGATGCTGGCAAAGCAGTAACGCCTGTTGCGCCGATTCGTGCCAACGTTGAGCTTACTGGCAAGAGCCACATGCAAGACATCTACACAAAAACGGGCCGCTCTGGCCGGATGGTCTTTTTTGTTATTCGCATGGAGGTGTTTGACCCACAAGATACCTTGCTCGCGAGTGCCGATACCTCAGTGGTCATTCGAGAAAAGCCAGATGCCTGATCAAACGAAAGACTCAGCGTCACCCCGCGTGGTTCAAAAATTAGCTGACGTTGAATTTGGCGAAACCTTGCCAGTGTTTCAGCCCGATACCTCGCTTGCCAACGTGAAGCGATTTGGCGAAGCCAGTGGTTGGAATGGTGCACGCTTCACCGACCACGAGCATGCAAAGAAGGAAGGTTTTCCTGGTGCGCTGGTGCCCGGCATCATGAGCCAGGGCTTTTTAGCCGCCATGATTCATCGCTGGGCGCCAACGGCGGAAATACGCAATGTGGATACTATCTTCCGCGCGCCCGTTATCGTGGACGTTGTCCATCAAATCAGCGGCGTTGTCACCGATATTGATGAAGAAGCAGGCCTCGTAGAGATCGACCTTACGTTGGTGAACGAAGCGGAAGAGACCCGGGTGCTTGGCACCGCATCGGTCTGCTTGCCGCTCTGAAGGGTTCAACCGTCGTTAACGCGAGACTTGTTTTGTCGCTAGCGCGAGGCTAGACGACGGGTCTTTGACGGCTGGCTCTGATTTTCCGGCAGTACTGCTGCAACAACGGGTGCAAGCAGTGCTCGCCCTTTAGCAGCTCTATCGTGGCCGTAAATATCCGGATGAAAGCTGATTACACCGTCGTTAACGCTCGCAGTTTGGTAAAGCAGATGTATTGCCATGCGCTCTTTGAACTTACGCAGCTTGCGTTTCTTTGCAGTGATGTCAGCGCGCACGTCGTCGGTTGTCCAGCCTCGATCCCAGTTCATCAACGCGCTAGCTAGCTCTTGTGGCTTCTCAAGTCGCACACAGCCGTGGCTGAAGGCCCGAACGCGCTTGGCGAACAGCTTGCGCGATGGTGTGTCGTGAAGGTAGATAGCTCGCTTGTTGGGGAAGATGAACTTCACCTGCCCCAGCGCATTTTTCCTGCCGGGCACCTGTCTTACGCGATACTTGAACTTCTTCGCCGAAACTTTGCTCCAGTCGATCTTGGACGCGTCTACCACTTTCTTGCCGCGCAACAGCTCAAAGCCTGAACGCTTTAAGTAACCAGGATCGCGACGCAGCTTGGGCAGAATTTCTCTCACAGTGATGCCGCGCGGCGGATACCAGTAAGGATTGAACACGAGGTGGCGCATTTTGTCGCGCATGGCCGGTGTAGGGGTTTTCTTGGCGCCTACGACGACACCCATGTTTAGGGTTTCTTCAGTGTCGCGATACATGCGCAGCTTAAACTCTGGAATATTTACCGAGATACGATCTTCAGGCAGCTCATTGGGCAACTGACGCAGCCGCGCCAGGTTCAGACCAATTAGCCGAACCTTTTCGGCGCTAGAAATGTTGAGTGTTCTCAACGTGGCTGGACCAATCTCGCCATCGACCGCGAGGCCATGACGCGCCTGAAATCGAACGATCGCCTGTTGTACTTGCTCGTCGTATACGTAGGAGCCTATGGCTTCTTCCGGCAGCCCGTCTGTCAGGATCAACCGGTTGCGTAGCTGGGATACAGCGGGGTGTTCATCGCCTGGTTTCAGGAGCATGTCATCGGGGAGTGGATCCCAGCCGCCGAGCAGGTGATAGTCATTGTGCTGGTCAAGTGCTTCCTGTAATTGTGTGTAGCCGTCGAACGTGGGTGGCAGCGACTTAAGGTGTGATCCTATTTCGTCGCTTTCAATCGCAGCAACCAGAGCCTGTACAGCGTCCAGGTCTACTTTTCGGGCGCTCTTTTTAGGCTTAGCCTTTTTGCTGCGCTTCTTGGGTTTCTCGTGTGCAGCACCTATACGAAGATCTTCGTTGTACGACCACACGGCGGCGGTGAGAAGCTTATCGAACTTGCGTATTTGCGCATTGGTTTGGGCAACCTCCAATAGATCGTACAGGGCCTCAACCGCATAGCGTTCTGGATCCAAACCGTGTTCGGGCGCGCGTTGTAGAGTCTCCAACGCTTCATAGGCGCGCTCCAGCGGAGCGCGGTGACTCGACCAAAGCAGATCGCTTTGCTCTTCCTTTTCTTCTTCCGTGTCCTGAACCTGAGACGCGCGCAGCTTTTGGCTAGCTGCGTAGATCAGTTCTATCGGGTCGCGGGAAGAAATACGTTGCTCTGCCTGTTTAGGTAGAGCCAACTTCGGAGCTGTGAGTTGCGCCGAGGACGACTTTGCAGTCTCAGGGCGCAGCTCAGTGCTGTTAGTGATTGCCTGTGCAAAAGGTGCTGCGTTAAGGCAGAGGCACGCAGTGCAGGCGTATATGGAGGTGCGTAAGTTGCGCGCATAAGCGGTTATGTCAACGTGCTTGGCAGCGCCTATCGCGCGCTCGCAAGCGCCCACACGGCTGTTGCCGCGATTCACAGTCTTATTCATTCTAGTTCCCTTGGTCCACACTTAGTGGTGTGTGACGCGCTCTCTCACGCCACGGGAACATCTAAACTCAATGCAAATTTGAAGACTGTGCGTTACACACTAAAACCGTGCATAGACCACGTTCGAGTACCAAAATCTCGAATGTGCCTCACCGGATTAGTGAACTAGTACCTTTTCTGGTTGTGACTCTGGGCAACTTTGTTTTGCGGAGCCCACTTCGTGTCACAGGTCGCCTGAGTTACTGCGGTTGCTCGCCATCCATCTGCGAACCGGGCAATTTGCCCGCATTCAGGTACTGGTGCAGCTGGCGATCGAAGCGAGACATCGCGGACAAAGGTCCGGATTTACTGTGAGGTTTGTATCGCGGCGGTACCGCGCCCTCCACTTTGTCACCCATGATGGTTACTCGCTGAATGATACGCTCGCCCACAAAATCGTTAATAACGAAGTGCTGGGTGCAGCGGTTATCCCACATGGCAATTGTGCCGGGCGTCCAGTTGTAGCGTACCGTGAACCTTGGGTTTGATACCCATTTTGTTAGGTAGCTCAGCAGCATCTCTGATTCGGTGGCATTCATCTCAACGATGCGCCGGGTGAAATGCTCGTTAACGTACAGCGCTTTTTTACCCGTTATCGGGTGCACCCGAACTACTGGATGCACTGCCATTTTATCTGGCCGATTGTGCGGCAACGCATCGTGCAGAGCGGTTAGTCCTTCGCAGAGATCTTTCATCGGTTGCGATAGTTCGTCGTACGCCCGATGCATGCTCGCCCACATCGTATCGCCGCCCGTCTCGGGGCATTGCACCATGTGTAGTACAGACATAAGCGCTGGGCTTTCTTGAAAAGTGATGTCGGTGTGCCACTCGTCAGCGATGCCGCCCTGAGTTGCGGCCAATTCAAATACTTCGGGATGGTCGATGAACGCATTCTTCAAATTCGGGTGGCCTTCGAGTTCACCAAAGTGCCGGCCAAACTCAACATGCTCGTCTACGCTTGGATGCTGTTCCGGAAAAAACAGAACCTGGTGTTCGTGCAGTAGATCCCAAATAGCTTGAACCTCGGGTTCGGTGCATTTGGCGATATCTATGCCGCGGATCTCCGCACCGAGGGCGGCGGTCAGTCGGGTAACCTGCCAGTGCTCAGGTACGCTGTTTAGAGAATGTGCTTCGCTCATTTTGTTTCTCCTACCTATGGCCCCTGTTCGTATTCACCTGCTATTTACCCGCGTCTGCTTTCACCAACCAACAGGCGGCACCCAAATCCAGTCCGGTGGGCGTCATCTTGTCGGCCAGCGCTTCTCTTGCTGCCTCTAAGGCCGCGCGTTGGGCGTCTCCTTCCAGTTCTGCCAATGCGCGGGCGAGTGGTCCAATGCGTTGTTGTGAGTCCATCGCCTCTTCTAGCGTATCTGCAATATGCAGCGTAGCGGTAGTAGGTTCGATCGAAATGTTATTGAAACCGGCGCTATCGAGTATTCCGTTTAGGTAGTCTGAGTCGGCAAAGGCGAAAGGGCCGGGAGCGCGAGGGTCGGGTTTTGTTTCGGGCTGGGGCAAAAACTCGCTGATCGCGGCCCCGGCGGTAGACATCCAGGGGTTATTGCGCGGGGGCTGCCAGCACAGAAAACACAGTCTTCCACCGGCGTTGAGGCCGTTGCGCAAATTACTGAACGCAGCCGTCGGATCAGAGAAGAACATCACCCCGAAGCGGCTGAAGATCAGATCGTGGTCGGCGCTTAATGGTGTGGAGGCAGCATCCGCCGTGCTGAATTCTGCGTTGGCCTGGCCGTTGAGCTGGGCTCGAGCTCTGGCTCGCTCAAGCATCGGTTCTGAGATATCGATGCCTAGCACCTGTGCCCCGGTGCTTGCGAGTTGCAGGCTGGTATCACCGCAGCCGCAACCGACGTCGATGATACGTTCGCCTTTTGCTGCGACGGCATGTTCAATAAGCGGAGAGGTAAGGGGCGCAAGCATTTTGTCCATGCGCTCCTGAGAATCCACCCAGGTGTTGCCGGCGTGCCCGTTCCAGTAATCGATTTGTTCCTGATTGCTCATGCTACTCCTGATCTTTCTTCTTACGTCGCTGCTTGTAGCAATTCAACCCAGTTGCCGTCTGGATCAACGATCATCGAAATAGTAATACCCGGTCTCACTTCGGTAACCGGTACTGCAACTTTGTAGCCTGCGTCGGCGCAGGTTTGCGTGAGCTCGGTGATGTTGCTGATCGAAATTGTCCAGTATCTATAACCGGTTGAGCGGGTCAGGGGTGCCGGCGGAGGTGTTTCTTTAGGCGCGTCATTTGGCGCGACTATTTTGATAAGGCTTTTGCCACACCATAGTCGGTGCATGGTGCCGCCTGCCGGGAAAGGCGTGTCGGGTTCCTGCACCAGACCCAGTGTGTCGCGGTAGAACTTAAGCATCGCCTCGGGATTGGTGGTGACTATGCCAAGATCAACACCGTCTTTTGTTAGCGCAATGCCCATAGATTAGTCCTTCTTGTTCTTTACTTAAGGGTTCAGGCGATTTTGTAGTTACTGATCTGAGTGTCGTCTTCGCCGAGATCGGCGTAGTTGTCGGATATCCGCGCCTGAATAAATTCTTTCCAGGTAAACGCCCGGTACTTTGGTGCTGCTGCCGGCGCCAGAGCGGTTAATGGTTCAAGCACTGTGCTTCCGGCAGGATTATAAAAATAGGGTGTGGAATAGCGCGGCTGGCCGCTCATTGGAGTCACGCGGTGAATAGCAGCGCGATAAACATCGTTGGTCCATACCTGCATCGCATCCCCCAGATTAACCACAATGGTGTTGGGGCTGGGTGGGACATCAATCCAGCCGTCTTGCAGTGATTCGGTTTGTAAGCCACCCACCATGTCTTGCACGAGCAACGTAAGAATTCCTGGGTCGGTGTGATGATGCAGCGCCATGTCGCCCAGACTCACCACGTTGCTGGCCTCAGCTGAAGACAGCGGGTCTGACTCGGGGTAGTAGTTAAGACGGATATTGCTGGTGCGGTGCTGACCCAGCGGCAAGGCGTCAGTGGTTGCTGCGAGTTCGGCGTTCAAGCTTTGATACACAAGCTGCAGCGTGCGCGCCGCGAGCGTGCCGGCACTTTCCGTAAAGGCCTCCATTGCGCTCCGAAAATCGGCGGCGAATCCAGGCTCGCTGTCGGGTGTATCCGTAGGCCATTGATTGAGGTCGGCGGAGTCGTCTCTTGGCGTTGCATTTTGCTCCGTTTGCTCCGTTGGCGTAGGAGCGAAATCGAACACTTCTTTTTGATCGCGCATACGTTTGGTGAGTTCACGATCGTAGTAGCCCAGCGGCTGTTTCTCTGAGCGCAGTACAGTGCGTTTTTGTGCTGTGCTCTGGGCGAAGAAACGTGCTGATGCCTCCCACATGGCATCTATCTCGGGCTGCATGCCGTGGTTTGCAAGCAGAAAAAAGCCGTGATCCCGACAGGCTGCATCCAGTCGTTCTCGCTCGGCTGAGTCTTTTTCGGCCAGCAATAAATCGATAGTGGGTACAGCGGTCATGACGTTGTGCTCCTACATTCGGTGAACTGTCATTATACACCCGTCCCTGGGTGGCTAATTTCTCTTTAGTGCGTCGCCCATTAGTGCGTCGCCCATTTCGCGCCAGTCGATCAGGCGGAGCGCGAAAGCTCTACCCCGGCAACCGTGATGCGGTGCATGTAGCGGCGCTGACCGTGATAGTCGTTAACTGCGTTATGCCAGGTAGCGCGGTTGTCCCACATAGCCAGTGAGCCAGGCTGCCAGTTAAAGCGGGTTGAAAACTGCGGATGCGATGCGTGCTTGTATAAGAAACCAAGCAGCGCCTCTGACTCTGTTTCAGACCAGCCCACGATGTGTCGGGTAAACCCCGGGTTAACATACAAGCACTTTCGGCCGCTATCTGGATGGCGAATGATCACCGGGTGTTCTACGTCTTGCGTTGCTTTCTCTGCGTTTCCAATCCGATCGCCGTTGGCCCTGGCAGCCAGACCCTCGGTGCCAAACACATGGCGCGAGGAGTGCATTGCTGTCAGTCCTTCGAGCATCTGCTGGAAGTCGGGCGACAATGCATCAAACGCCGCTCCCATGCTGGCGAACAAAGTATCGCCGCCAGTGTCGGGCACTTCGTGGGCATACAGAATCGAACCCAACGCAGGTGCTGTGTCGTAGGAATGGTCGGTGTGCCAATCGCCACCGATGTTCATTTTCTGATCGGGTTCTTTTAGAACCTCCGCTATTTGCGGATAGCCGCTAACAGGCGTGAAGAATCGATTGATGTTGATGTCGCCCCAGCGCTCTGCAAACGCAATGTGATCTTCAGGCGCGAGCGTTTGATCGCGAAAGAAGATCACGCCGGCGTCAAAGAACGTTTGGCGAATGGTTGCAAACTGCTCGTCGTTAAGCTTGCGCAGATCAACGCCTGAGATTTCAGCACCAACAGCGGGGCTTGCGCGTTCTATCTTCAGTGCACTCTTCTGGGCGCTGTCTGCCATCGTTGCTACACCCGCTCGATGATGGTGCCGGTGCCCAGGCCACCACCACAGCACATGGCAATGAGACCGTACTTGCCGTCGGTTCGCTCGAGTTCATGCAGGGCGGTTGTAATCAATCGCGCGCCGGTAGAACCCGTGGGATGGCCAAGCGCAATGGCGCCGCCGTTGGGGTTTACCTTTTCAGGAGCAGCACCTACTTCTTTTTGCCAGGCGAGCACAACAGAAGCGAAGGCCTCGTTCACTTCAAAGGTATCCATGTCGTCGATGGTTAAACCGGTGTCACCGAGTACCTTGGCGGTTGCCGGAATCGGCCCCTTAAGCATGGTCACAGGATCACAACCAACGAGGGTGGTTGAGCGAATCTTGGCGCGCGCTGTGAGTCCGTGTTTTTCGACGGCCGCTTTGCTTGCAAGAATCACCACTGCCGCACCGTCAGACACTTGCGATGATGAACCTGCGGTGTGTATCTCCTGACCCGGTACTGGCTTTAGGCCTGCGAGTGAATCCATGTCGGTTGCACGCAGTCCTTCGTCGCGACTGATGGTTTGTTTCTTGTCGGTGGGCTTGCCTTCATCATCGAGCACCGGGGCTTCCACAGGAACGATCTCGCGATCGAAGCGGCCTTCTTCCCAGGCCTTGATGGCTTTCTCCTGGCTCGCCATGCCAAACGCGTCGGTATCGGTGCGGCTGATCTGATATTCCTCGGCGATCATCGCAGCACCCTGAAACTGGCTGGTGGGCTCGTAGTTTTCGAAGTAGCTCTCGCCCATTGGCGGGCCACCGGCCATGTTGGAGCCGAGCGGAATAACGGACATCATCTCTACGCCGCAAGCGAGCACAATCTCTTCCATGCCTGAGCCCACCATCGCAGCACCCATTGAGGTGGCCTGCTGGCTCGATCCACATTGGGAGTCGATAGTGGTTGCCGCGACTTCCTCCGGGAACCCCTGAGACAACCAGGCGACACGCGCCACGTTAAAGGACTGCTGGTTAATCTGTGAGACGCAGCCGCCAATCACCTGGCCAACGTCCTGGGCCTTAACACCTGCTCGGTCAAGCGCTCCGCGCTGCACGGCGCCCAGCAAGTCTGCGGGCATCAATCCGGCGAGGCCCTTGCCGCGCTTACCAATAGGGCTGCGGGCGGCGCCCACTATATATACGTCTTGCATGCGTTCTCTCCAGAATTCTGCGGTTAACTCAAGCTTTCATGTGCCCCCAGTTTAACGCCCCTATCAGCAGATCGTGTTAAATTTAGGGTCGAAAACCGAGTTTCTGTGAACCCCAGAATAAACCCCCCAGAATAGATAAAAGAGAGTTGCACCATGGCCGAAGCCGTCGATTACAAACATGTGGGTACCCGTCCTGTCCGTCCGGATGGCGTAGATAAGGTCACCGGTCGAGCTCAATACGGTGCCGACCCCATCCTGCCCGGCATGATCCACGGTCGTATCCTGCGCAGCCCCTTTGCCCACGCCACCATCAAGAGTGTCGACCTCAGTCGTGCACTCGATATGCCGGGTGTGTTTGCGGCCGTTAGCGGGGCCGATTTCCCCGGCGGCGTTGGCGATGATGCGGTGCCCGGCGAGAGCAAAGGCACCATGTCAGATCTTGCCAAGAACGTGATGGCCCGCGACAAAGTGGTTTATCACGGTCAGGCTGTTGCTGCCGTTGCCGCCCAGACACCGGCACTCGCTATGCAGGCGCTTAAGCTCATTGAGGTTGAGTACGAAGAACTGCCGGTTGTGTTGGATGTGCGCGAAGCAATGAAGGCTGACGCGCCACTGCTTGACCCTACCTGCATCACTAAGGGTATGAAGGAAGCGCCAGAAAAGCCCAGCAATATTGCAAGCGTCACCACCTTCAATCGCGGTAAGCCCGACGAAGGCTTTGCGGAATCTGATTTGGTGCTTGAGCGCGAATACATTGTGCCAATGGCACACCAGGGTTACATCGAGCCCCATGGCTGTGTCGCACAGGCAAACGAAGGTGGTCAGGCCACTGTGTGGTGTTCTACTCAGGGTCATTTTGATTTTCGTGCCGCCACCAGCAAGCTGCTCGACATGAACATGGCCGACCTGAAATTTGTGCCAATGGAAATTGGTGGCGGCTTCGGCGGCAAGACTGTTGTTTACCTTGAGCCGGTTGCGTTACTTCTGTCACAGAAGTGCGGCAAGCCCGTTAAGATGCAAATGTCTCGCGAAGATGTGTTTCGCGCGACCGGCCCAACCTCGGGCACCTACGGCACAGCAAAGATTGGCCTTAAGAAAGACGGCACCATTGTTGCCGCGCAAATCTGGATGGCCTTCGAGGCGGGTGGCTTTGAAGGCGCACCTACAGGGCCTGCAGCGATGGCGGTGTTCTCACCTTATGAGATCGAACACTTTAAGGTCGAAACTTTTGATGTACTGGTTAACAAGCCAAAGGTTGCGGCCTATCGCGCACCCGGTGCGCCGCAAACCATGCACGCGTTTGAATCTATTATTGATGAGGCGGCAGACCAACTGGGTATCGACCCCATCGATATTCGGTTGAAGAACGCAGCCAAAGCCGGCACTCAGGCGCCCTACGGACCAAAGTTTCCAGCGATTGGTTTTATCGAGTGTCTGGAAGCTGCCAAGAAGCACCCCAACTACAAAGCGCCCGTTCCTGAAGGCGCAGGCCGCGGCGTTGCCGCTGGTTTTTGGTTTAACGTGGGCATGCAGTCGAGCGCTGAAGTGCACATAGCAGAGAACGGTACCATCACTGTTGTCGAGGGCAGCCCCGACATTGGCGGCTCGCGCGCATCCATGTGCATCATGGCGGCGGAAACACTTGGCGTTGAGTACGAGAGCATTCGTGCTGTAGTGGGCGATACCCAGAGCACAGGCTTTTCAAATACCACCGGCGGCAGCCGCACAACCTTTGCAACCGGCATGGCGGTTATTCAGGCCTGCGAAGATGTTATTACCCAATGTAAATCTCGCGCGGCCGCAACCTGGGGTGTGGACGACGATCAGGTTGAGTGGGAAGACGGTCAGGTTATTCCTGTGGCTGGCGTTAACGCAGAACTAAAACCCATGAGTCTTGCAGACCTTGCCAAGAGCGCGCACAAAACTGGCGGACCTATTTCTGGGCGCGCATCACTTAACGCGCAGGGCGCCGGTGCAAGTTTTTCGGTGAACTTCGCTGACGTGCGTGTTGATAAAGATACGGGACACGTAGAAGTCGTGAATTTCACCGCTATTCAAGACGCTGGAAAAGCGATTCACCCCGCATACGTCGAAGGGCAGATGCAGGGCGGCGCCGCCCAGGGTATTGGTTGGGCGCTGAACGAAGAGTACATCTACAACGACGCAGGTGTGATGCAGAACGCTGGCTTCCTCGACTATCGCATTCCGGTAGCCTCTGATTTGCCCATGATCGATTGCGAAATTGTTGAGGTACCTAACCCCTCGCACCCTTATGGCGTGCGCGGTGTTGGTGAAACGCCCATAGTTGCGCCACTGGCTGCAATTGGTAACGCGGTGGCGCACTCGACGGGTGTACGCATTAACGAACTGCCCTTGTCGCCGCCGCGCATTATCGCAGCACTAGATGCCGATAAATAAGTTTCGTGTATGGCAGCGGTAACCTTTCCAGACACGCTACTCGATATTGCAAACGGGCAGCGCGAGGTTGAGGTAACGGCTGCTAACTATCGCGAGCTGCTGATTGCGCTAGAGGAGCAATTTCCCGGCATAGGTGATGCGCTTTCCGAGATGGCCGTGGCGATAGACGGCCAGATTTATCAGGATGCGTTCTTGGAGCCGTTGCAGGCCAATAGCGATATCTTTTTCATGCAGCGTATCGAGGGTGGTTAACCTTACGCGTTCTGTTCGCTCTTTAGTTTTTCGGCCTTCGCCAACACCTGTTGCTTAAGCTGTTCTTTGAAGTCGACGATGGCCTTACGCACCCTGGTGTCTGCGATGCCAATCATCTGTGCGGCCAGTATGCCTGCGTTACGCGCGTTATCGATGGCAACAGTGGCTACTGGCACACCGGCCGGCATCTGCACAATAGAGAGCAGCGCGTCTTCACCTTCGAGTTTAGTTGCACTAATAGGGACGCCGATAACTGGTAGGGGGGTAAAGGATGCCACCATGCCTGGCAAGTGGGCGGCCCCGCCTGCACCTGCGATCACAACACTAAAACCCTGGTCTGCAGCGGTAGAAGCAAACTCGTGCAAAAGCTCTGGGGTTCTGTGGGCGCTGACGATAGCAACGCTCGAGCTCACAGACAGTTCTGTCAGAACTTTTTGCGCTTCTATCATAACCGGCAGATCAGAATCGCTGCCCATGACAATCGCAACCTGAGTCACTATGCGTTCTCCAATGAGGTTATTGGGGCCTTTCGTGTGAGCTGCGTGTAATGCTCGCGAGCCCGCTTCAGTGCTTTTTCTGCAGAAGAATCAAGCGCCGTCAGGTGTCCCATCTTGCGCAAGTGCCTGCATGTTTTCTTGCCGTACCAGTGCACAAAAACGTCCGGTGCTTCTTCTACACTCTGTTGATCCGAGCAACATACGTTGTGTAACTCCGGCTCGCATAGCAGATTTATGAGGGCTGCCGGTTGCATAGGATCTATGGTTCCGAGCGGTAAGCCAGTCAGTGCTCGAATGTGCTGTTCAAACTGAGACGTGGGTGCAGCGTCGAGCGTGTGGTGCCCCGAGTTGTGCACTCGTGGTGATATCTCGTTAATGAGCAGTTGTTCGTTGCTTAGAAAGAGTTCGACCGCAAACACGCCTGCGCTGCCGAGATGGTTGATTGCGCTAATCGACAGCGCTTCAGCCTCTTGAGCAAGCTGTGGGTTCAGCGGTGCTGGCGCAAGAATTGTCCGCAGCAAATTACCTTCGGGGTCGAAAACCATTTCTACTGCGGGGTAGGCGATGGTCTCAGCCGCTTCAGTACGGACAACCAAGACGGCAAACTCCCGCCGATCGCCGATGTAGCGTTCCGCGATACTCGGAATGGCGCCAAGGTCCTCTATAGGGTCGTTATCTTTAATCACTCGAACACCCAGGCCATCGTAGCCGCCGCGCTCAGACTTAACGACAAAAGGCGAACCCATGCGGCTTCGCAGTTCATTAGTCGTCGCTGCTTGATCGATTTCTATGTATTCCGCAGTGGGCAGCCCTTTTTCGCACAGCCATTTCTTTTGCAGTGCCTTGTTTTGCAGCAACAGCATGGTGTCGACAGAGGGTGCGATACGAATAGAACCCGCAAGCTCCTGTTCGCGCAGGGCGTTAAGCACATCTGGAGCAATGTCTTCTTTCTCGAAGGTGACGTAGTCGCAACTTGCCGCGAGTGTGAGTGCATCCGCCACAGCGTTGTCAGTTTCGAACAGCGCCTCGTCAGCCAGGGGTACGGCCATCTCGCTTGCGCTATTTGCCAGCACCGTGGTTTTAAAGTTCAGCGCAGATGCGGCGTTGCAGAGATAGCCACCGAGCTGGCCTGCGCCGAGTATGCCAATACGTTGTGCCAAGTCGCGTTAATCCTGCGGCCGTTTCTGGAGGAGGGTAATACTACAGGGGCGCGCGGCTTTGCTCACTTCTTCTTTGGTCGGGCCCAACCGTCTTCGAAGGTGGCGCTCATGCTCTTTGGCCCAATCAACAGGTGCTTGATTTTCCAGCTGCCGGCTACCTTCTCGTAGCGCTCGTGGTAGCGCGTGGACTGCCACATCGCTTGCTCGCCGCCTTCTTTGGTGCGAAATGTGAAGGGTCCGAAGAAACACCAGCGGGCAGAGGCGGTGTTGCCGTCAATCTCGATCTGCGGGTTCATTACCATGTGCTGAGAGAAGCTCATGTGCTTTTGAAAGCGCTCGAACAGCGCGCGAATCTCCGGGTGTCCAGTGGCGGTGCCAATGCCCTTGCCCTCCCACACGCCGTCGTCGGTAAAGATGGTCACAATGTCTTCCGGGTTATGGTCGTCGTCGCAAATTTCGCAGTAACGCGCTTTCAGCGCTTTGATAGATTCCAGATCTTCGATGTGTGTCAATCTGTCGTTAAGTGCGGCAAGGTCCATTTTTTTATCCTCTGGGACAGGGTAGTACCTGATAGTTTAGCTTGAGACTGCCTGCAGAAAGTCGAGCAACAATTTGTTTGTTTCTTCAGGCCGCTCTTGTTGTATCCAATGACCAGAGCCTTCGAGTATCTCTGAATTGTGTAGTGCGGGCAGGGTTTTCGGAAATGCCTCAATAGCGCCTGCGCCCCAAATTGTCGGGCCGTCCTTGCTGCCACCAATGAACAACGAAGGAATAGTGATAGGCCGCTGTGCGAAGGCTGCGAGGTCTTCCCAGTCCTGATCCACGTTGCGGTAGCGGTTCAGCGGGCCAAAGAAGCCGCTGTACTCAAACTCGCGGGTGTAGACGTCGAGGTCGTGATCGCTCATCCAGGTGGGCATAGTGTCGGGGTACACAAAAATGTCGCGCATCTGCGTGCCCTTCTTGACCTGGGCGATGTTGGGGCCGTTTTCTATGTCACCACTGCCGCACCAGTAGAAGCCCAGCAACCAGCTGCGGACGTCAGATTCGATTTCAGCCTCTGCACGGCCGACTTGCTGAAAGTATTGAATATAGAACTCATGGTCGGTCTCACCGGCGCGCATCGCGGTGATGGGTCGAGGACCCGCGGTGCCGGTGGGCGAGGCGTAAGGAACCGAAATGCCTGCCACGCCCGCAAACAGTTCGCCGCGCAACATCGCAGAATTCCAGGCGATAGGTGCGCCCCAGTCGTGCCCAACCAACAGGGTAGGTCGACTTCCCAAGGCCTTAACCACACCCACCACGTCGGCTACTTTTTGCAGCATGCGGTAGTCGCGCACCTTGCTGGGCTTTGATGATCGACCGTAGCCACGCACGTCCATGGCTATCGCCCGAAAACCCGCTTTGGCGAGCGCCGGTAGCTGATAGCGCCAGGAATACCAGGATTCTGGAAAACCGTGAATCATCAGTACGTCGGGTTGGTTTGACCCTTCTTTAAAGTTCGTCGGTTCTGCGATTGCTAGATGAATTCGTATGCCGTTGGCAGCCACCATTTCGTGGCGGATATCTACGCCGTCTAGCGTGCTAGTTTGGGGGGTGCTGATCACTTGGTGCTGTTTGCCTGGTGGGTTCAGGGTAGTTACGCTGAAACCAGACTATCGAATTAAGACCAGCGAATCGAGGCACGTTAGTGAAGGTGATCTCTCAGGCGCGCAGCTATGCGGGCACCCAGTTTGTTTATGAATTTGCGTCAGCCGAACTTGGAGGCGTCACACGCATAGGGCTGTACGTGCCCGATTCCGCCTCCGCCGGCTCAACCGAAGCCCCCGCGCTGGTTTGGCTGTCTGGGCTGACCTGCACCGAAGACAACTTTGTCGCAAAGGCCGGCGCACAGCGCGTCGCCAGTGAGTTGGGTCTTGTCATTGTTGCGCCCGATACCTCTCCCCGGGGCGAAGGCGTGCCCGATGACCCGGATGGTGCCTGGGACTTTGGGCTGGGTGCCGGGTTTTACGTCAATGCGACGCAAGCGCCCTGGTCGACGCACTATCGAATGCGTGCCTATGTTGAGAATGAACTGCTTGCTGCGGTGAGTTCGGTTGCCGCGATCGATCGAAACCGGGTAGGCATCTTTGGTCACTCGATGGGCGGGCACGGCGCACTCACGATTGGCCTGCGCAACCGGCAGACGTTTAAGAGTATTTCTGCTTTTGCACCAATTTGCGCGCCTGCGCAGTGTCCCTGGGGTGAAAAAGCGCTGGGTGCCTACCTTGGCGAAGATCGGGCGTCATGGCGCGAGTACGACGCCTGTGCCTTGATCGAAGATGGCGCGCGGACGGATGCGTTGTTGGTTGATCAGGGAGCAAGCGATGATTTTCTGCAAGAGCAGCTTAAGCCTGAGTTGCTTGAGGCTGCTTGTGCGAAAGCAGGCGTAAAACTTGAGTTACGAATCCAAGAAGGTTTTGATCACAGCTACTTCTTTATCTCGAGTTTTATGGAAGACCATTTGCGTTGGCACTACTCACAACTCGGATTGGGTTAAGCGGTGCTCTGAGAGTTGCGAAGGTGGCCGGCGCACACTTAGCGACAGTATTCCGCCCAAACTCATCAGCACAACGGCTACCCACCATACCGATGTGTAGCTGCCTGTAGTGTCATACACGTAGCCTGCGAAAGGTGCGCTTAGTGCGCTAACCACAAGTGTCACTGGCATCACCACACCGCGAATGCTGCCCACATGGGCGCGGCCAAAGAACGCGGGCCAGATGAGGTTCTGCATTTGCATCACTATGCCAATGCCCACGCCAAACACGGCCATCGACAGCGCCATCAGCCATAGATCTTGCGCGATAATGGTCAGGTAACAGGCCGCCGCCAAAAATCCAAAGCCCAGGGCGCCGATGCGCCGAATACCCACCCGGTTGGCCAGCAAGCCCGTTGCAACTGAAGCAACGCCCGCCAGAACTGAATCGAGTGCCATCGCCCAGGCCACCCAGGCGGGGGACAAGCCTCGATCCATAAATGCGGGGATTCGGTGCAAGCCAATGCTCGCAATAGAAACAGACATCAAGGTGAAGATAAGCGCGAGCATCCAGAACGAGCGCGTGCGCATGGCTTGTTTTGCGGTGTAGCGTTGCTCTTCATTTGTGTTCGCGTCAGCCGCCTCGGCGGCCGTGGCGCCGTCGGGCAGCAAGCCAAAGTCTTCGGGTTGGCGCCGGACAAAGATCAGCACGAGGGGCACTACTACGGCGATCCCGAAGCAGGCCAGAGAGAACCAGGCGCTGCGCCAACCCACGCGATCGATGAGTTCCTGAGTGAGCGGCAGAAAGACCATGCCGCCAATCAGTGAGCAGGCAGAGACCAGACCCATGGCGCGACCCCGGTCGTGCTCAAACCACTTCATGACGGGTACGTTGGTCAGTATTCCCCCGGGAATGGCGTAGCCTGCGACGCCGATAACGCTGAGTGCTAACAGTAGATGCAATTCGGTCTGGGCGTAGCTCAGGCCAATCATTGCAGCACCAGTAAGCACTACTGACATTGGAAGCAGCAGGCGCGAGCCGAACCGATCAACCATTCGGCCAAGCACCGGACTCGACAGGGCGCCAGCCACCTGTCTGAGAGACTGCGCCCATCCAAAGGTTGCGCGCGACAAACCCAGCTCATCCCCCATGGGTTTAATGAACAGGCCAAAGTTAAATAAGCACATGCCCATACTCACCGCGCCGGCGGTGCCCATCACCAGCGCGATAACCCAGCCATAATAGCGCTGGGTAACCCTGGGTAGTGGTTTAGGGCGCGCGTTCGTTACTGCGGTGTTGCTCAAGTGACTGTGCTGGCAGTCCGCTAGGCTGTGCTTTGAATACAGTCGCGCAAGATGTTGCTCATCTCGGCAAAGTCACTGGGTTTCGAAACAAAGGTGGGTCCAAACTGCAGCGTGTCGCCACCCCAGCGCACATACAAACCCTTCTCCCAGCACTTAACGCCGATCTCATAGGGGCGAATAGTGGGGTCGCCTTTACGGGCTGCAAACGAAATAGCGCCCGACAAACCAAAGTTGCGAATGTCGGTAATGTGTTTGCTACCTCTTAGGCCGTGCAAATTATCCTCAAGCGATGGCATAAGCTTGCGTGCGCGCTCCACCATGTTGTCGTCTACCAGCACGTCGAGGGCGGCACTTGCTGCGGCGCAGGCAATGGGATGCCCTGAATAGGTGTAGCCGTGAGGGAATTCGATGGCGTGGTCTGGCAGATCTGCCTCCATGAAGGCGGAGTAGATTTCTGAACTCGCAACCACAGCGCCCATTGGCAGGTTGCCGTTGGTCAGCCCTTTGGCGAGCATCATCAGATCTGGGATAACGTTAAATTGCTGCGCAGCGAAGACATCACCCATGCGACCAAAGCCGGTGATCACCTCGTCGAAGATCAGCAAGATGTTGTGTTTGGTGCACAGCTCGCGCAGCCGTTTCAGGTACCCATGTGGGGGCGGAATTATTCCGGCAGAGCCCGCGACAGGTTCAACAATGACGGCGGCAATATTAGATGCGTCGTGTAGTGCCACCAACTCTTCGAGTTCATCGGCAAGCTCTGCACCCTCTTGCGGTTGGCCTTTGGTATAAGCGTTTTGAGGCAACAGCGTATGCTGCAAGTGATCGGTGGCCACCAGATCGCCAAACAGTTTGCGGTTGGCGCCAATGCCGCCAAGGCTTGTGCCCGCAAAGTTAACGCCGTGGTAGCCCTTTACGCGTCCGATGAATTTTCGCTTGGCGCCTTCACCGCGCATGCGCCAGTAGGCGCGGGCGATCTTTAGCGCGGTGTCGGCGCACTCGGAGCCTGAGTTGGTAAAGAAGGCGTGGTTGAGTGGTTCTGGCGTTAGCGCCGTTAACTTATCGGCGACTTCAAACGCAAGCGAGTGGCCGTATTGGAATGCTGGCGCGTAATCGAGCTGCGTAAACTGCTGGGCAACGGCGTCGGCTATTTCCTTTCGGCCGTGACCGTAGCCACAACACCAAAGCCCGGACAGGCTGTCGAAGATCTGCCGGTTCTTGTCGTCGTACAGATAGGCCCCTTCAGCCCGGGTAACCATGCGCGGGCTCTTATGGAACGCGCGATTCGAGGAATAGGGTAACCAGTAGGCGTTTGAAGGTGTTGTAGACATAGTGCCCACCATACTCGCTTATCGGAGCACTCTGAAGGTTGCGAATATCACGGTGATGGTGAGTCCCAGGGTGGCAAGCCCAAGAAAACCGTAACCCAGCCTGCGCATCCGTAGTTTTATTCGTTGCCACCTGGAGTGCTGGTCGGTGGGAGGCTCTGGCACCTGCTGGAACAGCGAGATAAAAACAAACAGCAAAAGTCCCCAGCACAGACCTGCGATACCCGAGGTTAAGTATCGGTCGGGCGCGTTTTCAGAGAGCGCCGCATAGGCAAAGAGACCACCAAAGCCAAAAATGACAATGAGCGAAACGCCGCGTAGTCCGCGAAGTCTAACCGCCAGTGCGTGAAACAGGTCGAGCATGTGCTTTGAGCGGCTCGCTACACCATTCCGCCTATACCATTCCCCGCTGTTGCAACAACAGCCAGGCGCGTTCGCTACGCTGGCGCGCCATGTGTTCATACTGCAGCGCCTTGGCAGAGCTTGCGTTGCCGTCGAGGCCGCGTTTGTACACGCCTTGAATAATTCCGGCGCTGCGGAACATGTTGTAGGCGAGGTAGAACGTCCAGTTCTTAATGCCGTCGAGGCCGGCGTGTTTGCAGTAGTGCGCAACAAACTCGTCTTCAGTTGGAATGTTCAGCGCTCTAAGGTCGACACCCACCAGGCCTGGATCATCGTAACCCTCGCCATGATAATCCTGGCAGAGATAACCGAGATCCGCCAAACCGTCGCCCCGGGTAGATAGCTCCCAGTCGAGTACCGCAACGATGCGGGGCTCAACGGGATGCCAGAGGACATTGCCCATGCGGTAGTCACCGTGCACGATCATGGCGCCTGACTCGTCGGGGAGGTTCGCCGGTAGCCAGTCGATCAAGGCATCCATGGCGTCGATTTGTTCTGTTTTGCTCGCGATGTATTGCTTGGTCCAGCGGCCAATTTGCCGGCTGTAGTAGTTGCCTGGTTTGCCAAAGGTCTCGAGCCCGCAGGCGATGGGATCCACATTGTGCAGCTCGGCCATCACCCGGGCGAGATCCAGATACATCGCTTGACGATCATCTGTGCTGCATTCAGGCAGCTGATTTTCGGTATAGAGACGGCCCTCTATCATTTCCATAATGTAGAACTTGGTGCCTATGATGCTTCCGTCTTCGCACAGGCAGTACATTTTGGGCACCGGCACGGCAGAATCTGCGAGAGCCTTCATGACGCGATATTCGCGATCTACCTGGTGTGCGCTGGGCAGCAGTTCGCCCGGCGGCTGCTTGCGCAGCACGTAGCGGGTGTTGCCTGCTTCAAGCTGAAAGGTGGGGTTAGACTGCCCGCCCTCAAACTGCCTGACGGTGAGATCACCGGAAAAACCTTCCACGTTTTCAGCCATGTAGCGACTAAGCGCCGATTCGTCGAACTTATGCGCCTCACGAACCGAGGTAATTTCCACATCGCTCATTGCATTCCCTCTTTGGCCAGAAGCCCTTTTTGAAGGGCCATTATACCTGCGCCGGGCCTGCGGGTAGAATGAATCCAGAAGGCAGAACAAGAACAACGATCTAAAGCGATCTACAGACAGTAAGAGGGAGAACACCAATGGCACTAGCAAAACGACTCGCGGTGACGTTACCGGCCGGGCCAAAACTTGAACACAGCATTGCTCGCATCAAGTGGGCAGAAGACAACGGCTATCCAGACGTGTGGTTTGCAGACGCCGGCGCACCAGACACGCTTACGCAGATTGCGGCGGTGGGCCACTACAGTTCTACAGCGCGCTTTGGGGTAGCCGTTACGCCCGTTTACACGCGCACGCCTGCCGTGCTCGCGGCAACCGCCAATGTTATTTCGCAGGTGTTACCTGGCCGGTTTGTATTAGGCATTGGCTCTTCAAGCCAAACCATCATGGGGCAGTGGAATGGCATTCCGCTGGATAAGCCGCTCACTCGAGTGAAAGAAACCGCCGTTATGGTGCGGTCGATGCTCACCGGCGAGAAATCAAATTTCACCGATCTGGAGACCATGTCATCGCGCGGCTATCGACAGCCACCGCTCGATAACCCGCCGCCTATTTATATTGCGGCGTTGCGACCAAAAATGATTGAGATGGCGGCCAGCACCGGCGACGGCGTTATCTTTAATCTTTGGCCAAAAAGCGCGCTGCCTAAAATGATGGACGCCGTTAAGCGTGGCGCTGAGTCTGCAGGCAAAGATCCTGCGTCGGTTGAAGTGGTTAACCGCGCGATGGTTTTGTGCACCGATGACAAGAAAGCCGGTCGTGATTTGTTCCGCGCAAACTTCGGCCCGTACTACGCAACACCGGTGTACAACAAGTTTCTCGCCTGGGCCGGTTACGATGCTGCGGCAGATTCTATCAACGCAGGCTGGGCTGCGAAGGATCGGGTTGCAACGGCGGGCGCTATGACCGATGAAATGATTGATGAGATTGGCATCATCGGCAACGAAGATGAAATTCGCGAGCGCATCCAGTCTGACGCTGACGGTGGTGTGCACACCAGCATCATTGCGCCGCTGGGTGGAGCTACACCCGAACAGGTGGAGCGAACGTTCAACGCGTTTACGGCGGCCAACTTCTCTTTGAAGTAAGCGTTGTAGTTTGTAGTGCCGTTTCCCGGAATGCTATCCCCAGCTGTTTCCAAAAAAGAGGGTTTTGTATGTCGTATCAAAAAATAATTGTCGATGAACCACGGCCAATGGTTCGGCGCATCACCCTGAATCGCCCCGACAAGCGTAATCCGCTCTCGAATGAGTTGCGCACAGAACTCTTTGCGGCACTTGAGGAGGGAGATCAAGACCCAACCGTTCGAGTGATGATCATTCGTGGCGCCGGACCTTGTTTTTCTGCCGGCTATGACCTGCAGAGTGACGTGCGTAACGATCAGCCCTACTACACAGCAGGCGGACTCTCGAACTGGCCGCGTCATGTGGTCGAGGGTTTTTTTAAGATGTGGGACATGGCCAAACCGGTCATCGCGCAGGTGCATGGCTATTGCCTGGCGGGTGGAACTGAACTCGCGACCGCCTGCGATCTGGTTTATGTGGCGGAGGATGCCAAGATTGGCTATCCGGTAGTGCGCAGCATCTCGCCGCCAGACAATCAGTTCTACCCCTGGATTGTCGGTTTGCGGCGCGCCATGGAACTGATGCTTACCGGTGATCACATGTCGGGCACTGAGGCTGCGACCAGCGGTTTTGCTAACCGTGCTTATCCTGCGGACGTGCTCGAAGAAGAAGTACTCACCATCGCCGAGCGGGTGGCCAAGACGCCTAGCGATCTGCAGCAGATGAATAAACGCGCGGTGCATCGGCAGATGGATGCGATGGGCATCAGGGCGGGTATTCGCGCGGGGACCGAAATGCAGACGCTTGCGACCTACACGGAAACTGCACAGGCGCATCTGGCTGACATTCGCAAAGGCCTAACCCAGGCGCTAACCAAGCGCGATGCTGAGTACGGTGATTACCGAACTAAGGATGACTAGTGGCGGACTGTCAGTGACAAGCCTTGCCATACTTCTTAAGCCGCCAGTAGTTGTAAGGCAGTGGGGCTAGAAACCCGGCCAGCA